>JAOTRX010000008.1 GCA_030247675.1 Desulforhopalus sp. | reverse complement strand
ATTCGTTCGTTACCATGTAGCATGAGGGTTACCTCCATTTGTTTTGATGTTTGGTTCGCACCTTTATCAAAACTGGTAACCCTCATCTTTTCAAGTGAGGTGTCAGATCAAGTCGAAACTATTTCAGGTCATTGCCTGCTGGCGTTGCCGGAACAGCGAGGAAATTTACCTCATAAGGTCCCCCCCGCTCTCCACTTTGTCGGGCCAATAGCGCCGGCTACCATTCTCAGCTTCGTCCGCAAAATAAAAAAACAATTTCCGCCAAAAAGCCTGCAAGTCTCTCGATTCATCCGACGGACCAAGGGAAGATGTTAGAAAGATAGGTTGGGGAAGGTTGGCAGGTGGGAATTGTCCTTCACCCAAAAAGCTTTCTTGCCGAGTTAAATCAAAGCAGGCCGTTTTTGCTACTTCCATCTTCTGGTGCTTACAACAGAAATGGTGGTCAGTGTAATTTGGATAGAAAAAAATGTAATACATTCTTTTCGCGACCGGTGGCAGGGTATATAAATTCTAGCTATTTTCTCTCGTTTTGGTTGCCAGGTGGAGCGTAATCAATTGATGGAGGTTGCCGGGCCAGGTCTTGGTAATGAGGATGTGTATCCCAATAATATTAGGGGCTCCGAATAAATGAATAACGAATGTGCAAAGGAGCTATTATTGTCTTGAGAAATGTATTCTTATGGGATAAACAAAATTGATATACGGTCTATCCAGTTTCCAAATAGAACCTGTAATTACAAGAATGCACGTTAAGTGTAGTAAGAAGACTTACGCCGTCCGTTCAATCAAATTAACAAAGGAGGTGCCGCAGGAAGAAAGTGAACAATGAATGGCAATACTTGATGATCCTTTGAGTTACCCACTGCAAAATAATTTCTTGTAAAGTTCGTCCTATGGGCAGGTGTAAGGGTGGGTGACTAACGTCATTATCATTATTCAAAAAAGGAGAAGCAGATGGCTCAACCGAATCAAACAGTTCCGGCTCAGGCTTGGGTTACAGTCTTTGCTGGTACAGCTATTAATCTCTGTCTCGGTATTCTGTATGCCTGGAGTATTTGGAAGACTGCTCTGGTCAATGTAGACAAAGCCGGGCAGGTGATGACCGGAATCAACGCCGGATGGGTGTATTTGAACAATGCCCAGGCGGCGACTCCATTTTCTCTTTGTGTAATAATATTTGCATTCCTGATGATCCCTGGGGGACGTATCCAGGATAAAATTAGCCCACGTTTTGGTGCTACTCTTGGAGGTTTGACCTTGGCTGCGGGCTGTCTCCTTGCCGGTTACATGAAGAGTTATACTGGAATCATGATTGGTTTTGGTATCCTTGGTGGTATCGGCATGGGTATCGGCTACGCTGCACCGACTCCGGCAGCTCTGAAATGGTTTGGCCCTCATAAGCGTGGTTTGATCGCCGGTATTGTTGTCGGTGGTTATGGCGGCGCCGCTTTGTATATTGGTTTTCTTGGTCAATATCTCATTGATAAGTTTGGGATAACTGGAAGCTTTTATGGGCTAGGAACCATTTTTGCGGTAGTTGTAATTGTCGCAGGGCAATTGCTGAAAACGCCACCTGCCGGATACAAACCGCCAATGCTCTCAGGTGGCAATGTTGCAACTGCCAATTCAACGATCACCAACTGGGAGCCGGGCGATGTTGTAAAGACCTGGCAATTTTATGCCCTCGTCTTTATGTTTATTATTACTACCCAATCCGGTCTTTTAATCATTGCCAATGCTAATGGTTTGATGATGAAAGCAGCCAAGGACATGCCGTTCTTTGCGGCAAATGCTTGGTTGTTGGTTTCCTACGGTGGTTTTGTCAATGCTGCTGGACGTGTCGGTACTGGTTTCTATTCAGATAAAATCGGCCGGTTGAATGCCTACTGTTTGAACTGCGCTGTCTCTGCTTTGTGCCTTTTTTCTTTGCCCTACGTCATGTCGAGTGGCAGCATTCTCCTGCTCTTCCTGGCTGTCGGTGTAGCTTATTGGCAGTACGGTGGCGGCCTTTCCTTGATGCCTTCTTTTGCGGCAGATTTTTATGGGCCTAAAAATCTAGGAATGAACTACGGATTGATTTTCTTCGGTTGGGGTCTCGGTTTCTTCATGGCCAGACTCGGTGGAACTATTGAAGATCTTACCGGTAGTTTGAACTATGCCTTTTACATCTCCGGAGCTCTGTTGGTGATCGGTGTCATTGTTGCTAAAATGACAACTCGGCCAATGCATTCGGATGAAACTCAAGGCAGTAAGGTTACTGCCTAATCCCAGAATACCGGGCAAGACTTTTCTGAGGAATTCTCTGCATTGTTCTGTAGAGAATTTCTCGGAAAGGCTGCACGTGCCATAATTCTCCTCAGTCAGGTGGGCAAAGGTTCAGTAGGTATATTTGGGTCTTTGTTGAGTGATAATCAATAAGCCATTTACAAGGAGTGAAATTCATGAGTGAGAAACAAAATATTGTCGAAACTTCGGAAGCTGAGATTGCCGTTCATTGGCAGGAAGAAAAATATTATCATCCAAACCCAGGTTTCGTCGGTCAGGCGAACCTTACCGATGCATCCATTTTCGATCGTATGAAATTGGAAAATTTCCCCGATTATTATACTGAGTTTGCTGAGCTGTTGACGTGGTATAAATATTGGGATGAGGTTCTCGACACGAGTGATGCACCCTGCTGGAAATGGTTTAGAGGCGGCAAGATCAATGCCAGTTATAATTGTATAGACAGGCATTTAGCAAAGAATAAAAATAAAACCGCCATTCATTTTGTCTCGGAATTGGAAGAAGAGGCGGTTGTTCATGTTACCTATCAGGAGCTTTACGTACGTGTCAATGAGTTTGCTGCTTTACTGAGAGATACTGCGGGACTGAAGAGAGGCGATAGGGTAACGATTCACATGCCGATGTCAGCAGAGTTGCCCATTGCAATGTTGGCGTGTGCTCGCTTGGGGGTTATTCATTCCGTGGTCTTCGGCGGCTTTTCCTCAAGTGCCTGTGCCGACAGGATTGTCGATTCAAACAGCCGGGTACTCATCACGATGGATGCGTACTACCGAGCAGGGAAGCTATTGAATCATAAGGCGGTTGATGATGAGGCCTGCCAGCTGGCAGCAAAAGACGGACAAACTGTCGATAAATTACTGGTTTGGCAACGTTATCCCGGAAAAATGTCTTCCGATTCTCCACTTGTTCCTGGGCGGGATATTGTCGTAAATACCGAGTTGAAGGAATATTACGGCGCGAGAGTCGAACCTGAGCAAATGCTGTCTGAAGATCCACTCTTCTTGATGTATACCAGTGGTACAACTGGCAAACCGAAAGGAGCCCAACACGGAACCGGCGGCTATCTTGCATACGTGACGGCGATGTCCAAGTACATTCAAGATATTCATCCAGAGGATGTTTACTGGTGTATGGCTGATATCGGCTGGATTACCGGTCATTCATTTATTGTCTACGGTCCATTGGCACTGTGTGCATCTTCAGTAATTTATGAAGGTGTGCCGACCTATCCGGACGCCGGACGTTCCTGGCGGATAGCGCAGGATCTTGGTGTTAATATCTTCCATACCGCACCAACCACAATTCGGGCCTTGCGAAAGATCGGACCGGATGAGCCCGCTAAGTACAATTATAATTTCAAGCATATGACCACCGTTGGTGAGCCGATTGAGCCGGCAGTTTGGAAGTGGTATGAAGAGAAGGTTGGCAAAGGAAAAGCAGTTATTGTTGATACCTACTGGCAGACTGAGACCGGTGGTTTCCTCTGCTCAACCGTGCCTGGTCTCCAACCTATGAAACCGGGTAGCGCCGGTCCCGGAGTTCCTGGTATTCATCCTATTATCTTTGATGTGGATGGCAAGGAAATACCAGCTGGTGCTGGAAAGGCTGGCAATATCTGTATACAGAATCCGTGGCCGGGGTGCTTCCAGACGATTTGGGGAAATCGGCAGCGATTTGTTGATACGTACTTCGGAATGTACAACAAGGATCCAAATAGCAAAGATTGGCGTGATTGGCCATATCTGACCGGTGACGCCGCGCTGATGGCCGAAGATGGATACATTCGTATCCTTGGCCGTATTGATGACGTTATCAACGTTTCCGGTCATCGTCTTGGAACTAAGGAAATTGAGTCGGCTTGTTTGAATGTCGCGGAGGTCGCAGAAGCCGCTGTTGTTCCGGTAAATCATGAGATCAAAGGCAAGGAACCCGAGGTGTATATCGCCCTCAAGCCTGGAATCGCACCATCACCGGAAATTGTCCAGAAGGTTGCAGATGCTATAACCTTCTCAATCGGCAAGATAGCCAAGTGTAGAAACATCTGGATAGTGCCTGATATGCCGAAAACGCGTTCCGGAAAGATCATGCGCAGGGTACTTGGTGCCATCTCCAATAGGGGTGATGTCGGGAACGTTATGACCCTTGCTAATCCGGAGATCGTTGAGCAGATTCAGAAAATGGTTAACGATAAGCTGAAATAACAACAGTTAATACGGGTGAAAAATGGTGAGATTCCGGACGGGATCTCACCATTTTTTTTGGCATAAGTTGCTGTTTTCAGGTAAAGCTAAGGCAACAATTCTAAAATACATTTCAAGGGGGCTGTTGCTTTGGATTTCTATTTTCCGTATCTCATCGATTATTCTCACCTTGCGGTGGAAACTGTTGCAGTTTTCTGCGTAGCGGCTCTTGCTGGAATTATGGTGAGTGCCGAGGGACAGGCTTTTGTCGCAACGCTGTTAGGCGATTCGCGGGTTGGTGCAAAAGACCGTTTTCACTATAACGTCTTCCTGCACATGAGTGTTCTTGGCAGTTTGAATTTTCTGGTTGCGGGATTTGGTTGGGCAAAGGAGATGGATATAGATGTAAGCAAATTCAAAAAACATCCTCGGCTATTTCTGATAATTGCGCGATTAGCCGGTCCCATGGCAAACCTGCTCTTGGCTAACATTGCTGCAAGCTTGAACTGGCTCATTGGTAGCTTTGGTTTGGTAGATAACGTATTTTCAATGGTTGCGGCTGTTAACGTTACCATGGCAGTTTACGGCCTGATTATGATACCACCACTCCCAGGTTCGGTTTTGCTCCTGGCTTTTTTCCCAGACACCCCTCTTTTTAACAGGGCAAAAAAGAATTTGAATATTATCGGCCCAATTACTTTGATCAGCATCTTTGCTGCAGTGCGATTGAGCGATTGGGATGGGATCAGTTCTGTGTTTACCCCTGTTGTATCTGTGATCACCAGAACCATTCTTGGATTATAGATGTAGGGGAGAGGGACTTTAGTCCCTCTCCTGTGCTCAGGTTATGATTCCATCTCGTTAAAGCGGCAACTGAGAATGAGGTCGCCATCTTCGTACTGCGTTTTCACCTTGTATGGTAATGTTTTGAAAAGATTGATCATTGCCTTGTTGCTCGGGAAGGTGTAGGCCATCAGTCCGCCAATACCGTTTTCCCTTGCTACAGCTGCCAGTTTTTTAATAAAAAACGTCCCGAGCCCTTTTCCTTGATATTCTTCACTGACCGAAAATGCCACCTCGGCCATGTTTTTATCTGGTAGTTTCATGCTTTCCGCAACGGCTACGACACGGCCAAAGCCAAATTCTCCGACAACTGCCACAAACGTCAGGTCATTGACATAATCGACGTGTGAACGGCTTTCCATTTCGGCCCGGGCGAAAATGGTTTTTTGGCAGAAAAATCTTGAAAGAATGTCTTCTTTCGGGAGGCTGTAGTAGTGCTCCTGGATGCGCCGCTCATCGACCGGTTTAGCCGGACGGACGGTGATGTTGACGCCGTTGATGGTGAGCGTCTCTTCCAATTGAACAGGGTATACTGCACGTGCTGCCTCACCCAAGGTTCTTTCGGCACCAATGAATCCACGTTTTTTAGCTGCCTCAAAGAGTTCTTCTCTGAATTGCGGGTGGGCAATGCTGATCATTGCAATAACCCGCTCCTGGATGCTTTTACCGAAGAGATTGACGGAACCATATTCTGAGACCACATAGTGTACATCCCCCCGTGGCACGACGACAACATTGTCTCGAATATAAGGAACAATGTTTGATTCCAGACCATTTTCCGTTTCAGTGGTGGAAAAGATCATGAGAATAGATTTGCCTGCTGGTGAACGTCGTGCTCCGCGAACAAAATCCGGAATGCCAGACACTCCGGCAAATCGTGTAGTGGCAGATGCTTCGGCTGAGACCTGGCCGGTAAGATCGATAGTCTTTGCAACGTTCATGGAGACCATTCGATTATGTTGTGAAATTACGAAGGGATCGTTCACATAGTCGGACGGATGAAACTCAATGGCGGGATTGTCATTAAGGAATTCATAGAGATTGCTCGTGCCGACGGCCATCGAGGCGACCATTTTGCCTTCGTTTATGCCCTTCTTTTTGTTGTTGATGTTGCCGGTTGCATATAGGTGCATGATGTCGTCGGTTAGAAACTGTGAATGCACTCCCAGATCATTTTTCTTGGAGAGTCCTTGCACCGTTGCTTGAGATGCTGAATCAAGACCAATCTGGAGCGTTGAGCCGTCTTCTATCAGGTTAGCGATGTGCCTGCCTATACTTATAGCTGCTTCGGAGGTGATTCTGGAATCTGGGATAGACAGAAGTTCTTCTTCGTATTCGACGAGGAGGTCCACGTCGTTGACATGAATAAAGCTATGACCCATGATTCGGGGCATTCTCGGATTAACCTGGGCGATGACGAAATCGGCGGATCGTGCTGCCGCCATGGTTACATCGACGGAAATACCTAGGCTCATCCAGCCGAAATCGTCAATGGGGGAAACCTGGATCAAGGCGACATTCAAGGGGAGCTTGCGTTTGGTAAACAGAGCGGGAACGTCCGACATGTTCATCGGGGTGATGAATCGCCTTTGTTTGGCGATAGCCTGGGGGTTGGTTGACCCAAGGTAAATTGACCGAATATTCAGATTGGTATCTTTCGTTTTGTCGGCGACTTCAGCCAAAGAAACCGTTTCCCTGCCAAGGAGCCGAACAATTTCTAGTCCACTGAATTTATTTGAATTTTCTACAAGCTTTTTTACCAGGATCTGGGGTTCGCCACAGCCGGATCCAATAAACACGCGTTGGCCTGATTTGATGTGACTGATGGCTATTTCCGGCGTAACTGCTTTAGCTAAGTATCCGTCTGCCCAATATTGTGAATTTGGCATAGTTTTCTCCACTCGAAGGTTCGAATTTGGGTGTCATGCTGGTTTTTCGGGCCATTGCAAAAAAAAACCAGCCCGAAAAATTTCTGGAGCATCTTCCAAATATGATTTTTGCGTTTGTTATTGAACGTGGTAGCCGTCTACAGGGTTTTACGACCTATTGGAATCTTATATGAGAAGTTGGCCAATAACAATACATTTTCGGCCAGGATTACAGGGTGGCCGTCCAGGGCTGTCATGGTTCCATATGAGGAAATCAAATGTAATGATTCCTGCCCATTTAGTCTTCGACTTGGTGTCATTATAACCTTTTCCACCTTGTTTGTGGAATTAAAGCCTATCGCGATACCCTCCGTCTAGTTTGGAGTTTTGAAGAATGTGCTTCGAGGGTGATTGATAATTAAAGAACATTATTGCGCAACTGTCATTTCCCCTTGCTCGTGCAGGTAATCAATTGAGTTGCCTGCAGTGTACTGAGATAAGCCCGGTGTATCGAGGTAATATGCGATAATATCAAATAAACAGGAAGTTATTTGGAGGGTTACGAAAGTTGCGAGGGAATGATGGGGTTGTCGTGGGGATCATGAATTTGCAATTTGCAGTGCAATAAGAACTAAAAAATAATTAGTGAGTAACATTGTTCCGTTTCTCTGTTGGTGTGTCGCTAGAGTTATATAAAATATATATATAACAGTTATATAGAAGATATGCTGCGAAATCAATGTGCTCTGATATAGGAGAATTATAAGAGGCCGAAGCCTGGCAATGAAAGTGCGGTAAATTCATGTAACATTCAGTAAATATAAGATAAATAATTATTTTATTATTGGTAAGGATAAAGTTTGCGGGTAACAATGTTAAATTTGTCCTTGAAGTATGGGGTCGATTGCTGTATACATCGCAGTGGAAACTGATGGATGGACTAAAATTCATACCAAAAGGAGTAAGTATGGCTAATTATGATGCAGTGTTTCAACACAGTTTGAAGAATCCTGAGGAGTTTTGGGGGGAAGCAGCGAAAAGCATCACTTGGTTCAAAAAGTACGATAAAGTCTTAGACTCCTCCAATGCGCCGTTTTATAAGTGGTTTCCCGGCGGAAAAATGAATACCTGTTATAACGCCATCGATCGGCATGTTGAGGGTGGTCGGGCTGATCAGGTTGCAATCATCTATGACAGTCCAGTAACCAATACCCTTAAGAAAATTACCTATAAAGAGTTGTTGGAAAAGGTTTCGACCTTTGCCGGGGCCTTGGCTAGTCAAGGTGTAGGTAAAGGTGATACCGTCGTAATTTATATGCCGATGATTCCAGAGGCGGCGATAGCAATGCTGGCTTGCGCCAGATTAGGGGCAATCCACTCGGTTGTTTTTGGAGGCTTCGCTCCCCACGAGCTGGCAATCCGCATTGATCATGCGCAGCCGAAATTGTTGATTACTGCTTCCGGTGCCATCGAAGGCAAAAAGGTTCTTTCCTATAAACCTCTTGTCGATAGCGCCATTGAGCAATCTACCCATGAAGTAAAGAAAGTCATTCTCTTCCAGCGCGATATCGTTAAATCAGAAATGATTCCGGGTCGTGACCTTGACTGGGCCGACCTGGCCAGCAAAAGTAAGCCGGTTGGTTGCACGGAAGTTGATGCAACTGATCCGCTCTACATCCTCTATACCTCTGGTACCACCGGAATGCCTAAAGGCGTTCTCAGGGACAACGGCGGACATGCTGTTGCTCTGTATTGGACGATGAAAAATCTCTACAACATCAATCCGGGCGAGGTGTGGTGGTCTGCTTCTGATGTTGGCTGGGTTGTTGGCCATTCATACATTGTCTATGCCCCTCTCCTGCAGGGTTCAACTTCCGTTTTTTATGAAGGAAAACCGGTTGGTACACCAGATGCCGGGGCTTTCTGGCGAGTTATTTCACAACATAAAGTGAAATCGCTGTTTACGGCACCCACTGCTTTCCGAGCTATTAAAAAGGAAGATCCGCAGGGCGTTCATTTTGCCAAATACGACACTTCCTGTTTTGAATGTTTGTATCTCGCAGGTGAGCGTACTGACCCCGATACCCTCCATTGGGCAGAAAAATTGATCGGCGTACCGATCATTGATCATTGGTGGCAAACTGAGACAGGTTGGGCCATTGTCGGTAATTGTCGTGGGATTGAGCAACTGCCGGTTAAAGAAGGTTCGCCGACCAAGGCCATGCCCGGTTACGATGTGCGAGTGGTAAACGATGAAGGAGAAGTAGTGCCCAAGGGAACCGAGGGCAACATCGTCATCAAACTGCCTTTGCCGCCAGGAACCCTGACAACCCTTTGGCGAAATGATGAGCGTTTTGTCAAATCCTACATGAGTAAGTTTCCGGGATATTACGAAACAAGTGACGGCGGATATATTGATGAAGACGGCTATGTGTATGTAATGGGCCGTATGGACGATGTAATCAATATCGCCGGTCACAGGTTGTCGACGGGTGCCATGGAGGAGATTATTTCCAACCATCCTGATATCGCTGAATGTGCCGTCTTCGGTGCCGATGATCAGATGAAGGGCCAGTTGCCTGTCGGCCTCTTCGTGGTCAAGGCTGGAGTCACCCGCGATGGAGAGGAAATCAAGAAGGAATTGGTGAAGATGGTTCGTGAGACTATCGGCCCAATTGCCTGTTTCAAAGATGCTTGCCAGGTGGTCAGGTTACCGAAAACCAGGTCTGGCAAGATTCTTCGTGGAACCATGCGTTCTATTGCCAACAATAAAGAGTACAGAACCCCGTCAACTATCGATGATCCGGCAATTTTGACCGAGATTACCGAGGCGTTGACGAAAATGGGATATGTAAAGAAATAGGTTGTATTCGACCGGGGCAGCTGCACTCTTGGCAGCTGCCCTTTTCCCACTTCCAAAAGGGGCGAGAGAGATCTCGAGCTCCGATTTTTTAGGGCGGCTTTTTATATGAAGATTCACGAATACCAGGCGAAAGAGCTTTTTCGCAAATACAAAGTGCCGACCCCCGAAGGCGGTGTGAGTACCACCATTGAAGGGGTTGAGAATATTGCCGCGGAACTTGGCCTGCCGGTTGCCGTCAAGGCCCAGATTCATGCAGGCGGAAGAGGTAAGGGGGGCGGGGTAAAGGTAGCCCGAAGCAGTGATGAGGTGACCAAGGCCGCCAAGGCAATTCTCGGGATGACCCTTGTTACCAAGCAGACCGGTCCGGAAGGGCGTTTAGTTAAGACAATTTTAGTGGAAAAGGGCGTGGCGATTAAAAAGGAGATGTATCTCTCCATCGTTCCTGATCGCAGCACGGCGACGGTGACGATTATCGCCAGCCAGGATGGCGGTATGGACATTGAAGAAGTTGCCGCAAAAACGCCGGAAAGAATTATTAAGGTACAGGTCAATCCACTGATCGGTATTCGGGGCTACCATGTCGCCCGGATGATGTTCGGATTGGAGCTTCCCAAAGAGGTCATGAAGGAGTTTTCGGCAATTCTCCGGAACCTATACAACCTCTTTGTCGATTATGACTGCTCGCTGGTCGAGATCAATCCATTGATCATTACCGAGGAAAACACCATTATTGCCCTTGATGCAAAAATGGATGTTGATTCCAACGCGCTATACCGGCATCCCGATGTATTGGCGATGCACGACCCAAATGAGGATGATCCGACCGAGGCCGAGGCGGCAAAATTTAACCTCAACTATATCAATCTCGGTGGTAACGTTGGCAATATGGTCAACGGCGCCGGATTGGCCATGGCTACCATGGATATTATTAAGCAGGCCGGAGCGGAACCGGCGAATTTTCTCGATGTCGGCGGTGGCGCCAATGCCGAGATGGTCGAAAACGGGTTTCGCATTATCCTCAGCGATTCCAAGGTAAAAGGAATTCTTATCAATATTTTCGGCGGCATCCTCCGCTGCGATATATTGGCACAGGGCGTTGTCCAGGCAGCCAAAAAGATTCAGCTGTCGGTGCCGGTTGTTGTCAGGATGGAGGGAACCAATGTTGAGGAAGGGCGGCGGATTCTCAGTGAATCCGGATTGAAATTAATCAACGCTACCGATCTGGCCGATGCAGCAAAGAAGGTTGCCGAAATCGTCGCCTAATCGCCATACCGTATTCTTTTGTCGCAAGGGCATGAGTATCGTTTGAGCAGGCGAGCTGCCTAATTCAGCTTTAGCTATTTAAATATATTCTTGATCTGCCAGAAAAACAGGCTGCAACTTTGCTGGCAAATACGAGCAACTATATCTTGAAAGGGAAAAAATGAGCATTTTCGTAGATTCAAAAACGCGTGTTCTCGTGCAGGGGATTACCGGCAAGGAGGGGCAATTCCACACCCAACAGTGCATTGCCTACGGCACCAATGTGGTAGCCGGGGTAACACCGGGTAAAGGTGGCCAGAAGATGGATGCGGTGCCGGTTTTTAACACCGTTCAGGAGGCCCGAGAAAAAACCGGAGCCAATGCGGCGATGATCCTCGTTCCACCCCCCTTTGCCGCCGATGCCATTCTTGAGTCGGTGGATGCCGGGATAGAATTGATTGTCTGCATTACCGAGGGCGTGCCGGTAATGGACATGCTGCGGGTGAAAAACTACCTGGCAATCAAACAGGTGCGACTCATCGGTCCTAACTGCCCAGGTATCATTACTCCCGGTGAATGCAAGATAGGGATAATGCCTGCTGCCATTCATACCCCCGGTGGACCAGTTGGTGTCGTATCCCGTTCCGGGACCTTGACCTATGAGGTCGTTCACCAGCTGACCCAAGTCGGCCTCGGCCAGACAACTTGTGTTGGAATTGGTGGTGACCCGGTCAATGGCACGGGTTTTATTGATTGTCTTAAGGCATTTAACGATGATCCGGCAACCGAGGCAGTCGTTATGGTTGGCGAAATCGGTGGAAACGCGGAGGAGCAGGCCTCAGCATGGATTAAGGCCAATATGAAGAAGCCGGTGGTGGGTTTCATTGCCGGACTTACCGCACCGCCAGGAAGGCGGATGGGGCATGCCGGGGCCATCGTCAGTGGCGGGCAAGGTACGGCCACCGCTAAAATCGAGGCTATGCAAGCCTGCGGCATCTCTGTATGCAAAGATCTTGGCTCTCTGGGGCGCCTCTGTAAAGAAGTCTTTATTTGACCTTAATATTCGAAAAACCAAGGCAGAGTGCAGCTGCTTTTTTCGGCGCGTTGGCAAAGAAACTAGCCAAGAGATATCTCTCTGCCATTGATGGTGATAATTCGAGGACACGCTGATTTTTCCTCCAAGGAGAGACTATGAAGACTGATGACCAACTTGAGCATTTGAAAAAACTCAGAGACGAAGCCTGTTTGGGTGGAGGTCAGGCGAGAATCGATAAACAGCACGAAAAAGGTTTGATGACCGCCAGAGAGCGCATCGACCTGCTCTTAGACAAGGGTTCGTTTGAAGAATTCGATATGTTTAAGACCCATCGTTGCCGGGATTTCGGCATGGATAAGCAGGTTTTTCTAGGTGACGGTGTAGTTACTGGACACGGCACCGTCGACGGGCGGACGGTTTATGTCTTTGCCCAGGATTTTACAGTGCTTGGTGGCTCGCTATCGGAAACATTTGCCGAAAAAATCTGTAAGATAATGGATCTCGCCATGAAGAACGGCGCACCAGTTGTCGGATTGAATGATTCCGGCGGGGCACGCATTCAGGAGGGCATCGAGAGCCTTGCCGGTTATTCGGAGATTTTTCAGCGCAATGTCATGGCCTCTGGGGTGATTCCGCAGATTTCTGCGATATTTGGCCCCTGTGCCGGTGGTGCGGTATATTCGCCGGCCCTTACCGACTTTGTCGTCATGGTGCAGAAACAGTCGTATATGTTTCTTACCGGGCCAAAGGTCGTCAAGTCGGTGACCCATGAAGATGTCAACGAGGAAACACTAGGCGGGGCGGCAATGCATGCGAGCCGTAGCGGGGTGGTTGACTATCCGGCAGGATCTGGTGCCGATGCCATTGCCTATGTTCGCCGCTTGCTCTCCTTTTTGCCGCAGAACAACATGGAAAATCCTCCGATCGTTCCCTGCGCCGATCCGGCTAATCGGGAAATTTCCCCTCTCAATCATATTATCCCTGAAAATCCTAATGCTGCTTATGACATGAAGGATGTCATACTGCAAACGGTTGACAATCAGGACTTCTTTGAGGTCAAGGCAAACTTCGCGCCAAATCTCTTGGTAGGGTTTGCCCGGTACAACGGTATGAGTGTTGGGATAGTTGCCAATCAACCCGCCCATCTTTCCGGCGTTCTCGATATCGATTCCTCGGTGAAAGGGGCTCGCTTTGTCCGGTTCTGCGATTGTTTTAACATTCCGGTTGTTACCTTTGTCGATGTTCCGGGGTTTTTGCCGGGTACTGCCCAGGAATATGGTGGAGTCATCCGCAACGGCGCAAAAATTCTCTACGCCTTTGCCGAGGCAACCATTCCCAAAGTGACTGTAATTACCAGGAAGGCCTACGGGGGGGCATACTGCGTCATGTCCTCGAAGCATCTGCGTGGCGATATCAATTATGCCTGGCCAACTGCCGAGATAGCGGTCATGGGCGCGCGTGGTGCCGTCGGTGTGCTGTATGGCAAGGATGCGCGAAAATCTCCCGATCCCAGCGCATTTCTTGCCGAAAAGGAGAAGGAGTACCAGGATACGGTAGCCAATCCCTACGTAGCTGCTCAGCGCGGTTACATAGACGATATTATCGAGCCGTCGAAAACTCGGGCAAGGATCATCAAAGCGTTGGCTATACTCCAGAATAAGCGTGATACCAATCCGATGAAGAAGCATGGCAATATACCATTATAACCTGTTGCAACCACGTTTGATTACCAAGAGGAGATCGGCATGACTGTGAAGATTTTTATTAAACGCAAGGTGCATGACAATAATGTAGTGGAGTTGACGCTCCTCCTTAAAAAACTGCGGGCGCTCACTTTGGAACAACCTGGTTATCTTTCAGGGGAAACCTTCAATAGAATAGACAAAAAAGATGAGTGTATGGTCGTCAGTACATGGCGCTCGGTTGAAGATTGGAACGGCTGGGTGAATAATCCTAAGCGCATAGAGGTGCAGGCGGAAATTGATAAACTGCTTGGCGAGGAAACCGAATACGCCATGTACAGCGTCTAGGAAGCTGGCGTGGCGTACCATAACAAGAGGTGATTTCATGGCAGGTGAAAGGAAAAAAATGGTTGCCGCATTGGCCGCCGTCAATCTCTACCTGCAACAGGAGGAGGAACAGATGTCCGCCGCGTTGCATGTACCGCCGCAGAACCCCCCAGGCACTGAGTTTAGTCAGTGGGGGCAGAGTGGCAGGCAGGAGATGATGGCTATGCGGCGATTAATCCAACTGAGAACGTTTACCCGCTTTTAAGTCGTTGTCTGAGAATTAAATTGGCCAGTGGAATTTTGCGGGGAACTGCTTCCGCAAACGACCTGTCCGCAGGACAGAAAGCATCACAACGAAACCCAATATGGCAGGGGAATACTTTTAAAATAGCGACTATTAATAGCATCAATTGCTAATGAAGAGAGAAGAGGAGAAACAGAACATGAGCGATCAAGTGAAGATGACCCCGTTGAACTATTCCGCCGATAGGCCCAAGGCAAAGAATCCTGTGAAGATTATGGATCTGTCGTTGCGGGATGGCCATCAGTCCCTTTTCGCGACCCGTGGGCGAACGGAGGATATGATCCCGGTTGCCGAACTGATGGATGAAGTCGGCTTTTGGGCGATTGAGACCTGGGGTGGAGCGACCTTTGACACCATGCACCGCTTTCTCAATGAAGACCCCTGGCAGCGCTTGCGAACCTTGAAGCGCTATATCAAAAAGACTCCCTTCTCCATGCTGCTGAGAGCGCAAAACCTGGTTGGTTATCGCAATTATGCCGATGATTTGGCCCTGGCCTTTGTTGACCGTGCGGCGGAAAACGGTATGGATGTTTTCCGGACCTTCGATGCCTTGAATGATTACCGCAATTTTGAGACGGTAGTTAAACAAATTAAAAAGAGCGGTAAGCATTTCCAAGGTTGCATCTGCTACACCCTGACCGAACCACGTCTCGGTGGGGAGGTCTATAATCTCGAATATTATACCGATAGAGCCAAGGCCCTGGAGTCGATGGGGGCTGATTCGGTATGTATCAAGGATATGGCTGGGCTCCTTGCTCCCTACGATGCGTATCCGCTTATCAAAGCCCTGAAAAAAGCGGTCAAGGTTCCAATTCACCTGCACAGCCACTTTACCTCAGGGATGTCGCCGATGACCCACCTCAAGGCCATCGAGGCCGGTGTTGATATTATCGATACCTGCATGACTCCCTACGCCTATCGCACATCCCATGCCGCGGTTGAGCCACTGGTCATGGCCCTTTTAGGCACCAACCGTGACACTGGGTTTGATATTAAAAAGCTTGCTGAAATTAATGACATCTTTGAGAAACAGGTGATGCCGAAATATAAGCATCTGCTTGATGATTCAAAGGTATCAATAATTGACATCAATGTATTATTGCATCAGACCCCAGGTGGCATGCTGTCGAACCTGGTCAATCAGTTGCGAGAGATGGATGCTCTGGATAAAATTGATGAGGTGTATAAAGAATTGCCGCGGGTGCGCAAGGATCTCGGCCAGATTCCTCTTGTCACCCCAACCAGCCAGATCGTCGGCGTCCAGACAGTCAATAATGTTTTGCACGATACCCCCGGTGAGCGCTACAAAATGATCACCGGCCAGGTGAAGGATCTCTGCTATGGTCTCTATGGCAAGACGGCCGTGCCCATCAATGCCGAGTTGCAGGCAAAGGCCCTGAAGGGATATCCGCGCGGCGAGAAGCCAATCACCTGCCGTCCAGCAGAGGTTTTGGAGCCGGAACTGGCCAAAGCCAAGGCTGAGATTGGTGATTTAGCCAAGGATGCCGATGATCTCATCCTCTATGCCCAATTCCCCGTTACCGGCAAAAAATTTCTCGAATGGAAGTATGGTAAAGCCGAGGTTCCGGCGAGCGTCAAGCCGATCTCCATTGAAGACGTCAAGAAAAGGGAAGAATTGGTGAAAAAGGCCCTGGCGGGCAAGCTTGTCGAGAAGAAGGTGGTTGAGATTCCGCCAAAATCACAGGCAGCAAGAACCTTCAATGTCTTCATCGATGACGAGTTTTTTGCCGTTGAGGTTGATCCCGTGGGTAACGCCCATTTGGTACAGCCTCAGCAGCCAGTTGCTGCAGCACCCGTTCATACCCCTGCACCTTTGGTTGCGGCTGCTCCCGCCAAGGCTCCGACTCCAGCCCCGGAGGCTGCTCCTCAGGGCGATGGCACGGTTCTTCTTGCACCAATGCCCGGAATGATTGTTAAATACCTGGTAAAGGCTGGAGACTCTGTGAAAAAAGGTGACACGCTTGTTATTCTTGAAGCGATGAAGATGGAAAATGCCCTCACCGCCCCCTGTGATGGAGTAGTGCAGGGTGTCAAGTTTGCCAGCGGAGACACAGTGGCAAAAGGCGCCGTTTTGTGTATTATTGGTTAAGCCGTTGACATATAGCGTGGCCGATGTGATAACACCTGGAACGGCATAAAGAGTCGTAACGGAGTGTTTGAGGCGGCCAGGAGATTTTCTGACGGCTCTTAAGCCTGAGGTTGGAACGGGATTTCGCTGTGGGCGAAATCCCGTTCCTGCCGTTGGAGTCGAAGGGTTCTGAGGCCGTGGAAGAGCGGTGGCGACTCCTTTTCTTTAGCCGAGTCCAAAGCATATGATCATACGAGAGTTAAACGGCCATACCCCGAAGTTTGGTGCGAATTGTTTCCTGGCGGAGAACGCGGTAGTCGTCGGTGATGTGGTGATGGGTGACCAATGCAGCGTCTGGTACAACGCGGTTATTCGCGGCGATGTACACTACATCAGGATGGGCAATAAGGTGAACATCCAGGATGGAGCAGTCGTTCACTGTACCTATCAGAAGTCACCGACCAACATCGGCAACAATGTCTCAGTCGGCCATAATGCTATCGTCCATGGTTGTACAATCCACGATAACGTTCTCGTCGGGATGGGTGCTATCGTCATGGATGATTGTGTGGTCGAGAGCAATTCGATCATAGCTGCCGGCGCTGTGGTTACCCAGGGCACACAGGTTGAAGCTGGGACCATCTATGCCGGAGTGCCGGCCAGGAAGGTCAAGGATATCAGTCGCGAGCTGATATCGGGGGAAATCGAAAGGATAGCAAATAATTATATCAAATACGCCGGCTGGTATAAAGCTGAGTAGAGCAGCTCGCCTGCTCTAACGAAACTTATGCCCTTACGGTATGCGTTGCTGTTCTTATCAAACGAATTGTTATTGCTCCTTTCCAAGACCTTGCAAAAAAGCGAGAAGGGTGTCGGCTGCTGCGGAAGCTGAGGTCTCGCTTTTCTCGACGCTTTTTCGCAGGGCAGGCAGGACTTCACGAACATAGGGAGTAGCGTAGAACCACTGACGAAGCCCTTCGTCGAGGAGAAAGGCCATCCATTCGAGGGCTTGGGTTTTACGCTTTTCGGCCATTTCGCCGCTGGCAGAGAGCTTCTCGCGGTGTTCCTTGATGGTTTCCCAGATGCTATTAATGCCCGTTTTTTCCAGAGAACTGCAGGTGAGAACCGGAGGCGTCCAGTTCGGGCTGTTTGGCATGAGCATGTGCAGTGCCGCCTGATACTCCTTTTGAGCCAGTTCCGCCCGCAATAAATTATCACCGTCGGCCTTATTGATGACAATGGCGTCGGCAACCTCCAACACTCCCTTCTTGATTCCTTGCAGTTCGTCGCCCGCTCCGGCAATCATCAACACCAAGAAGAAATCGACCATTGAGGCCACTGTGGTCTCTGATTGGCCGACACCAACCGTCTCAACAATCACCACATCAAAGCCAGCCGCCTCGCAGACAAGCATGGTTTCTCGAGTTTTTCTACCGACGCCGCCGAGGGTGCCGCTGGACGGCGAGGGCCGGATAAAGGCGTTCTTATTTACCGCCAGTTTTTCCATGCGGGTTTTGTCACCGAGAATACTGCCGCCGCTTCGACTGCTGCTGGGGTCGATGGCAAGCACTGCCACCCGGTGACCGAGCTCAGTGAGCATCGTGCCAAAACTCTCGATACAGGTACTTTTTCCCGCACCGGGAACACCAGTTATGCCGACGCGGATGCCATGGCCGGTATACGGCAACAACATATCAATAATGGTTCTAGCCAGTTTTTGATGGACTGGAAGAGTACTTTCGATCAGTGTGATGGTCTTGGCCAGAGCCAGGCGGTCACGGTTGATCACGCCAGTCACATAATATTGGGGATCTATTAACATTCTGCTCGGACGAAGAATGGTTTGTCTGGTCGTGGAAAAAAGCTTGGAGGGTCTAAGTTCTTGGCTAAAAGTTACAATACGGCAGACATGCAACGTGAGAACCTCAAAGGGTTAATACCCCCTCCAGCCGCATTCAGACTGGAGGAGGCATATTGCCTGCCAAAGCTACCAATGCCGACTATTTAAGATATTTCTCCTCAAGTAAGGCGAGGGTCTTGTCGGCTGACTCCGGGATCGGTGTGCCCGGTCCAAAAATTGCCTTCACCCCGGCATTATAAAGGTAATCGTAATCGCCAGGAGGAATGACACCGCCTGCGACAACAATAATCTCACCTCCGCCAATCTTCTGCAACTCGTCAATCAGTGCGGGGATAAGCGACTTGTGACCAGCTGCAAGACTTGAGGCACCAATAACGTGGACATCGTTTTCGATGGCCATTTTCGCAGCTTCTTCAGGTGTTTGAAACATTGGGCTGATATCGACATCAAAGCCGAGGTCGGCATAGGCACTGGCAACGACCTTGAAGCCGCGATCGTGGCCATCCTGGCCCATCTTGGTTACCAGGAGGCGAGGGCGGCGGCCTTGTTTTTCGAGGAAGTTGGAGGTTCGTTGTTTTATCGAAGTGATAACATTGTTGTCGCCTTGGTACTCGGAGGAATAAGCGCCGGAGATGCAGCGGGTGGTAGCAACAAAACGGCCGAAGACCGACTCCATGGCGTCTGAGATCTCGCCCACTGTGGCCCTGGCTCGTACCGCCGGGAGGGCTGCTTCAAGGAGATTACCGCCGTTTTTCGCAGCATTGGTAAGGTCGGTCAGGGCTCTTTCGACTGCGGCCTTATCACGGCTTGCTTTAATTTCATTAATGCGGGCAATCTGTTCGTCACGTACCGAAGCCGGTACCTCACGAACCTCGAAGTCGATTTTTTCATTGGCCAGCTTGTATTTGTTGACGCCGACGATGACGTCAAGACCTTGGTCGATCCGGGCCTGTTTGCGGGCTGCGGATTCCTCTATGCGCATCTTCGGCATGCCACTTTCAATCGCCTTGGCCATCCCTCCTAATTTTTCAATTTCGTTAATTATCTTCAGCGATTCATTAACGATACTGCTGGTGAGGGACTCCACATAATAGGAACCGCCCAGGGGGTCAACAACGTGACAGATTTGTGATTCTTCCTGGATGATTATCTGGGTGTTGCGGGCAATACGGGCGGAAAAATCGGTGGGCAGGCCTATGGCTTCATCAAAGGAGTTGGTATGCAGGGATTGGGTGCCGCCGAGTGCCGCGGACATCGCCTCAAGGGTGGTACGAATGATGTTGTTGTATGGATCTTGCTCGGTCAGGCTCCATCCCGAAGTCTGACAATGGGTGCGCAGCATCGACGATTTGGGGTTTTTCGGGTTGAATTGACTCATCAGCCGATACCAGAGAAAGCGGGCGGCTCGCAGCATGGCGATATCCATGAAGAAATTCATACCAATGCCGAAAAAGAAGGAAAGCCGTGGGGCAAAGGTATCAACATCCATGCCGCTCTTCAAGGCGGCCTTTACGTACTCGACGCCATCTGCCAAAGTAAAGGCGGTTTGCAGGACGCTGTTGGCACCCGCCTCCATCATGTGGTAGCCGCTGATGCTGATTGTATTGTATTTTGGCATTTCCTTTGAACAAAAGGCCATGATGTCGGAGATGATCCGCATCGAGGGCGTGGGCGGATAGATGTAGGTGTTGCGGGTAAGGTATTCTTTGAGGATATCGTTTTGGATGGTACCTTCAAGCTTATCGTGAGCAACACCCTGTTCCTCAGCGGCAACAATATATCCCGCGAGAATGGGGATAACCGCGCCGTTCATGGTCATCGACACCGACATCTGATCGAGAGGGATACCGTTGAAGAGAATTTTCATGTCCTCAACAGAATCAATGGCAACACCGGCTTTACCAATGTCTCCGGCAACTCGTGGATGGTCGGAATCATAACCCCTGTGGGTTGCGAGGTCGAAGGCAACCGACAGGCCTTTTTGTCCGGCTGCCAGCGCCTTATGGTAAAAGGCGTTGGATTCCTTGGCAGTTGAGAAGCCGGCATACTGACGGATGGTCCACGGTCGCCCGGTGTACATGGTAGCCATGGGGCCCCGGACATAGGGGGCCATGCCGGGAAGGGTGTTGACTGATTCCATTCCCTCAAGATCTTCGGCGGTATAAAGCGGCTTGACTTTAATTCCTTCGGGAGTCATCCATGAAAGGGTTTCGATGGATTTGCCCTTCATCTGTTTTTCTGCAATTTCAGTCCATTTGGGAAGTTTTGGATGCTGTGCCATCTTTTAGCTCCTTGTCTAACGGTATTTTCGCCCGAAAAGGGCGCTAGGGGTGCTGGGTTATTGGTCGCGTTGACAAAGTTCAACAAGAACACCACCAGTAGCCTTGGGGTGGAGGAAAGCAATCTTCGCTCCACCGGCACCGAGGCGCGGCTGCTGGTCGATCAGCTGGATGCCTTTTGCCTTCAACTCAGCTAAGGCATCTTCAATATTGGCTACCCGGAAGGCAATGTGTTGTAGGCCTGCTCCTTTTTTTTCGATGAATTTTGCTACGGGACCATCGGGTGAGGTTGATTCCAGAAGCTCAACCTCGCTTTCGCCAACCGGGAAAAAGGCCGTGGTAACTTTCTGGGCCTCGACTGTTTCGGCGCCCTCGAACTTGAGACCTAGGACCTCGGACCAAAAATTCTTTCCATCTTCGATGCTGTTGACAGCTATGCCCAGGTGGTCAATCTTCAGAATTTCCATGGTGGTGCCTCCGTTGAGTCAAAGTTGTTGCCCGCTGGTGTTATAAGATGGCCGGCAGGCTCGATTGTGTTAAATGTTACATGTTAGCGCTTTGTAGGAGTTTTTGTGGATTGGCCATGCCTTGCCAGACCATTTCAAACATGACGTTGGCCTGTTCGGAAAGGCTGCCTTTCTTGCCGCGGAGAATCCACATGAAAAAGCTTCGTTGCACGAACCCCATAAGAAAATCAAGAAGGGTCGAGGCTCGGACCTGGGGGTTGAGAATACCTTCCTCCTGGCCCTGTTTAAGGACATCGATCATCAGCGACATCATTCGTGGCTGGTCAAAAGTCTCATCGGCCATCCAAGTCTTCATCGGCAGGGTCATGAACACTATTCTGCCCAGACCTTCATGGCGTTCGTAATAATCGAGCTGCAACCAGAAAACCTTTCGCAGTTTTTCCTTAAGATTTTCGATTCCCTGTAGATGATCAACAATGCGGTCAGTTAGCTTACCCATCCAAATATCAACAAAGGCGAACACCAATCTTTCTTTGCTGCCATAGTGCTTATAAATGGTGGTAAAACTGACCCCGGCCCTTGCGGCAATATCGCGGATAGAAGCCTTGTGAAAGTCGGATTCTGAAAAAATCTCCAGAACCGCTTTTTCAAGTCTTGCGTGGATGTCTCCACTCAATTGAGTTAACATTGTTACTTTCCTACGCTTGTGTGTTTTTTAAATTGCGGATGATGCGGCTACACTCTCCTGCCTTCAGTAAAGGCTTGGGAGTTGTGTGTCATGCGTATTATTGTTTTTTGTTGGTCAGTGTTGTAAGGTATTAAAACAAAAGAAAATAAAAAAAATATCGAGTAAAGTCCAGTAAACATCAGTAACAACGTTACTCATATTTCTTTTAATGTATTGATAAAGACATTTCAAGGGAAAAAACCGCTATGAACGTATCCTCCAGTGTTACCCTACTGAAAAGTTGCGAGAATGGTACAACATGGAGGTCATTGAGAGGTTCGTCGAATGTATGCAGCTTGTTCTCCAATTTCTGCCAATGTCTGATCATGGAGCGACGTTTCTATTTGGATTGTGATTCCGCTTATTCTTCTTCCGATGCGGCTCCCGGCGGGGTGATGTAATAGATGATCTGGGGATTAACCATGCCTTGCCAAACCATCTCGAACAACGAGTTGGCCTCTTCAGCCAGACATTCCTGTTTCCCTCGAATTATCCACATAAAGAAAATACGTTGGATAAATCCAAGCATAAAATCCAGCAATTTTCCTGCTCTGACGTGGGGGTTGATAATGCCCTGTCGCTGGCCTTCTTTGAAAACATTGATGATCAGGCCTACCCGTCTCTTTTGGTCGAAAGAGCTGTCGGCCATCCAGGTTTGCATAGGCAGTGTCATGAAAAGGATGCGCCCGAGCCCTTCGTTACGTTCATAATAATCAAGGTGAAGCCAGAAAACCTTTCTGAGTTTTTCTTTGACGTCGATAATTCCTTTGAGATGGTCCTCGATGCGATCGGTCAGTTTGCCCATCCAGATGTTGACATAGGCAAAAAGGAGGCCCTCTTTACTGCCAAAATGTTTGTAAATAGTAGAAAAACTGACTCCGGCAATGTTGGCGATGTCGCGAATACTTGCCTTGTGAAAATCGGCTGTAGAAAATACGGCCAGAACCGCTGCGCCCAGCCTTTTTTGCACTTCCGGGTTGAGTTCGTCGAGCAGCGCCGTTGTGTTGTCTGTTGTCATGGGCCCCTAAGATGAATGGTGGTGAAAAAAACACCTTTGGATTATGATGGAAGATACTAAGGCACTGTTTTGGTTTTGATAATTCAGCAGTATTGTAGCGAGAAGTTTGTAAAATTGTTTTTTTAATTTCTTGGATTTTAATAAGCGAAAATAAAAAACTATTCCATTTTTAATGGTATCCACGCATGTAACAATGTTACATATAACCTATTGAGTTTGTCAATAAGAAATCAATATACTCCAGAAAAGAGATGGGGGAAGATAGCCCTGTGGAATACTTTGCCGGTGAGGCAAAGGGTTTGCTGGCGGAGAGATAACAGGAAAATAGATTGGAAGAATGGCAGGAAGATGCTAGGCTAAAGGCATCTTCTTTCAATAGTTGATGTCAAATCACGTGGAAGATTTTTTGACGGAAGGGGGCAAAATGAGCGATATTGAGCCATTGACCATTGGTGCCGCGGAGATCTTCTGGCTGAATGGCGGCAGTTTTCGTCTTGATGGCGGGACGATGTTCAGGCTGGTGCCAAAGGCATTGATCAGCGATAAATGAAAAAAGTTGATGCAGGTCTGTGTTGAGCGTAAAAAGGGCAGTAGGTGCAATTGTATGACGAGAAGTCAGTTGACGGTGGTAATGCAAGTCGATCTCTGAAAGGTCGTAATCGAAAAACAGGAAAATCTTATGAAAAAAACTGGTTTTGTTTATGATGAAAGGTTTCTACTGCACAACACAGGGGGCTATCATCCCGAATCGGCAGAACGGTTGACGGTAATTTATAACCGGTTAAAGGACTCTGGTCTGCTGGATAAGTTAACGAGAATCGAGGTCGTCAAGGCCAATCAGCGCTGGATTGAGGCCATTCACAACATCCATTATATCATGAGATTTGATGAGGCCTGTATTTCCGGTCTGAATGAATTCGAGCATCCGGATAATGCTATATGCCGAGAAAGCTATGATACGGCATTTCTAGCGGTGGGTGGGGTGCTCAAGGCAATTGATGCGGTTATGAGGGGGGAAGTGGATAACGCCTTTTGTGCTGTGCGCCCTCCTGGCCATCATGCTGAGATGGACAAGCCCATGGGGTTTTGCTATTTCAACAATGTGGCCATTGGGGCTCGGTATTTGCAAAAAGAATACGGCATTAGTCGTGTCGGGATAATAGATTTTGATGTCCATCACGGCAATGGTACGCAGCATGCTTTTGATCGTGACCCAACGGTCTTTTATTATTCAATTCATGAACATCCTTCGTTCGCGTATCCGGGTACGGGAAGAGAATTCGAGGTGGGAATAGGCGAGGGGGATGGATATACCGCCAATTCTCCGGTTTTGCCCGGAAGAGGGGATGATGAATATAAACGTTTGATGATGCAGGATTTGGTTCCCGCTTTTAAGAAATTCGACCCTGAATTTATATTGCTCTCGGCAGGTTTTGATGCCCATGAGAGCGATATGATGTCCGGTACCAATCTCTCCACCGGAGGCTATGATTTTATTTCCGAGGTGATCATCAATCTGGTCAACCGATGCGCAGGGGGGCGGGTGGTTTCCGTTCTTGAGGGAGGATACAATCTTGATATCTTGCCGCTCCTTGTGGAAAATCACATCAAGTTTCTTGCGGATCTTAAATAACACTTTCTGTAACCGCCAGATATCTTGTACGACTTGAAAAATATTAAAGAAAATTTGGAGGCTCTATGTTTGTAAGCGAGAGAATGTCGAAAGACCTGATTACGGTTGGTCCGGACGTTACGATATTCGAGGCCAAAAAGCTCATGGTAGAGAAAGAAATACGTCATTTGCCGGTTACCGATGTTGCGGGGAAGCTCCTCGGCATTGTTTCCGACCGGGATATTCGTGCTGCCATGCCCTCAACACTTTTGAAAAAGTCGGATTATGATAGTACCTTGGCGAAAATCATGAATTATCCGGTGCGAGACATCATGACTTCTAATCCGCTGACAATTTATGCCTATTATACTATCCAGGATAGCTTGTTGGTAATGCAGAAAAAGAAAGTTGGCGCCTTGCCGGTTATAGACCAGGATGGTTATTTAAAGGGGCTTCTTTCTGTTCGCGATTTGCTGAGAGCCTTTGTTAATGTCTTGAATATCGATGAACCAGGCTGTCTCCTCTGTATTATCGTCAAAGAGAAGCAGGGCCAAATGAAGAGGATTGTTGATATCATTACAGAAGAGAAGATTTCTCTAGGGAGCGTACTGGTCGCCAGGGTGTGGGACAAGGAGAAGCGTGCGGTATTTCCCTATCTTCTTACCAATAACGTTGCCAACGTGAAAAAGAGGCTGATCGAGAATGGCTTTGAACTGCTGGACCCTATGAAATGGTATTTGGAGCAGTTGCCAAGCAAAGCTGAATAGTAGATCCGGGCCTTTCTTGATGGTCCTGCCTAGGAATTTTGCCGGTATTAGTTGCTCAAGGTAACTGGCCATGATGCCAATCCAGGAAAAGACCGGAAGAATTTTTTAGGATTGTCGCTAATTCTTTCAACGTCTCATGAAGGGGGTGTCCTTTTTCCTGTGCGGTGGAGGGGGATATTTCTATCGGCGTTGTCTGAGGAAATCTTCCAGGAAGCTTTTGCGCCAACCCTCGGTTTGACGGAGCTGTTGTGACACTTCTGGTTTTTTGGCATTGAGTGTTGTTACCAGGAGTTTCAATTCGGAGGAGTTACCTACCAGTCCCGGTGCAATTCCCAATAACCCAGCCTTGAGAGTAATCAAATTGTTCAGTTTTTCGAGGGCCTCTCGATCGGCTTGATTGAGTCTGCTTGGTCTCTCTGGAATGGGGAATGTGTCCACGGGTTGGCTGAGTGCAGATTCAATAACGGCGGCGATGATTTTCCCATATTTTCCGACGGCTTTATCGGAGAGACCGCAGTGCAGCTTTTGCTCTTCAAGGGTGGTGGGTTTTTGTTTGGCGAGTTCAATAAGGATGGCATCTTTGATTACATGACCTCGAGGACGGTCGATTTTTTTTGCCATACCGTCTCGCCAGGTTGAAAGATTCTTTAGGATGGCAAGTCCCGGCCGGTCAAGGCCGCTGGTTCCCCGGATTTTCAGATACCTCTCGTCTGCGGGAGGTCCACTGTAGGTGGCTGGATTGTTGAGTAAATTCAGTTCTTCTTGTAGCCATGACTTAATTTTCGGCCCGATGATTCTGGAAAGGAGCAGTATCCTGACTGCGCGCAGGTAGCGCACGTCATCGAGGGCATAGCGAACTTGTTCGTCAGTGAGGGGACGTTGGCACCAATTGGTTCGGGTTTCGTCCTTGGCGAGATCAATGTCGAGGAGTTCCCGTACCAGATTGCCGAGGGAAAGCGTTGCCGGGAGATTACAAAAGCCAGCGGCGAGCCGGGTGTCGAAGATATTTTGCGGTGTTGCACCCGTGGCCCGGTGGAGGATGGCCAGATCTTGGGGGGCATCATGAAGGATTTTTACCACGCTTCGATCAGAGAGCAGTTGGCCGAGGGCTGACAAATTATTAATGGCGATGGGGTCGATCAAATAACAATCTTCATCGGATAAGGCTATTTGGATGAGGCCCAGTTGCGGATAATATGTACGCTCCCAAACAAATTCGGTGTCCAGTGCGATGGCATCTGTTTTCTTTGCTCTAGCAACCAGAGTCTCTAGCTCGGCTTCGTTCTGAATAAGGGTATTAAGTTTTTCCATGGCTTTGAATGAGTGATGTTGAGGAGCGTTAAAAGCAAAAACGCCTGTTCGCTATGTCCCTCTGGTTGCGTTTTGTTGCTGATTGTATAGCATGAACGCCTCGGAGAGTCCTTCAATAAAAAGACACAAAGGACAATAAAAAACAAGAAATATTCTTCTTTTAGAGTGTTTATTTGATCAATTATTTATATCATTACTAAAATGCTGGCGGTAGCGATTTATAGATGGAGGCAACATGCTGTTCTATATTGTGAAGCGGATTTTATTAATGATTCCAACACTCTTTGGCGTGATGGTGATCACCTTTACGATAACCCAGTTTGTGCCCGGTGGCCCGGTTGAAAAGATGATTGCCCAGATAGAGGGCTTTAATAAGGGCGGCGGAGAAGTGAGAGCCGAATCGTCGGGAATGTATCGAGGGGACTCGGGCCTTGATGCCGAAAAGATCGCCCAATTGGAAAAGCTATACGGATTTGATCGGCCACCGATTAGACGATTCATCACCATGATGAAGAACTACTTGGTTTTTGACTTTGGCACCTCGTATTACTACCACCGCAGTGTTTTTGACCTTGTCGTTTCTCGTATGCCAGTCTCCATGTCTCTAGGATTATGGAGTTTTTTTATTGTTTATGGTGTCTGCATTCCGCTAGGAATTAAAAAGGCTATCCGGGATGGTTCGCGGTTTGATCTCATCAGTTCGACGTTTATTCTAGTTGGCTATGCCATTCCGGGTTTTGTCCTCGGGGTTTTGTTGGTGGTACTCTTTGGTGGAGGTAGCTTTTGGGCCGTTTTCCCCCTACGTGGCCTTGTCTCTGATAACTGGAGTGAACTTGCTCCAACTATGCAGGTATTTGACTATCTCTGGCATATGGTCCTGCCGGTTACTGCGGGTGCGGTTGGAAGCCTTGCGGTTATGACCATGCTTACCAAGAACTCCTTTCTTGAGGAGATTCGTAAACATTATGTTCTCACCGCTCGGGCAAAGGGTCTTTCGGAGCAGCAGGTGCTGTACAAACATGTCTTTCGAAATGGTATTATCCCTATAATTACGGGATTCCCCGGATACTTTATTGCGTCTTTCTTTACCGGCAGCCTTCTTATCGAGACAATTTTTTCCCTTCAGGGTATGGGCCTGCTTGCCTATGAATCGGTCTTGAATCGGGATTATCCCGTAGTTCTCGGCACACTCTACTTTTTTACTATCATCGGCCTGGTGTGTAGATTGCTGTCGGATTTGAGCTACGTGCTTGTCGATCCCCGTATCAGCTTTGAGAGTGTCGATGCATAACGCGCGTTCCGGAAAGAGCTGCAGCGGCGCTGCAGCCAAGCGCTGCGAAAAAAGCTGGCAGCGTTTCAGGAGAAACAAACGCGGCTATTACAGCCTTT
Organism: Desulforhopalus sp.; assembly: GCA_030247675.1. NCBI lineage: Bacteria > Pseudomonadati > Thermodesulfobacteriota > Desulfobulbia > Desulfobulbales > Desulfocapsaceae > Desulforhopalus > Desulforhopalus sp. The sequence goes on along the minus strand of JAOTRX010000008.1, from coordinate 256,334 downwards.
TGATCTTCATCAGCCTTTTTGCTCTCAGCATGGTGGCTGAAGTTCTCAGTAATGACGTGCCTTTGGCGATCGGTTACCAGGGAAGGGTGTATTTCCCGATCCTTATCTCCTATCCGGAAACTACCTTCGGTGGCGATTTCGAGACAGCCACCGATTACAAAGATCCATTTATAATGGAGAGGCTGATAAAACCGGGAAACTGGATTCTTTTTCCTTTAAATCGACATAGCTATAACACCATCAACCAAGAGATAGCCGGCCCGGTACCCTCGCCACCGACCAGAGAAAATTTTCTTGGAACCGATGACCGTGGTCGAGATGTCCTGGCACGAATCATTTATGGCTTTCGCCTGAGCATCCTTTTTGGGCTCGCCCTTACCATGGTTGGTACCACGGTGGGCATTATTGCCGGAGCGATCCAGGGCTATTTTGGTGGTCGCACGGACCTTTTGGCGCAACGTTTCATTGAAATTTGGGGAGCTATGCCCGAGTTGTATCTTTTGATAATTTTTGCCTCAATTTTTAAGCCGAGTTTTTTGCTATTGCTGGTGCTGCTGTCGCTATTCAGCTGGATGGGTTTGTCGGATTATGTGCGGGCTGAATTTCTCCGGGGGAGAAATCTTGACTATGTGAAAGCGGCCAAGGCCCTTGGTGTTGGGAATATAACTATCATGTGGCGACATCTCCTGCCAAACGGCATGACTCCGGTATTAACCTTTCTTCCTTTCCGCATTTCCGCTGCGATCCTTGCCCTTACCAGTCTTGATTTCCTTGGTTTGGGAGTGCCGCCCTCAACACCAAGTCTTGGGGAATTGCTGGCCCAGGGGAAGGCCAATCTTGAGGCTTGGTGGCTTTCCCTTGCAACTTTCTTGGTACTTGTCGGGACACTGGTTTTGCTTATTTTCATTGGCGAGGCGCTGCGTGAAACCTTGGACCCACGAAAAGATTAGCCCTCTCGGCCATCGATGGGGATTGCCTATAAGGTTTTTTCACCGCGGGTTCCTTTTTTTTGTTTCGCTATCTGTTAGTAATTTCCGGGCATTGACTTCTGCAAAAGCAAAGAATATGGTAAGGCGTATCTTTCTGGGGCACTTTTCACCCTGGTTCATCCTTCCTTTAAGTGGGTGTTGCGGGATGTCATCACTATGAACGGCAATCCTCTAAAAAACCTTGGTAATACAGGGCTGTATATCGTAACTGATATCGGGAAAATGACGGTTTTTCTGATGAAGGCCCTGCGCGGGGTGTTTAGGCAGCCTTTTCGCTTTCGCGAACTTGTTCGCCAGGTACATTTCATTGGTTTCGGGTCCTTGGCAGTGATATTCTTTACTGCGGCGTCCACGGGTATGGTCCTTGGTTTGCAGGGATACTATTCTCTGAACAAATTCGGGGCTGCGGGAATGCTTGGCTCAGCTGTATCCTTGACCCTTATCATGGAGCTTGGACCAGTGCTCACCGCTTTAATGGTGGCCGGTCGAGCTGGGTCGGCTATGTGCGCCGAATTAGGCATTATGCGAATTTCCGAGCAGATCGATGCCTTGGATTGCATGGCTATTGACCCCTTCCGTTATTTTATCACACCGAAGTTTCTCGCGATGTTTATATCTATTCCCTTGCTCACGGCGGTGTTTGATGTGGTAGGCATTGCCGGCGGATACGTGGCAGGAGTGGGACTCATGGATGTCAGTCCCGGCAGTTATATTCAGGGAATGCAGAGCAGTGTCACCAACCATGACATTCGCTTGGGAGTCATCAAATCCTTTGTCTTTGCCTTGCTCGTTGTCTGGATTTGCGCTGGACGCGGCTATTTTGTCCGGGAGATACGCGGCGCCGGTTTTGGTGCGGAAAGCGTCAGCCGGGTGACAACTCAGGCGGTCGTTCTTTCATCTATTTCCGTCTTAGTGTTTGATTATCTCCTGACAGCGGTGCTTCTCTAATGCCTGCGGCTATCGAATTTATAAATGTCGTGAAGACATTTGCCAAACGCAACGGTGGGGTACAAACGGTTCTCGATGGGGTAAGTTTTTCTATTCCGGCCGGGAAAACCACGGTTATTGCCGGGGGCAGCGGTCAGGGGAAAAGTGTCACTCTCAAACTGGTATTGGGCTTGATGCGTGCCGATTCCGGGCAGGTGTTTGTTCATGGCCAAGATATTACCGGGGCCCATGGCAGGGCTTTGGAGAGTTTGCGCACCCAGTTCGGTGTGCTTTTCCAGGGATCTGCCCTCTTTGATTCCCTCACGGTTTTTGAAAACGTTGCCTTGCCCCTGAGAGAGCGAACCCAAAAAAACGAAGGGGAAATTCGGCAAATTGTTGAAGCCTCCCTTGCCCAATTTGAACTGGCCGGGCACGAGGAAAAGTATCCTGCTCAGTTGAGCGGCGGTATGCAGAAAAGAGTTGGTTTGGCACGTGCTATGCAGCTTAAGCCGAGCATAATGCTCTTTGATGAGCCGACCACTGGTTTGGATCCGGTGATGACTCGGGAGATATATCACCTGTTTGCCAGAACTCAGGCCGAATTCGGATTTACCTCAGTCATTGTCAGCCACGATATCCCCAAGATTTTTAACTTAGCAGACCAAGTCGTTATACTTAACAACGGGGCAATGGATGTCTTCGACAGTCCTGACGCGATTCAGTGGTCGGAGAAACCACATATTCAGGAGTTTGTGAAAATGACGATGGGAGACATCTATCAAAGTCACCTGGTGGAAAAATGAAACAAAATACATTAGAGTTGGCAGTCGGATCGTTTATGCTTATAGGTTTCGGGGCCTTTGTCTATCTGGCCCTGCAATTGGGTGAAGTGCCCTTTCTCCGCCAGGGCAGTACCTATGTGTTGAGGGCGGAATTTGATAATGTTTCGGGAATTAAAAAGGGTGCGGTGGTTCAGGTCGCCGGGGTGACGGTGGGTGAGATTGACACGATTGCCTTGAGTGATTCGGAAACGGCTCTGCTTTCACTTCGGTTGGAGAATACCCTGAAAGTACCCGTCGACACCATCGCCTCAGTGAAATCCCAGGGAATCATTGGTGACAAATATATCCAGCTGAACCTTGGCGGCGACGAGAAACTCTTTAAACCGGGAGACATCATCAGGGAGACGGAATCTTCCGTCGACCTTGAATCGCTCATCAGTAAATTTGCCTTTGGCAGTGCCAAATAGAGAGATGTTTCTCTGTTAGTGAAAAATATAACTGTCTAACATTCTATAAATATTATGAAAAAAATAATTCTATTGTTATCGATGTTCCTGGCTTTTTCCACTCCTTCCGCAGTCTCGGCGGATAATGGGCCCACTGCTGATTTGCGTCCCATTCTCACGGATCTGACCGCCATGTTGGGCGATGCAAGTCTCAAAGGTGATGAAAATCGCACTGTGAGACGGGATAAAATAATGACTCTCATTAAAAATGGCTTCGATTTTCGGGAGATGTCAAAAAGGGTGCTTGGCAAGACGTGGAATGATATCGACGATAAGGAACGCGATAATTTCACCAGGCTGATGACCAAGCTCCTGGAAAATGTCTACATTGGCAAGCTCGAAAGTTATTCAGGCCAGACCATTGAGTATTCAGGAGAGACAATCAAAGAGGAAAGAGGACAGGTGTCGGTTCTTCTCGACAATGCCGGGACAAAAATCCCCATCCACTATATCATGAGAAAGACCGATGCGCGGTGGATGGTTTACGATATTAACATCGAGGGCGTCAGCTTGGTCAGGAATTATCAGGAACAGTTCAAAGCCATCCTCCGTAAAGATAATTATGAAGGACTTGTTAAGGTTATGGAAGAAAAGGTCAGTTCGTTTTCTACGGAGTTGAACTAGGCGGGGTATGGTTGAATATAGCTCCGAACTCCATCAGGGGTGTTTTCCCTTTCTTGATAAGGCCGATGTTGAAGCCTTGTTGCGGGTTATGGAGATCACTTCAGTCGCGGCGGGAGATGCTCTTTATTCAATAAACGACTCGGCGGATTGTTTGTATGTGCTGGTTGCCGGCAGGGTTGCCGTGCAGAAATTTACCGGATTTGCTGATCGAATGCAGGTAGTTGCCCTGCTCGATCCTGGCGCACCCATCGGCGAGGGTGGCTTGCTGGAAGCTCAGACGCGAGGATCAATGCTTTCCGCGGTTGTCGATTGCCGCTTGTTATCCTTATCTCGTCAGTCATTTGCCGAGTTGACTGAAGTCCACCCTTCTCTTGCTGTAAAGGTACTTAAATGGGCGCTTGGCAGGCTTTCCTTGAGGCTGAAGAAAAGCTCTGAGCGTTTGGCCCATGTGATGTAAAAGTGGTGCGGAAGTGGGGTATTTACTTTTTTCTCCTCAGTTTTTTGCCATATAAAAGGTTGTTGTCGGGTTAACCCTCCAGGCAGTTTTTCTCCTCAAGTCTTTTTTTTCTAGCCAATATTTGAGAAATTGTTTATTTTTCCTTTCTTTTTATTTTTAAACTGTCGTTCATTTCGATTTATTTTTTGGTTATGAGATTGCTTTTTGACGAAATTACTGCAAAAACCCGTCGCTATGCCATTGTCGACAGTCAATGGTTTCCGAGCACAGAGACAAGCTCGATTGTTGCTGCAACCGCCACTATCGCAGTGTCCCGACAAGATAAAGAGACGGTAGTTCTAAAGGGAGAGATGGATGGCAGATATAACCTCGTTTGCGATAGATGTGGTGAGGTATTCGAAAAACGATTGCTGAGCGAGTTTTCGTATTTGGTTACTACGCGTCAGGAAGACGATTTCGAGTCTGTTGAACAAGAGTGCAGTGATGAAGATGCTCTGACGCTGTATCTGGCAGAGCCGGTTATTGAAGTTGAAGAAATCTTGCGGGAGCAAGCGTTGCTCGCTGTTCCTGTAAAGAATGTATGTAGTGAGGAGTGCAGAGGAATTTGTGCTGGTTGTGGAGTCGTCTTGAGCAGGGAGACCTGCCGATGTAATCCAAGTGATGGCGCTTCACCCTTTGCCGTTCTTAAAAAGCTCAAAAATCAATAAAAAATTCAATGGTATGATTCATACCAGTTTTGGAGGTTACAATGGCCTTACCTAAAAGACGTCATTCTCATTCCCGTACCAGGCTTCGACGTTCCCATGACGCACTGACTGCCCCTGGCTTGTCTGTATGCAGTGATTGTGGCGAGCCTAAAGAACCGCATCGTGTTTGCGGGAGCTGTGGGAAATACAAAAGCAGGACTGTTTTTGTTCTCGACACTGAAATCGCTTAGGAGAGAGTTGTGCAAATAGCCCTGGATGCCATGGGGGGAGACCATGGTCACGAGGAATTGATTGCCGGGGCACTGCTGGCTGTAGAACAGGCGGGTCTCTGTGTGACTTTGGTCGGAGATGAAGGTCTGTTGCAAAAGCATCTCGATTCCCTTTCCCCTGACAAGAAAGCTTCGGAGCGGATCAAGATTGTTCATTCATCACAAGTAATTGAGATGAATGAGCACCCTGTTGATGCTGTGAAGAAAAAGAAGGACGCGTCGGTAATGGTCGCGTTTGATCTGGTGCGCAGAGGAGAAGCCGATGCCGCCGTAAGTGCAGGTAATTCAGGGGCGACGATGGCAGCGGCCATCCGTAAGCTTGGCCGCCTTGGCACGATATCTCGTCCTGGGATCGCATCAATTTTTCCTACCTTGAAAAAGCCGGTTGTATTAATGGATATCGGCGCCAATGTCGATTGCCGCCCGCAGCACCTCTTCCAGTTTGCCATTATGGCCTCTGCATTTTCCCGAATCATTGATATCAATAACCCGCGAGTCGGCTTATTGACTATTGGTGAGGAAACCGGCAAGGGCAACAGTCTTATAAAGGAAACATATCCTCTGCTGGAAAAGAGTTCTTTGAACTTCATCGGCAATGTTGAGGGGCGCGATGTGTTTCAGGGCAATGTCGACGTTATTGTTTGCGATGGCTTTGTTGGTAATATTTGCCTGAAGGTAAGTGAAGGGTTAGCTGAAGCGGCGATGTTGATGCTTCGCGATGAGATCCTTAAGTCTTTTTCGGCAAAAATTGGCTATTTTTTGGCGAGGCACGCCTTTCGGTCTTTTCGCAAGCGCGTCGATTACGCCGAATATGGTGGGGCTCCGCTTCTCGGTGTTGATGGAGTTGGAATTATCTGCCACGGAAAATCAAGTTCGCAGGCCATCAAGAATGCCATTCTTGAAGCGGAAAAGATGGTCAAACGCAATATTAACCAGGATATACTCGAAAACCTGGCCGCAAGTAAGAACGTCGCGCAACTGGAGAACTGATGGGGACTGTTGTTTTAGGCACCGGATCTTGTCTGCCTGAGAGGATCCTCACCAATGCAGAAATTGAGACCATTGTCGACACGAGTGCTGAGTGGATTAAGACCAGAACAGGCATTGAAAGCAGGCACATTGGCGGGAAAGGCGAACAAACGTACCAGTTGGCGGCAAATGCCGCGCGAAAGGCCTTGGCTTCGGCTGGGGTAGCTGCGGAAGATGTGGGGCTTATCATCGTTGGCACGATCAGCTCACACATGCTGATGCCGTCCAGTGCCTGTTTTGTTCAGAAAGAAATCGGTGCGGTAAATGCATTTGCCTTTGATCTGAATGCGGCATGCTCTGGATTTTTGTATGGTCTCGATATTGCTGATAAATATATTCGTTCCGACCATTCCATGAAGGTTTTGGTGATCGGTGCCGAGACCCTTTCGGGCCGATTGAATTGGCAGGATCGGAACACCTGTATTCTTTTTGGTGATGGGGCAGGGGCAGCGGTGTTCGGCTATTCTGACTCCTCGCGTGGAGTCATAGGGTCTAATCTGCTCTCTGATGGAAGCCTCTGGGATCTGTTGTACATGCACGCTCCCGAAAGTTCCAATCCTGATCTTCTTGTCCCCGGCAATAGCGGGGCATATATTCAGATGGAAGGTCGTGAGGTGTTTAAACATGCGGTCAGGGCCATGGAGGATTCAATCCGCGGGCTCCTGCAAAAGCATGGTGTAGCTCTGGGTTCGGTCAACTTTGTCATACCGCATCAGGCGAATATGCGGATTCTGAGCAACCTCATTGAACGCCTGGACATCCCCCGGAGTAAGGTATTTATAAACGTTTCCAAGTATGGTAATACATCCGCTGCATCGATTCCCATCGCCCTTGATGAGGCCAATCGGGGCGGTTTGCTGGTGGAGGGGGAAACGGTGTTATTTTGTTCCTTCGGCGGTGGCTTCACTTGGGGCGCAACTCTGATTAAGTGGTAAACTGGAGAATTGAGAATGGATTATTTCTTGTCAGAAGAACAACAGATGATCGTTGATACAGCAAGACAGATCACTGATGAACGAATTATTCCTCATCGTGCCGAGCTTGATGAGCGGCACGAATTCCCGCGACAGATCCTCAATGAAATGGCGCAAGCCGACCTTTTCGGTGTTCCGATTCCCGAGGAGTATGGTGGATTTGGTGGCGGCTGTTTCGATATAGTACTCACGGTCGAGCAGCTGGGTCGAGGTTGTATCGGGGTCGGGACAGCCTTTTCCGCTAATTTTCTTGGGGTATATCCTATCATTATCGCCGGTTCCCCGGAAATGAAGCAGAAGTACCTGCCTGATGTCGCATCCGGCAAAAAGTTCGGAGCCTTTGGTTTGACAGAGGCAAACGCCGGTTCAGATGCCTCCGGCATCCAGACAACGGCAGTTGAAGATGGCGACTACTGGGTGTTAAATGGCACAAAACAATGGATAACCAACGGTGGTGAGGCGCAAATATATACAGTGGTGGCGATAACCGACCGGAGCCGAGGTCCGCGTGGAGCATCTTTGTTTGTAGTTGAAGAGGGCGACCCCGGTTTTAGTTGTGGGCCCAAGGAAAAGAAGATGGGTATCAGGGCCTCTTCCACTACTGAGTTGATTTTTAAAGACTGCCGTATCCCCAAAGACCGGATGGTTGGCCGTCCCGGCACCGGATTTATTACGGTTATGAAAACCCTCGACCTGTCACGTCCGGGAATCGCTGCACTTGGCGTGGGCCTCGCCCAGGGCGCCCTCGACATGGCAGTAAAGTACGCTAAACAGAGAAATCAGTTTGGAAAACCAATCATTGCCTTCCAGGCGGTGCAGCACATACTCGCCGATATGGCAATTGGTATTGAGTCGGCGCGGGCCCTGGTTTATGCTGCCGCAAAGCATATTCAAGCACATCCCAAGGATATGTCAAAGGCATCGTCGATCTGTAAGGTATATGCCACGGACGTGGCAATGAAGGTCACAACCGATGCCGTTCAGGTTTTGGGAGGGTATGGCTATATGTGTGAATATCCTGCCGAGAAAATGATGAGAGATGCAAAAATCCTCCAGATTTATGAGGGTACCAACCAGATTCAGCGTAATGTCATCGGACAAGAACTGAACAAAGAGTATTCGTCATAAGACGGTTGTGTTGAAATTCTTATGATTAGTGGGCTGGACGTTTTATAGACAGTAATTATGCGTAGGTTATTGAATGAAGATTATTGTATGCGTTAAGCAGGTGCCGGACGCTAAAGATGTACGACTCGACCCGGTTACCAACACACTAGCGCGAGAGGGTGTGCAGTCGATCATGAATCCTTACGATCAGCACGCCTTGGAAGAGGCGGTGCGCTTAAAGGAAAAATGTGGCGGTGAGGTAGTTGTTATCACCATGGGGCCACCCCAAGCGGAAGAGGTTTTGCGCCAGGCAATTAGCTGTGGGGCCGATGATGCAGTGCTTATTTCTGATCGTTCCTTTGCCGGTGCCGATACTTGGGCAACTGCTTACACTCTTGAGCATGCAATCAAGAAAATTGGTGATTTTGATTTAATTTTATGCGGTAAACAGGCAATTGATGGCGATACCGCTCAAGTCGGCCCCGGCCTTGCTACCCGGCTTGGTATTCCCTATATGACGTGTGTGCAGAAGATTCGGGAGGCAAACGAGGGTGGACTGGTTGCTGAGCGAATGATGGATGATGGCTACGATGTCGTTGCCGTCGACTATCCCGTGCTTCTCTCGGTGGTGAAGAACATTAATGAGCCTCGGGTTCCCTCAATAAAAGGGAAAATGAAGGCAAAGAAGGTGGAAATTGCTAAATTCAGCGCCCAAACCATCGGAGCTGATCCAGCCTGTATAGGTCTACCCGGTTCTCCCACTAAGGTTGTCAATGTTTTCCCGCCGTTGGCCAGGGGAGAACGAACGGTATTGACTGGTACGCTTGATGAGCAGATAGATCAGCTTGTAGAAAAACTGTTGCCGTATCTGTAACAAAACAGGGAATATCTTTATGTTGAATATTAACAAAGAGCTATGCATTGGTTGCGGGATCTGCGCCGATAATTGCCCTTTCGGGGCAATTACCATTGAAGATGACTGCGCGGTGGTTGGTGAGTCCTGCACCTTGTGTGGCGCATGCGTTGAAAGCTGTACCGTCGATGCCCTGAGTATTGATGTCAGTGGCAGAGCAGTACAGGATGATTTGAGTAGATGGTCAGGTGTTGCGGTCTTTTGCGAATACCGAAAAGGAGCGCTTGCGCCTGTTTCTCTCGAACTTTTAGGCATTGGACGAAAGCTTGCCGATACACGGGGAGTGAAACTGAGTGCCATTCTTCTTGGTTTTGAAATCCAAGAATCCGCCTCACTGCTCATCGGGCATGGTGCTGATATTGTCTATGTTGCTGATCATGAAGCTTTGCAGGAATTTCGAGACGATTGTTATGCCGCAGTATTCACGCACATTGTCAAAGAATATCGTCCGGAGATTGTTTTGGCCGGAGCCACGGCAATTGGCAGGTCATTTATCCCTTCCGTGGCAACTGCTCTCAACACCGGTTTGACCGCCGACTGCACCAAACTTGAGATTCGTGAAGAGGATGGCGTTCTGCTGCAGACACGACCGGCATTTGGCGGTAATATCATGGCGACGATTGTCTGTGAAACCACAAGACCGCAAATGGCAACCGTCAGATCGAAGGTAATGAAGGCCTTGGACTACAATGCCGAGAGAACAGGTGAGATTATCACCATTCATCCCCCGATGGATCTTCTGGCAAGTAAAGTGAGGATTCTTGAGTCTGTGGTTGGAGAGGCATCGACAGTGAATATTCAAGAGGCAGATATTCTTGTCTCCGGAGGGCGAGGTCTGGAAACGGCCAAGGGTTTTGAGCTCATAAGAAAGCTTGCCGACACTTTGGGTGCTAAGGTTTCTGCATCCAGGGCTGTTGTTGATGCGGGGTGGATTCCTTATCCCCACCAGGTAGGTCAAACAGGAAAGACGGTTGCTCCCAAGCTGTATATTGCCTGTGGAATTTCCGGTGCTGTGCAGCATGTGGCTGGAATGCAATCGGCTGAAACTATTGTCGCCATCAATCGGGACGAGAACGCCAGCATCTTTAATGTTGCCGATTACGGCTTAGTTGGCGACTTGTATGTGATCATTCCTAAACTCATTGCTAAGCTTGAGGAGCGTCGCTCGCTATGAATCTCGTAGGGAAGGTTGCTGTCGTCACCGGCGGGAGCCGGGGCATAGGCCGGGCGATTTGTCTTCGACTCGCTGCAATGGGCGCCTTGGTATACGTTAATTACGTCAGTCGGTCGGCAGCGGCAGAAGAGACCGCAGCGTTGATACGACAGGCTGGCGGCCGGGCCGAGATCATTGCTTTTGATGTGGCGGATGGTGCGGCTGTGCAGGATGCTTTTAAAAAGGTGATCAGCGAGGCCGGTTCTATCGATATCCTCATCAACAATGCAGGGATTACCCGAGATGGTCTCATGGCAAGGATGAAGGAAGCGGATTGGGATGCGGTACTTGACACCAATCTTAAAGGGGCTTTTTCGTGTGCCAAGGCTGCGTCACGGGAAATGATGAAAAAGAAGTGGGGTCGCATTGTTAATATTTCATCGGTTTCCGGGTTTGCTGGCAACCCTGGGCAGGTGAACTACTCAGCGGCCAAGGCCGGACTCATTGGATTGACCAAGGCAATGGCCAGAGAGTACGCGTCCCGCAATATTACCGTGAATAGTGTAGCACCCGGGTACATTGCAACAGAAATGACCGAGCAGCTTTCGGCCGACATTCAGGAGCAGATAAAAAAGGAAATACCTTTGGCATCGTTAGGTAGCCCCGAAGATGTGGCTGGAGCCGTGGCGTACCTGGTTTCCGAAGATGGAAGGTATGTCACTGGCCAGACGTTGCACGTAAATGGTGGAATGTACATGTAGCAAAGCATTTTGTTTATTCTTATTAACAATAAAATTATTATTGCACACAGTTAACCGTAGCTGTGTCTACTTTCAAGCAAGGGAGAATGAAAATGGCAATCGAACAAGAAATGATTGATATCATTGTTGAGCAATTGAGCGTTGAGAAGGAAAAAGTTGTGCCAAATGCCTCATTCGTCGATGATCTTGGCGCGGACTCACTTGACCTCGTTGAGCTGATTATGGCAATGGAGGAGGGCTTTGATATAGAAATTCCTGATGAGGATGCCGAAAGTATTACCACAGTTCAGGATGCTATTGACTACGTAAAAAAGAAAAAATAACATTGTGTCGCAGCATTAAGCTGAGTTGAGCAGCTCGTCTGCTCAAACGAAACTTATGTACTTGTGGTATAAGCAGCAATCATTGTTAGCCCCCCGTTTGCGCTGTGTGACTGAAAAAAGAAACGAAAAGGAGCCGCTATCGTGAAGCGAAGGGTAGTAGTTACAGGCTTGGGATTGGTGACCCCACTCGGCACCGGAGTTGAGAAGACCTGGCGAAATATCTGCTCGGGAGTAAGTGGTATCGACCTCATTACTCGTTTTGATACCAGCGAATACGGGGTGAAAATTGCTGCTGAAGTGAAGGATTTTAACGCCGAAGACTTTTTTGACAAAAAGGTCATAAAGCATCTTGATCTCTTTGTCCAATACGGTCTTGCTGCGGCTCAGATGGCTGTGAAAGACAGCGGATTGATCATTACCTCACAGAACTGTGAGAGAGTTGGTGTGATCACCGGATGCGGTATGGGAGGATTGCCAACCATCGAGAAATACCATCAGGTCAGTATAGAAAAGGGTCCTAGAAAAATTACCCCATTTTTTATTCCGATGGTTATTCCCAACATGCCGTCTGGACAGATATCCATGGCCTTGAATGCAAAAGGCCCGAACCTGTGTTTGACAACCGCCTGTGCTGCAGGAACGCATGCTATCGGTGAGGCCTATCGGCATATTCGATACGGAATGTGTGATGTTGTTGTCAGCGGTGGTACGGAGGCAGTAATTTGTGGCCTTGGTGTTGCTGGTTTCTCGGCGATGAAGGCTCTTTCCACGCGCAATGAGTCACCACAAGCGGCATCTCGACCGTTTGATAAAGAGCGTGACGGCTTTGTTATGTCGGAGGGTTCGGGTATCGTTGTCCTTGAGGAATATAACCACGCCGTTGCCAGAGGAGCTAAGATTTACGCTGAAGTCTGTGGCTACGGCTTGACGAGTGATGCGTTTCACATTGCCGCCCCGCCGGAAAACGGTGAGGGCGGAATGCGAGCGATGCGCATGGCTGTTGAAGATTCCGGTCTGGCATTGGAAAACTTTGACTATATCAATGCCCATGGCACATCGACGCCCCTTAATGACAAATGTGAGACACAGGCGATTAAATCTGTATTTCAGAGTCATGCAACACAACTTGCGGTCAGTTCAACAAAATCAATGACCGGGCACATGCTCGGTGCCGCGGGAGGGATTGAGGCGGTTTTTACTGCTTTAAGCATATTTGAACAAATTGCGCCGCCGACCATCAACCTTGAACAACCAGACCCTGATTGTGATCTTGATTATGTTCCTAATGTAGCGAGAAAGATGACCATCCGGGCGGCGCTTTCCAATTCATTTGGATTTGGTGGAACGAATGCAGTTCTTGCCATGAAAAAGGTAACTGATTAATCAGATTTTGGAGAGACTGGTGAAGATAGCAATTGCAGCCGATCATGGTGGTTTTGAATTAAAGGAGTTGATAGCCAGGTCGCTCATCGACGCCGGACAAGATGTTGTCGATATCGGTTGTTTTTCCAATGAATCAGTCGACTACCCTGATTTTGCCGAGAAGGCAGTCGAGCGTATCATCAGTGGTGAATGTCAGATGGGGATTTTGATTTGTGGCACGGGCATTGGAATGTCAATTGCGGCCAATAGGAATAGGGCCATAAGAGCCGCAAATTGCTCGAATGTTTATACCGCTAAAATGAGTAGAGAGCATAATAATGCTAACATTCTTTGCCTTGGCGCCAGAGTGCTCGAAGTGGAAGTTGCCATTGAAATGGTACATGTCTGGTTGGCGACACCTTTTGCCGGAGGAAGACACCAAAGAAGAATTGCTAAATTTAGTGATTGATGATTGCAAGAAGTATATACTGTACCGAGAGCCGATTTTGCCCCGCAAAATCGGCTCTCGTCGTTTCGATGGTATGCTGATCTGAGGGTAAAATGGTCAGGTTTTTTCGTGATTTGTCCAAAATTGTTGGTAAAACCGAGGGCGACCGGCACTGGTAATACCAAAAAAGACCGGCTGTTACCAGGTACCGTTCAGTTGATTATTATATCATGTATTCTTTTTCGTGGAGTAACTTATGAAATGCCCATATTGTGGACATCTTGATAACAGAGTTATTGATTCGCGACTTAATAAGGATGCGACTATTACCAGAAGAAGGAGGGAATGTGTTGCTTGTGATCAAAGGTTCACCACCTATGAACGGCTTGAAGTAATGTTGCCGGTGCTTGTAAAAAAAGATGGCCGCAGAGAACCGTGGGATAGGCATAAACTTGTCGCCGGTTTGGAAAAGGCTTGTGAAAAAAGAACGGTAAGCAGAGATAAAATTGATGAGTTTGCCGATGAGATCGAGCACAAACTGCAGGACTATGGCGCTAAGGAAATTCATTCGCAGGTTGTTGGCCAGTGGGTAATGGAAGGGCTTCCACGTCTTGATGAAGTTGCATATGTACGTTTTGCCTCGGTGTATCGCCAATTCAAAGATGTGAATGAATTTATGGCGGAGCTGAAAACACTGCTTGATTCAAGGGGAGAAAAATGAATAGGTCGGCGGATGAAAAGTATATGCGCCTGGCCATCATTGAAGCAAAAAAAGGATTAGGACGTACCTCGCCCAATCCATGTGTCGGCGCGGTCATAGTGAAAGAGGACCGGATTATCGCCAAGGGATATCACAAGAAAGCCGGCACCCCACATGCTGAGATACATGCATTGCAACAGGCCACTGAAGCTGTTGCTGGGGCCACCATCTACGTAACACTCGAACCATGTAATCATACCGGTAAAACTCCTCCCTGCACTCTCGCCATTATTAAGAGTGGAATTTCCCGGGTTGTTGTAGGGATGAAAGATCCCAATCCACTCGTTAACGGCAGCGGCATCGCCACCCTGCAAGCCCGTGGAATTTCCGTTACCAGCGGTATTCTGACAAAAGAATGTGAGGCTTTAAACGTTGCTTTCATCAAGCATATTACAACAGGACTGCCTTATGTAATCATGAAGGCGGGTGTCAGTCTTGATGGTCGATTAAACTATCTGGAAGGGAATAGCGGTTGGATTACTGGTCGAGAATCGGTACTTGAGGCACACAGACTCCGAGATAGGGTGGATGCAATATTGGTTGGCAGCGGCACGGTAAAAATTGACAACCCGTCACTGACCACCCGGATTCCAGGGAAACGTACAAGAGATCCTCTTAGGATTATTTTGGATAGCCAGTTGTCGACTTCACTGAATTCTAATGTCTACGCTGGTGATTCGAAGGTGCCGGCATGGGTGTTTCATGCAGAGGATGTATCGCAAAGAAGAATCGGCGATTTTCAATCCAAGGGAATTCGGTTGTTTCCTCTTGAGCGAAAAAATGGTGGATTGCATCTGCTGCAACTACTCACAATTCTTGGACGAGAAGGGGTCTGTTCGGTTATGGTAGAGGGCGGGGCGAAGCTTCATGGGGCCTTTCTGGACGAAAAGCTCTTTGATTATGCTACGCTGTTCTATGCCCCGCTCTTCGCGGGAGACAGAGGGCTTCCTCTGGCTACGGGACTTCATGTGCAGGGCCGAAAAGATGCGCCTAGATTGATTTCTGTGCGCTACAAAAGGCACGGTGATGATATGATGATTTCTGGCGAAATAGCATATAGTCCGAAATCGTAAGAATCCTGCCTTCAGGTACCAGTTCATTTAAGAATTGACCTACAGAATGTTGGAAAATTACCTATCTTGTGAAAAGTGGTTGATTTTCGAAACCAAGTCGGCACAGTCGCTCAAGCTCTTACAGACTATCGAGAGTGTAACTGTATCTCTTTCAAATGATGGGCTATGAGTAATTGTGAAATGCGAGGGCAACTGCAGGTCGCGAACTTGTTTTGTGAATTTGTCTTCGGCTTGCGAGTGTAAAGGATTGAGTTGTTGTTGCAGCAGATCCTTAAGGTGCTGAATTTTTTGGGGGATATTGAGCTCTGGATGTTTGAGAATTTGATCAATCTCCTGAGTCCTGAGATATGCCGAGATAGTACATCCCAAGCGGAAAGAGATGTCCCGAATGAGGGTGAAAAACCTCTTTTGCTTTCCCTCACCCAAAGCAAGACCCTTAAAAAGTCGCACCAAGGCTAGACGGTCCGGTATCCCCTGTAACCTCAAAAGCTCGCCGACCATTTTTTCTTGAAGCATATCACTGTGAATTTCTGCAATTATGAACGGATCAAATTGCAAAATATTTTTAAGGTCATTTATAACTGAAAGCTTTTTCCTCAACTGCAGCCTTTCAAAGTAATTATCAATAATATCTTGATCGGCCAGAAAGCGGGAGGATATCTCTACAAATTGCGCTTTCTCCACCAGCGACAAAGGGCGTGCCGAGCATTGGTCGGTCAGCAGAATATCGAGGAGTAGTGTCGGTTGGGTCTTTTGAGGCAGAATCAGGCAATCGATATTGCGCATTTGTGCTTTGGTCAGGGTAAATAACAACCTTTTATACCCGCATAGAATGTCAAAAGTGCCGTTTTCTTTTGTCAGGAGGATTGGTTTGTGGATAATGCCTATCCTGTTAAATGATTGGAGGAGGTTGTCGGAAATTGTCTGTGATTCCCAGGGGTGAAGGCTCCAGTCATTTGTGAATGTGATATTTTGAAGTGAAACGGCGCTGCAAGGAAGGTTTGTAGCGAACATGATCAATCCTGGGGAAGGTAATCTGCATTATGAATTAAGAAAGACACCCCTGGTAGCTGAAAATCAAAGCCTAAACGAAAGCGACCGCTGACCTGATATAGATTCTTTCAGGTCTTGCGGTCGCAAGAAATCCCTGGAACATACAAGGGAAATTTTCCGGGAAGCCCAGAGATGGTACCACAACGCCACACACCACAAGCGCTCGAAGAGCAACCAACGATTCGCCTAAGAGAGAAACCCGAAAAACGTAGCAAACTCAAAAAACATTAAGATGCGTTTATCTTTTCCCTTAAAATCCCAGATGGCTTGAAGGTGACAACACGCCGAGCATCAAGGGTGAGCTCATCTCCGGTTTGTGGGTTTCTGCCCCGACGTGCATTTTTCCGTTTCACATTAAATTTGCCGAAACCACTTAATAAGAGATCGGAACCATTTATCAGTGAATCTTTCGAGATACGAAGAAATGCTTCTACTGAATCGGTAGCCTGGGCTTTTGTTAACCCCTCGTGGTTTTTGTACACTTGCTGGACCAAATCAGCTTTTGTAAGGGTCATAATTCCTCCTGATTGTACTGTATTGGTTAAGAAACTTTTTACAATGATATACTTTCAGAGCAGAAAGTCAAATATTCAGCAACAAATAACAAAATCAATTGATTGAGATTTTCTTAGACGACGGCAGCAATCTTGAAAATTGGTAAATACATTGCGACAACCAGACCGCCAATCATGCCCCCAAGAAAGACCATCATGAAAGGCTCAATCATAGCAGTCAGGTTTTCTACCGCCTGATCAACTTCTTCGTCATAGAAATCAGCGATTTTTTCAAGCATGGTGTCTAATGCACCGACAGATTCGCCGACGTTGATCATCTGTATTACCATGTTGGGAAATACTCCACTTTCCTCTAATGGGTCGGCCAATGGCCTCCCTTCCGCAATCGAATCGCCAACTCGAAATACCGCATTCTCAATTATTTTGTTTCCCGCTGTTTTTGCAACTACCTGCAATGCCTCAAGAATTGGAACACCGCTTTGCAGCATGGTGCTTAGTGTCCTTGTGAATTTTGCGACAGCCACCTTGCGCAACAAAATCCCAACGACAGGAGCATGTAATAGGCCCTTGTCAATAACCAACTTGCCCTTTTCTGTGCCGTAGAATTTCTTCACAAGCATTATCGCAATAAAAATGCCGATGGCAATATAGAGAATATTGCTTTTAAAGAATTCGCTCATATTTACAACAATTTGAGTTGGGAGCGGCAATGTCGAGCCGAAGTCGGCAAACATTTTTGAGAATACCGGTATAACAAAGATGAGAATAATCGCCAAGATAACTATGGAAATTCCAAGGCAAATTGCCGGGTAGGTCATTGCCCCTTTTATTTTCTTTTTGAGAGCCATGGATTTCTCCATAAAGACGGCGAGCCTCGAAAGAATAGTATCTAAAATACCCCCAGTTTCCCCAGCCTCGATCATGTTGGTAAATAGATTGTCGAACACCTTCGGCTTTTTCCGCATTGAATCGGCAAGAGTAGATCCTGCTTCGACATCGGCGCGGATCTCTCCCAACGCTTTTCTGAATGTCGGATTTGCCTGTTGTTTCTCAAGTATTTCGAGACCTTGAACCAGAGGAAGGCCAGCGTTAATCATAGTCGATAACTGACGGGTAAAGATAACGATATCTTTTCCCGTCACTTTCGGTTTGAAAAAAGCAACATTTGCAAGAAGGTCTTTGGGCTTTTCCTTTATGACTAAGTCGATGATCCGCAGCCGTTTTAGTTGTGCGAGTGCACCAGCCTGGTCGGGAGCTTCAATTTCTCCCTTTCTTTTCTCGCCAGCAGAATTTTTCCCCTTCCAAACATAAACCGGCATCTTTGCCTCCAATTTTAGAGAGCATATCAAGAGGAGTCAGGAAAACACCTCCATTCGTTCCAAACAGAAAGTAAAATCGATTATATAACAAGATGCTTCATATTACAAGTCCTGGAGTTTTATTGCATTGTCTTGGCAAATTATTTCTAGAACGTTGTAAGGACAGGTTGTCATCTTGTGGGGGTGGGGCATATTTTAATGGAAAAGAGCTCATCCGTATCTGCTGAAACGATGATGGCAAATTAGAATTCTTCTCATGCATATATTTTGGGGTCGCGGGAGAAGGCCACTTGCCAATTTGCTGATGTGGAGGGGAGAAGGTTTCATCACTTCATTACTTCAATATCCCGCTGTTCAAGTGGCAGGTAAGGAAGAACTGTTATGATGAGCGGTTCGGCTTTAAAAAGCTTGTTTCTTTGTCCCAGGTTTGCTATATAGAGAGGTTCTATATTTGCTACTTGTGTCAGTCCGTGGTTCACCACGGCTGTTTCCCCTGGTGTGACGATGGGAGCGCCAGCAAGAGTTTGACGTATCGGAGGACGAATACATGGAGAATCAGGCGACGGTAAATTATGCTGATGGTCGTTTTCAGCCTATCATTGATAAGTGCGAAGGATGTGGCCGTATCGTAGAAAGTGAGAATGCTCAGTACTGCAGGAGTTATGTGAATCCTTCGGCTAAATGGAAATTGGGTTTTTGCAATTTTGCAACGCATGCAAAGCCGGAAATTAGTGTTGTGAAAATCAGGGTTAACCCATTGAAGGCTGCAAAGCGCGCTTCGAAGAGAAAATAACTCGCTGGGCCAAATTTTATGATTTGCAAGGGATCTGCTGTAAAGCAGATCCCTTTTTTTGTTTGTCCAACATTAACTGAGGGCGCAAGTCTGTTGAGGCAGCTTTATACGGAATTACTCTGGATAGCCTGGTACAGGCGTTCTACCAGTGCCTGATTGTACCCATGAGATGTCATATTAGCGGTAATTCGTCCTTTAATGGCAAAACCGAGGAGATAGAGATCGCCTATCAGGTCGAGTATCTTGTGTCGTACAAATTCATCAGGATATCGCAGCTCGGTATTGATAACCTTACCCTCGTACATGATGATATGGGAGTTAAGATATCCGCCACCGACCTTTCCAAGCCTTTGTGCCATTTCGATATTTTCAAAGGTATTGAATGATCGAGCTGGGGCTATTTCCTTTGCAAATGATTTTTTTTCAGGATTGAAGGTGAAAATCTGTTCGCCTATGGGAGAAGGATAATCAACCCTCATCACAATCTCGAACCCATCAAAGGGTTCAGCATGGAGATGCTTTTCATCCCTTTCATCATTGCCAACTCCGACCCTCTGACGGATGACGGCAACCTTGGTGGTTGCTGGTTGCGCCTCTATTCCTGCCTGTTCAATAAGGGCACAGAAATCCTTGGCTGAACCATCTACATTCGGCACCTCATCGTCGACCTTTATAAGCACGTTTGTTATGCCATACATGGAAAAGATTGCCATCAAGTGTTCGACAGTTCTCACCTGTTGCCGGCCATTATCGAGGGTGGTGGAGTTGGCTGAAAAGGTTTTTGACGAGACAGTTTTGGAAAAATTGGCTAAGGAGGTGATATGACCACGGATGGTTTGGCCGTCGAGAGTTTGAAAGACGATCCCTTCATCTATCCCCAGAGGGCTGAGGATAATGCCCGTTTTTCGGCCACTCAGAAGGCCTACGCCATTCAGGACAACATTCTCCTTAAGGGTTCGTTGCGGTTCGGTAGAATCTATAACCTCCACCATGCCGGGGGGCATTAAAAGGTCGGCGCTGGCGATCTCGAGTTCCGTATCGGAAGGAAGGATCGATGTGATCCTTGCAGGGCGATGCTTAATAGCAGATTTTACCTTGTCGAGTAATACTTCAAGATGTAAGGGTTTTTCCATGAAATCGTAGGCGCCGGCCTTTATCGCGGTAACCGCCGTCTCAATACCGGCATGCCCACTCATCATTATGATGGGCAGCGATGGGAATCGGCCTTGTAACCGTTTCAGAAGCTCCAGACCGTCCAGCCCTGGAAGCCAGATATCTAGCATAACAAGGGAGGGCTCGAGTGTGTCGAGCTTTTGTAAGAAACTCTCTGCATCAGGAAATACCAGGGCTTGATAACCCTCGTCCATCAGAACGTTGGAAATTGTGCTACCAATGGAAGGCTGATCATCTATGATACAAATGGGATTCATGTCTCTCGTGTCCATAAAATGTTTTTCTCTTTAACCATACAAAGAAACCATGATACGCTATTCTATAAAAGTGAGCCATGATGAAGTTGATCATTGCCAATATCTTTGTGCGTGACAACAGAATCGAAGAGGCGATGAGACGGCGCGAGTTTCATTACTCTGCGCACCAAAAAAGAAATGAATGTAACGCTAACCAAAATCAAATGAAAATCTAACAGAATCCTAATCTGAGCTTTGTATTACGGGTCGCACCGAGAAGCCCTTTTCATACCCGAAAGAAATGGCGGGAGAGATACAGACTACTGGGGTACTTGGCGAAGTTTTGGCAGGGCACTTGTTCTTGATTAGCAAAGGAAGGCCCTTGGATGATGAAGCGTTTGAATAATCAGGCAGGACTCTTGTTATGGCATTTACCCTTTTTCCCAAATCCATTCGTTTTTTTGACCTGCTGATTCAGCAAAATGAACTCTTCAAGGATGTTGCCACGGAGCTTAGCCAACTTTTCGATAACTACAGTCTTGTCGATGAGGCACTCAAACGAATTTCCATAAAGGAAGAGCGGGGTGACGAGCTTTGTCGCGAAATTGCCCGCCAGCTTTCCAGTTCGTTTATCACCCCAATCGATCGTGAAGATATTTATCGGATCAGTCTTGCCCAAGAAGATTCGATTAATGTCCTGAAAAGCATTGCCACCCGCACCCACATCTCCGGTTTTGGCCGCATTCGCTTTCCTGCCCAAAAAATGATGGAAAATATACAGATGATGGCCGTCTCGACAGGAAAACTGATTGGTGCTCTTCAAGGTGGGGAGGAAGTCGGACCGATAGTCAGGGAAAGTAAGGATCTCAAGCTGGATTGTGAGATGTTGCTCAGTACCGGCCTGGCGGAGTTACAGGATGGGCCCGTCAGCGAAATAAGCGGCGTCGTCGATATTATCAAATGGATACAAGTGTATGATCGCATTGAGCAGGTAATCGAGAGGATAGACGATCTGGTGGATGCTATTGAAGAGGTGGTGCTAAAAAATGCTTGATGTCCCCTTGCTGCTCATTGTCATAGTAGTTATTGCCCTGATTTTTGATTTCACCAACGGGGCGCATGATTGTGCCAATGCCATCGCCACAGTGGTCAGCACCAATGTTTTGACCCCGCGAACGGCGGTACTCATGGCGGCGGTACTGAATCTGATCGGTGCGCTTTTAGGCAGTGAGGTGGCGCATACCTTGGGCAAGGGGATCGTCAACACCGATATCGTTATGGGCAGTCAAATTCTGGTCCTGGCTGCTCTTATTGGCGCCATTGCCTGGAACCTCATCACCTGGTACTTTGGTATTCCATCCTCATCCTCCCACGCCCTGATCGGCGGACTGATCGGCGCGGCGATTACCCATTCAGGCTTTGCCAGCCTAAACGGCATGAGTATTCTGAAAAAAATCATCCTGCCAATGGTACTATCTCCTCTTGCCGGGTTTCTTGTGAGTTATCTGGTGATGCTTGGCTTGCTGTTTGTTTTTGCCAATGCCAACCGCAAGAATGTCGCGCAGAAATTCAAAAAGCTGCAGATACTCTCGGCCGCCTTTATGGCCACCAGTCACGGCCTCAATGATGCGCAAAAAACCATGGGTGTAATCACTCTGGCCCTTCTGCTTTTTCACCAGATCGATTCTGTAATTGTTCCTTTTTGGGTTACAATCTCCTGCGCCTTGGCAATGGGGCTCGGTACCGCGCTTGGCGGATGGAAAATTATCAAAACGATGGGCCAACGTATCTCAAAACTGGAGCCAATTACCGGTTTTGC
This sequence comes from Desulforhopalus sp., assembly GCA_030247675.1. NCBI lineage: Bacteria > Pseudomonadati > Thermodesulfobacteriota > Desulfobulbia > Desulfobulbales > Desulfocapsaceae > Desulforhopalus > Desulforhopalus sp. Next base: position 234,262 of record JAOTRX010000008.1, on the reverse strand, counting down.
GGCTGAAACCTCGGCTGCTATGGTCATTACCGGTGCTTCGTTGGTTGGCGCACCGATTTCCACTACCCACACCATCACAGCATGTATCTTCGGAGTCGGTTCCACAAAGCGTTTATCCGCTGTTCGCTGGGAAGTTGCCGCCAACCTGGCCCTTGCCTGGGTGGTCACCATTCCGGCTTCGGCTGCTGTTGCCGGCTTTTTTTATCTTCTCCTGCAAGTCTGTGGCGTCGGCCAGTAATCCCTCACCACTGATAGGCTATATTTTTCCCTCATTCCTGCTGTATTCCTCAATGAAAAAGAGGATTCTGTCTGCAGTCGCAACCCTGCTTTCTCTCGTACCGGTTGGTATTCCTTCATGCTTTGCAATGTTTTTCCGCTCGCAGAGAGCCTTCCTGGGGATTGGTGGGCGTACCCTCGCCGCCTATTTCCTGCAGGACGTCAAACAGCAGCAGAGCATTTGGTGGCAGTTTCGATGATTGAAACTGAAACCACACGATCAATCCGAGTATTACTAAAATGATTATGCCCGTGAGAAATTCTATCATGATCATATACCCTTGATTGGTTGAGGTTACCGCAACAACACTTACCGTAGATTAAAGGGTAGGGTGCATACATTACGATAGGGTTACGATTTGATTAAATATTGCTTCCGGAGAAGGGGTGGTATTGATTTTGTATATTGATAATCAATAGTTATATCCATTCTTTGTGGGGTGTTGAGAAGATTGGTACAATTTCCCCTCGGCTGGTTATCTCGCAGAAAATGCCGGGCAATTAAAACCTAACGAGAATCTAATTCCTGTATAATCAATCTTTTTTACAAAAGAGAAGGAGGGCAGATACGGTAATCACAAACTTCTTTGCATTTTTCACTGAACGGTGAGGGTAAGATGAAAACAACAGGTGTTAGGGTTGAAGGTTTTTTGGGTGTTCTGCAGGTAGTGAGAAAACGAACCCTCTCTGCCCTGGTTGTGATCCTGCCCTTGTGTGTCATAGTTGTCCTTTTGCAGGCTGTGCATTTTACTGACAGAGTAATGGTCCCAGCCTTTGCCCTTGCCTCTCCAGAATCTCCGGAGCGTTTTTATGCTGCCGATCGATCAGCAGAAAAGCTAGGAGCGGCCGGCCAATCGAGTTCCTTCGGGGCTCTTGTTAATGCCGATGGTACTGCAATTCTACCGGAAAAAACCATTCTTCGTCTGCACGGTTCGAATACCATCGGCGCAAAGCTTGCTCCTGCTCTGGTCAGTGGCTATCTGAGCACCATACTTGGGGCTGAAAAGGTCGAGCAGTTTGCTGGGAATATGGCCAATGAGGTAGTTATAAAAGCAAAATTCAAGGATTCGATCAAGGTAGTGGAAATTCACGCTCATGGATCGGCTACTGGTTTTAAGGATCTTGCGACGGAACAATGCGAAATCGGCATGGCCTCCCGGAGAATACAAGAAAAGGAGTTTATCGAACTCATCAAACTCGGTGAAATGACCTCGCCAGCCAATGAACATGTCATTGCCCTCGACGGTATTGCGGTTGTTGTTAATAAAAGTAACAAAATCAATACACTCAGCATCAAACAGCTTGCCGATATCTTCTCCGGAAAAACGACCAACTGGCGGCAGGTGGGAGGTGAACCGGGCAAGATAGCGGTTTATGCAAGAGATGAAAACTCCGGAACCTATGACACTTTCAAGGCGATTGTTCTCGGCCAAATGAAGTTGAAGCAAGGTGTCAGACGGTTCGAATCGAATCCGGAACTATCAGCGCAGGTTGCTCAGGATCCCCTCGGGATAGGTTTTACCAGTCTGCCGAGTATCAACGAAGCGAAAGCGATAGCCGTTGCTGAGACCGGCGCCAATCCTATATCGCCGAGCTTTCTTACTGTTGCCACGGAGGATTATCCGATAGTCAGACGCTTGTATCTGTATACGGAAACTCACCCCAAAAATTCGTATGTCCGAGATTTTATTGAATTTGTCCAATCTCAAAAGGGACAGGAAATCACCAATAATATTGATTTTATTGGTATGAATATCAAAACTCTGTATAGCGAAAAGATCGATCAGACCCAGATAAAAAGCACGGTAATGGTTCAGGAGTATCTTAAAGCAACCGCTGACGCCGAGCGTCTTTCCCTCAATTTCCGTTTTCAAACAGGCAAGGTTGCTCTCGACACGCGGGCCGAACGAGATCTCAGCCGGGTAGCTGATTTTCTGCAAGACCGCCGTGACCGGCAAATCATTCTTGCCGGTTTTGCCGACAAGGCCGGTGACTACGAGATGAACTTGCGACTGGCAAGAATTAGAGCGGAAATAGTGGCCGAGCAGCTACGGTCAAGAGGTGTTGCCGTTGATCATGTTGCCAGCGGTGGTGCAGAGCTTCCCGTTGCATCAAATCTTTCCCTTTCCGGCAAGGAAAAAAATCGCCGGGTAGAGGTCTGGCTCAGATGAGGCAATGGCAATCATCACATTAATTTTTAAAGTATTTACTTATATTCATGGCCCACATCGCCAGTCGCCGCACCAGGGGGTAGGCAGGGACGGGTTGGTCTCTTGACTGCCGGTCGCCGAGTGGGAGAAACTGGCAATACAGGCGTATCCACCAAAACACCTGGCGGGGATGGGTGATCAGGATCACGACCAGTAACCTGCTCCATGTCATAACCCCATAAAAGACCCGAAACCACCACAGAGATGGCATAAAGGTGTGGAAAAGCACCCTGCCGTAGCCAAGACCTTCGGCCCGCATTTCTCGCAGCTTGCGGTTTGGCCAGCCGGTAAAAGGACGCGGAGCGAGCCGGCGGCGATGATCCCTCTGGGGAACAAAGTCCCGGGGAACCTTGGTGAAATCCCAGGGTACGACATGGTGCATAAGGGGAATGGCGTTGTAAACAAGGGGGTATTTCTGGCGGATCCTAGGCCAGTCGAGATTGCCAAGGTTTTTTTCGGTTAGGCTGACAAGGTCGGCAACGCTGATCAGCTTAAATGATTCGTAGGCAAGAGGTGGTCGAAAGGCGTGCTGGTATATGTAGTCCAGTGTCTCCATGTCACCGAGTGTCAGGGCTCCGGTCGTGCCAATGGTGAGTTTTCGGGAGGTTGCCAAGAGTTTGTCAAAATTCACCTCGGGATAATACGGAGGACAGTTGGGATACATGCCATGATGAATCTCGATACATATCACTATTCCCTGCACGGTTTTCAGGAGGGCCGGCAGATGATGGTGGTCGGCAGGAATGGCTGCAGTCGATGGAACAAAGGCAAGGGATTGTAAGAGCCTTTGGGCACGCACCGCTTCGTTCGGAGCAAAGAGGATATCCATGTCCCGCATGGGTCGGAGCGCCGGATCGGCATAGGCGGTATGGCAAAGAGCCGCTCCCTTAATCAGCAGAGGAGTGAGTTGCTCCTCCGCCCAAATCTCCAGCACCTCTTGCAGCACCTGCAGGCGGACTGCCGTGTGATGTTTGTATCGCTTATCGAGAAAATCGAGGAGGATGCGGATATGCTCCGGGTAGGATGCCTGTGACTCGGCGAGATGTTTGCTGAGCAGGGGAGTCATCCCCTCCTTCTCGGCGCGCAGGACGACAGCCTCCCAATCCTTGCAGAGCTGGCATTGGTCGTGCAAGAGCTTGTACTGTTCCTGGTGTCCGGTAGCTCGGGCACAGAGTTCAAGAAGTGGTGACCGCATTGTCTGCAAACATCTCCTCTGGTCATCCAGCTGGCCGTATACACGTATGGCAGACACTCGCCAGCGCGGATCGAGTCCATCAAAAATTATCGATACACCGAGAATTGGTCTTTGCTTTTCAGTAAGAATGGTTTTCTATACGAAAAGGTTGAGGTGTTTTTTTTACTTATAACTGGAACGGTACGGGAGGTACAGATGGAAAACAACAAAACCGATGAAGAAATGCTTTCTGACAATGATGTTCTCGATGCTGAACGGCGTGAGGCCTTGAAAAAACTCGCCGCCCTGGGCATTGCCGCGGCTACCGCGCCAGTCATGATCACCCTGCTGGAAGCCAGACAGGCCTCGGCGCAGTCCGGACGGACCTGATTGCAGATGGCATCCCTGGCTGCCGATCCGGGGATGCCGGTTGATGATTACCTCCCTCCTTGTCCATCTACCATGACCAGAGAAGTCAAGGACATCCACACCTTTCCCCTCGGAAAAGGTCTTGCTGTTTTGCGTCCTGGTGACGGCCGATTGAATATCCTCAACCCGCTGGCACGGTGGATCTGGGAACATTCTGCCCTCGGCATGCACCGCAGCGAACTGGAATCTCTGCTTACCTTGCAGGCTGGTCATGATCCGCAAGCAGTTGAGGACCTTTTTTCGCAATGGGCGGCCGCCGGTCTCGACCCGGAAGCCACCGTCGTTGCGTCACAGGATCAGCCTGATTATGCCACCTTCTGGCTTGGCGGTAGGCGGATCCGGGTTGCCGCTGACAGCCGGGAGCTTCTGCAGGCAGTGCAGCCGTGCCTTGGTCATCTTGTCGATACCGGCCCTCCCGGCCCTGTTGCCGGTACCATCGCCCTCTGCCATGAGGGTGATGGCTATGCTATCATTAAGAATGGAACAACAATTCGCCATCCAGCCTCGCTTAATGATCTGACCGTCGAGGCGCTGTGGGAGATCGTCGAAATCGGCTGCGCAGTACCTGGGCGACTGATGACGGTTCACGGCGCGGCGGTGGCCGGAGGTGGGGCTTGCTGCCTTCTTGCCGGAAGGGGCGGCAGCGGTAAAACCACCCTTGCCGCAGGACTTGCCGCCATCGGCTTCACTCTCATTGCCGATGACGTGATCCCCGTCAACTCCGGCAGCGGACTGCTCAGTCCGATGCCCATGGCCATGTGTATCAAGGCGGGCAGCTGGCCGGCCCTTGATGCATTCTACCCCGCGGCGCACAATCTGCTGTCCTACCAGCGGTTCGGCAAGGAGGTTCGCTTCTATCCTCCGCCGCCCACGGCCATCGCCGAGCCGTTCAGCATGATTCGGGCGAATGCCGTTGTCTTTCCTCATTATGTCAGAAACAGCCAGCCACAGCTCACCGAGGTACCTTCCCATGAGGTCCTGGCGGAACTAGTGCGCAGCAACAGCATCATCGACACCTGGAGCCCGAAAAAGCTAGCCGAGGTTGCCGCTTGGGTCGACAGCCTGCAGGGGTACAAGATCGTCTATCCTGATATGCAAACAGGACTCGACCTGGTCCGGCGAATTTTTCGCGACCATCTCAAATTTTCACTACCTCTCTAGTCTCTGCCGTGCGACTCGCCTTGCTCTTGACCGTTCTCGGCATCATCCTGGGCTGCAGTATGACGGCAGAGGCTGCAACACCGGAGAACAAACCGGCAATCTACTCATACAGTATCGTCAACGCCTACCCCCACGACCCGCAGGCCTTCACGCAGGGGCTTTTCTGGCACGAGGGCAAAGTTTATGAAGGAACCGGCAAACTCGGCAGGTCCTCGATCCGTCGCGTCCACCTGGCAACCGGCCAGGTAGAGCAGCGCTACGATTGTCCACGAGACATCTTCGGTGAAGGGATTACCATCTTTGCCGGAACACTGTATCAACTCACCTGGAAAAACAGAAAAACGATGCTGTACCGCAAGGACGATTTCAGCATCATCAAGACCCTAGAATATCCTCACCAGGGATGGGGCCTCACCCACGATACCGATCATCTGATTGCCAGCGACGGCAGTTCGGTCCTCTATTTTCTCGAGCCTGAAACCCTGGCGGAACAACGAAGGATAACCGTTCGCGAGGCCAACTGGGAGGTACATGCCCTCAATGAATTGGAGTATATCGATGGGCGGATCTATGCCAATGTCTATGGAACAGACCGCATTGCCATAATCAATCCGCAGGATGGCCTGGTTGAAGGATGGATCGATCTTACCGGCCTGCGCCAAGGGCTGGGAATCGACCATAGGGAGGCTGTCCTCAACGGCATCATGCATGACCCGCAGCAGGACAAGCTCTTTGTCACTGGAAAATACTGGCCGACCCTTTTCGAAATCCGCCTCGTGAGAAGAGAGTAGCCGGACGCCAGCAAAAACAACGGTATTCTAATCCCCTTCATGCGGCTGGATGAGGCGCCGCCTGCTTTTCCTCTTTTTCGCTGAAGGCGGGTGGGGTTTTGATAGGGTGTTGGTACTGAGGTGCGAACACCTGCGCAGTTAATTTTGTAAAAACCGGAAGGTCATTTTCCCGGCATTAATCACATCATCATTTTTCAGAGCTGTTCCTTTGTCGATGGTGACGCCGTTCAGCCGCAATTTACTGGCATTATCTCCTGGAATCAGGGAGTACCCCATTGCATCACGGGTGATGTAAGCCAGGTTCTTGGGGGCAAACAGGCCCTGGAGCCTGACCTCGCAGTTGTCTGCCTTGCCGATTCCGGTCAGCCGCGCCGTCAGTCGATATTCCTTCTGAGTGGTGTCACCTTCCTCCACCTTGAGTCGGGCTGGTGAATCGGGGAAAGACGGCTCGACATCTTTTGTCAATTCCCTCTGTTTGCCGGTATCGAGCATCATGGTTTGCGCCATCTCGGTGTCGCTGAGCCCTCTGATTGCACTCTCTCCACCTTCCAGCAGAAAGGTCAGGACATGCTTGCCGATGCTTGCCGTGTCCCCATCCTGCAGTTCACATCTGGAGATCTTTTCTTCATTGATAAAGGTGCCGTTGGTGCTGTTGAGGTCTTCAATGAAATACTTTTCCTGCAGACGTTCAATTCTCGCGTGAAAGTTGGATACCGCCAGGTTATCGATTTGAATATCATTTTTCATGTTCCGGCCGATGGTGATCTCGGCCTTGTCGCTTTGAAACACCTTGAGGACGTTGGTGTTGAATTTAAGCAATATTTGCAGCATGGTTACCTCCAAATTCTGTTAATGGCTGATTTGAGAACAGCTTGCCATTTATTGTCGTAGCAGTCAATCACGACTGCGGTAATGTTGTCTTGTCCTCCAACTGCGTTCGCCTTTTCTACCAGGTGCCTGGAGATTGCAGCAGGAGTCCCATTGCCCATAAGAATAGCCTGCAGATCCTTATGGTCAACAAGATTGCTGAGACCGTCACTGCACAGCAGGAAACGATCGTTGGTCTGTACATCGACTGGAACAATGTCCGGCTCTACTCCCGTCTCGGTGCCGAGGGACTTGACCAGAACATGGCGCATCCGGGCTTGTTCGGCCTCTTGCTGAGAAAGCATGCCGGCGCGAACCTGCATGTCAACCCAGGTGTGATCTCTGGTCAACTGAAGCAGTTCATGGCCGCGCAACCGGTAGGCGCGGCTGTCCCCCACATGACCGAAATACAACTGACAACGGTCCCAGCGCATAAAGGTCAAGGTTGTACCCATTCCTCTGCGCTGCGGATTCACCTGGGCATCCTGATAAATTGTGCTGTTGGCCAGTTCTATGGCAGTCTGCAGCGTTTCCGCATTGCACGGACCGGGGGCGGCGCTCCCCTTGTCGCACAGCAGTGCCTTGAATACCGTCTTGACCGCCAGGGCACTGGCGAATTCTCCGCTGGCATGTCCACCCATGCCATCGGCTACGACGAACAGGCCCCGCCGGCTGTCAATCCGGAAGGTATCTTCGTTATGTTCACGCACCCTTCCACAATCACTGCAACCACCGGCAACGAAATAGATCACTTTCTCACCTTCTCCCTGCAGGTACGTGCTGCAGCAACAACGATGGCGGCATTATCAGGGCGGTGTGAAACGGCCCTGACGAGCAGCATATCAACCAGGTCGTGAACACAAACCGGCAGGCCTTTGCGCTTTTCACTGAGAGGTTTGTATCTGACATTGGCAATGTTGTACATTAATGAGGCAATGCTGTCGCCAACGAAGGCCTTCTCGCCGCATAACAACTCATAAAGTACTGAACCGAGAGAGAAAAGGTCTGAACGGCCGTCGACCTTTTTGGCGGCGACCTGTTCGGGGGACATATAACTCGGCGTACCCAGAACGAGGCCGGTCTGAGTCTGGGAGTCGGATACCACCCGGGCGATACCGAAATCGGTGACCTTTACCGAGCCATCGGGCAGACGCATGATGTTCGCCGGTTTAATATCGCGATGAACGACATTATTGCTGTGGGCATAGGCCAGGGCCTCGGCGATATCGGATATAATATCAAGAACCTCGGCCAGCGGCAGCAGGGCGTTGGGTTTGCAGTGGATCGACAGATCTTCGCCATCGAGGAACTCCATCGCCAGGTATGCAAGATCGTGTTCTTCCCCGGCGTCAAAGATGGTGACGATGCCGGGGTGATTAAGTCTGCCGGCCGCCTCAGCCTCGCGGAAGAAACGCTCTTTAATGGCCGGCAGTTGGGCTTCGTCGACATCGGAATAGGCCAGCGTCTTGATAGCCACCTCGCGGTTTATCTTGGGGTCGCGGCCAAGATACACGGTGCCCATGGCACCTTGACCCAACTCACGGATAACCTCATAGCGGCCGAGGGTGGGGTGGACTGCCCCCTTTTCAAGGATCATAGTGGCGTCCCTATTTTGCCGCCCGAGCGATACACCGCCATTCTGCCGTAGCCGTGTCAGGCGCGTCGAGATGTCCTTGTAGCGGCTGCTTTGCGCCAGATATTCGTAGGCGCGAAGAGCTTGATTGAATTGGCGTTTTCGCTCGAAATCGAGGCCCAGATTGTAGATCAGGTCGCGGGCAGATGGGTCACCCGGCGAACATGCCTGATAGGATTCCAATGCCTTGTCGAGCAAACCTTTTTCCTGCAGCATCTTACCCAAGCTGCAATTGAGTTCGTTCAGAATCTCCGATCGTTCACGCATCCATCTGGCGAAGTGCAGCAATAGCAGGCCGCAGCCCGTCAACAGCAGTGGCGGGGTGAGCTGCAGCCACCACCCGAAATTGCTCAACAGCACCGTGGCGATGGCCAGCCATATCAAGACAAACGACCCCATGAGGATCATGGCGGTGCGGCCTGGCAGGCGAGGCACCGCCAGCCAGAGGAAAAAGGCAAAATAAAACAGCACCAGCACCTCAACCATCGGCAACCAGTCCGGCCGGGAAAGCTGAAAGTCGCCAAGCATCTGGTTGATCATTTGGGCTTCTGCATATTCCTGAGCCCGGGCGTGGTCAAAGAGACCAACAATAGCCACCTTCCCCTCGACAAGAGCCGGTTTATTAGTCCCGGAGAGAATGTCGGCGGCGGAAACCTTGGCCATATTCGGCAGCAGCGCCTGGGGAACCGGCAATAAACACAGGCGGTTATCGATCGGGTAGCGACGCTCGCCAACCGACAGCACCACTGTCCCCGGCTCCGGCGATTGCAGATGGAGAGACTCGGAGGAGGCCTTGCGGCTGACCATTGTGGTGGCAAGGGCTGCCGAAAGGAGATACCTTTCACCAACGGGCAGAAGCAGCGACCCGGCAAGAACCCCCTCGCCCCCTGATGCGATAAACCCGACCGCAGCGGCCTGACTCCGCAGTTCTTCCAAGGGGACCCGGGCCGAGGTGATATGGATAACCGGTTTCAGTGAGGAGAATGGGTTGGAAAAGTGCTTGAGATGCTGACCCCAGGTCCAGTCCGGCAGGGTAAATTTGACAGACAGCCTCTGCAGTTCAGCCGAGGTGCCGTCCACCTCGCCAAAGGTATGGATCGGTGCCACCAGCACCACATTGCCGGCCTCACGCAGGGCTTTGCCGAGTCGGGCGTCGGCGTCGAGTTCGATCTCTAAGGCCGATAATTCCTTGTTGATGCGCGACCACAACTTGCTATGCCCGGCCTCCGGCGATCGCCCCCATTCATCGAGCATGGTGCTTAATTTCTGGGCGAGTTCTTTCGAGGAAGGGGAGGAGAGTGGTAGGTACAGGAGAATGGTTCCGGCTTTTTGTCTGGAAAGCTGGGTGACCAGTTTGGCAAGACCCTCCCGGGTGAGTTCAGCCCCGGACACCTGGACAGTGACAACCGGTGATTCCTTTGCCATTGGAACGACAGCGGCACGCAGGGTCAGGAGGTGTCTCTCCAATGTTACCAGTGGGGATATTTGGTACAGCGTTGCCGCTGCAAGCAGCAAGGCAAAAAGCAGAATCAGGTGGGTGACGGAAAAGGGCCGGAGTTTCATCAATATCCTGGTATCTCAGCTCACAGGTGCAAATCCGGGCGCCATCATTATCAATCTCCGTGATTTTTTAAAATAACCGAACGGCCGCTGTCAGAGTATCCTTTCAGAGGCTATTTTGCAATTTTTTTGTCGTGCATATTCAATGCAATATGCTCTCTGTCTGCGGCCTATCGGACGCTTGAAGAAATTGTATCAGCGCATCCACGGCATCATCAGGTTGGCAAATTTTTGCAGATAGCCGATCGCAACTTGATAGCCAAGTGTCGAGAGCACTGCAGCCCCCAGTATCACCAGTCCTTTGACTGCCAGGAGAGTCTTCCGGGGGAGGGTCCCATACGAGAACCATGACCGCAGGTTTCGAACGATAAACCAGATACCTCCAGCGTAGAACAACAACTTAAAACCGACAGAGGTGAAATCAGAGGTAAAGACCGAGCCCAGCAGGATGAGAATTATTGCGACAATAACCAGTAGTGCAAGAATGCGGCTGACCAGTAAGGTCTTGAGAGACCCGGGAAGGCTTACCTGCACGAGTTCCATCAAAATTATGCCGGCAATTTTCAGTTTTCCGGCGATGCCCTTGAACGTTTCAACACCTTCGAGCATTTCTCCTGCTATGCGAGTTGTTCGAGTCAGCCAGTCCGCCAGTTGCTGCCGGTCTGGTCCTCTCGGTATGTCGTAATATTCTTTGATAAACGCCTGCCAGTTCGCTGGATTGTTCGTTACCTTGGAAAGTATCTGGGTCAATGGCCCATTCTTTATGAGTTCAAGACGGGTGGCGATTTCATCTTTACTAAGCCCCGGGCCACAATGATTATGAATTTGGCCGGCGACCCATCTGTAAATTCGACCGTTGGCGGGATTGAATTCCTCCTGCAAAATTTCCTCCCTGGCCCGCCGGATATACTCGTTGCGAAGATCTTTGTCCACCGGATCAGGCAGGAGCGAAACAATTAAACGCTCGGCGCCGTCAAGGCGACCCCACAGGATATCATTTTCCCTCCATCCCTCGGATAAAAAGGCGCCAAAGGCGCCGAGCTTTGCGCCCGCCAATTTTTGTTCATTGGTCAATGCACTCCTGATGGTCAGATCGGTGTCGGCGGGGCCGATGCGGAAAACATCGACGGTTCCCGATTCCCCAACCCGGCCGTTAGGCAGGAGTCGGGCCATGACGGCGCTCGTACTTTCATATACTTTCCAAAGATGTAGCAGCCAGACTGCCGCCAGCCATTGAATTGATCCGTCTTTAAGATCCGCCTGTCGGACAAGTGTATCCTTCTCTTCGTATACACTTTTCAGGTTGGCATGGATTACATCCGCCAGGGCGGTGAAGTAATTGTCAATGAGGGAAGCAGCTCCCAAATAGAGGTCTTCTGCCCAGTGCTGTTGGACGTCAGTGTCGACAAGGTTAAGTAATTCCAGGAGATTTTTGGTTGAAAAATGGTTGCGAAGGGCATCGGTCCTTTCCTGGAGAACGTTTGTCCCATGCTCGCCGGCAGGTCTACGGTTGCGCGCCTCTATGAGCTTATTGGTCCGGGACAGACCTGTCAGAAGCTTGGTATGACGCTCTCTCACCGGCGCCAGCGCCGCGAGGAAGGCATTCCGGGGGAATTCCGACTTGGAAACCGCGGGCTCTGTCCCGCCCTCCAAAAGTTGATCCCGAAAGGCATCGAATTCAATATCGTTAAACGCTGCAACCCGGTCCATCATATAAATAAGGTAACGGAGTCTGCTCAGACGGAAGCCGAAGTCATAGCGATAAATGAAATTGGTTTGTGACTTTCTGTTGGTTGTTATTCCTTCTTGTTTGGTTCCGGCAAAGGTGGCGTTTCTCCAGGCTTTGACAATGAGCCGGACAACGCGGTAATAATCTCCGGTCTCGTTGAGCCCAAGCTGGCGGGTCACTACTAAGGCCAGCCAGTTGGAGACATGTGCTATCTTCATCTGCTGATCGTTGACAAACGACCCGCCCTTGATGTTTAACAGCTCATCCAGATATAAGTCACCGTACAATTGTCCATCTTTGAGTTTCATGTGGTCGGGTTCCTGCCGGGTACCGGTGGGATCGATCCTGAACATGGCTTTTTCGATCTCGCTCGCCCGGAGTGCCTTCCTGTTCATTTCGTTTATCCGGGCGATATCCTGGCGGATTGTTTCATAGCGAGGCAGGGTGGTGGCCGCCAGTATGGAGTTTTCAATGAAATTGAATTCGGTTTTGGCCTGGCACTGTTCAAGGTGTTCCGGGAATGGATCGACAAAAATCAACTTGCGAAATGCAGTGCAGTTGGATGTTCGCTCGCCGATTCGATCGATTACATGGCCAAATGGGCGGTTATCCAGATAGCCGCCGTCGGCAAAGACACGTTCTTTAAAAGAGGTCCTTTCGGGTCGAGCTTGGGTCTTGTCTCCGGATGCACTCGTTTCCGCAGGCTCGTGGTAATTCTCGAAAAATCGTTGGAATTCTTTGCAATCTTCAGCGGTTGGCTGAGGAAAAATATCTCCAAAGCGCATCGGTTCGAAGGCCCCGGGAAACGACGAAGTACACCGGGCGGCGAAGGCGAGCATTGCATCGTATTTCGAGTCAAAGTCGTTCGTTTCTTCGAGCGGGTCATATTCAAAGTGGAAAACGCTGTGGTGTTTCCGTTCCAAAACGGCTGTATCGGTTAATTCGAGGGGTATTATCAAGCCATTCAAGTCGGTCGCCGTGACGTAGAGATCAATGCGGTCGGCAGATTCTCCGGCGGTGGTGTCAATTTTATCTTTCTCCTCCATCTGGGCAAAGGCATCCCGCAACAAGCCATACATGCGGCGGCTGTTGAGCAGGCTTTTTTTCGGCATCGCAGTCTGGAAGCGACCGCCATCTTCGCCTTTCTTGTCATTAAGCAAGGTGTCCAAATCAGCCTTTTCCATCCAGAGATCACGGAGATCGTTGAGATTTTTCGATTTCAAGGCAAGGGCTTTCGCTAAAAAGATCGCATTGATCCCCCCGGCCGAGGTGCCGGCCAGTACATCGATGACAAAACGGGTACGAGGAGTGGTGCAGCTAGTGGTTTCGCCGGGCCTGCGCCCGAGGTGAAGCAGACAGGAAAGCTCCCGGTAAATTTTCTCGGTCCCCTGCAATGCGCTTTCGTCGGCAACCGATGTTGCCCGCACCAGCCGCAGCATTTCCTGGGCTATGCCGTTCATATAGATAGCGAGAGAGATTCCTCCGTACATAACGACGGCATAGCGAATTTCCTGCGAATCAAATTGGTGATTTTGGCAATTCATGTGTCCTCTCCTTTGCAACGAATCCATGGGCAGGCCCGCTTATTATGGCTATGCTGAATAAGGGTATTGTCTGTTGGCGGACCTCGTATCGTAGGTGAGCCAGCGCCTGATGCCGTGCTCGTAATTCTGGTTATAGGTTGGATATTGTGCAGCCAGTGAAGATGGCTCGACTATTGGAGATATGAAAGCTGATGTCTAACATTCAATACGGGCTTTGTAAATAGATTTAACTTCCTGTTGTTTCGTGGTTAGCCGGTGCCGAAAATTGCTCCATTGCTGAAACCATGAACCATGGGTTTTATGACAAAATGCTAACCCTGTTTTATTGATGATTCTCGGCAGTTTTCAATATGAAATTCCCTGTTAGCCAACAGTAAGGAAAAAACAACTGTCGTTTTTTCTGGTCATGCAACGGAAGCGGCACGAATTTGTTCTGAGGTGGAAACAAACTTTTTAGACACCTCACGCCAAGCATGATATCATTTTCTAGAAAATGCATGGCATCCCTTGGTTGGGTCTATTGGGCCCGGAGATAACGGGCAAAATGATACGTCCGAGCTGCGGGAGAACCCGAGCCCCATAACCATTCGAATTGACCCAGTGGAGCAATAGGGGCAATGGAAAATGCTGGCAGCACCCGGAGGCAGATGATGATTTTTCGATTGCATCACCACTATCGATTTTTAACCTGGTTGAGAGTATTCGCCCTCGTAGTTGTTTATACAGTGCAAAGTACCATTGCAGGCCTGAGTGAAGCCAGGGCACTGGAAGATACAGGCCCGGAGAGTGCACCGAAATCGGCAGACAGGCTCCACGATCGAAAAATACTTTGGGTGAGCTCCTACCATGAAGGATATGAGGCAAATGATGATATCGAACGGGGTATCCGTGCCATCCTGAAGGACAAGGCTGTGCAATTACAGGTATTGCACATGGATACGAAACGCAACGATGCGGAGGATTTCGGTGTACAGGCGGGGCTACGGGCCTTGGCCATGGTCAAGGAATTCGCCCCCGACGTGATCATCGCCTCCGATGACAATGCACAAAAATACCTGGTGGTCCCTTATCTGCTGAACACAGGGATTCCGATTGTGTTCTGCGGAGTGAATTGGGACGCCTCGATCTACGGCTATCCAACCAAAAACGTCACAGGCATGGTGGAGGTGGATCTCATTGAATTATTTGAGCATCTGGGGCGTCATGCGCGGGGAAAACGCTTAGGCTACCTGGGTGGTAATGTCGAGACGGAACGAAAGGTTGTCGATATCTATAATGATCGGTTCTTCAAGGGCAGCATGAAGAGTTACCTGGTGACCAGCATGGACGAATTCAAAACCGCTTTCCTGAAGGCCCAGGAGGAGGTCGACATGCTGTATATCTCCAACTACACCGGCATCAAAGACTGGGATCGTATTGAGGCGGAGCTCTTTCTCAGCCGCCATGCGCGCATACCAACCGGATCGCATCATGGTTTCATGGCGCCGTACGTTGTCTTCGTGGTCTCGAAATCAATGGAAGAGCACGGGGTTTATGCGGCATCAACGGCCCTAAAAATTCTCGAAGGGGTCAGCCCCGCGGAAATCCCCGTCAGTGAAAACAGCCGGGCCGAGCTCATCCTCAACCTGCGGATGGCCGCTGCCGTATCTATCGTCCCGCCGCTTGCCCTGCTGAAAACCGCCACCATCATCGGCCAGGAAGAATTGCAACTCGCCGGTGCGGGAGCAAAACGCCCAGCAGGTGGTTACACCGGCAGGAAAATTCTCTGGGTAGACTCGTATCATCAGGGATACGAGTGGAGCGACGAGATGGAGAAGGGAATTCGCGATGTGCTTTATGATACTGGAGTCAATCTACAAATTGTTCGGATGGACAGCAAGCGCAACGATTCGGCAACGTATGGAAGGGATGCGGGTCTTAGAGCCAGAGCTGCCGTTCAGGAATTCAAACCGGATGTCGTCATCGCCTCCGACGATAACGCCCAGAAATACCTGGTCGTACCCTTTCTCAAAGACAGCGAACTGCCGGTAATTTTCTGCGGGGTAAACTGGGATGCGGCAATTTATGGATACCCGACGGCGAATATAACCGGAATGGTTGAGGAAGATCTGGTCCCGGAAATGCTGAAAAGGTTTCAAGCCCATGCCCGAGGAAAGCGGATCGGCTACCTTGCCGGTAATGTCGAAACGGAAAGAAAGATAGTGGATATTTATAACAAACGGTTTTTTAACGGGGAGATGAAAACCTATCTGGTCAACAGCATGGATGCCTTTAAAGATGCCTTCCTCCGTGCCCAGAAGGAGGTCGACATGCTCTATATCTCAAACTATAGTGGAATAGCTGATTGGCATCCAGCCGCGGTAGAAAAATTTCTTCTCACTAACAGTAAAATTCCCACCGGGTCACACAATAGCTTCATGGCACCTTACGTATTGTTTACCGTCGCCAAATTACCGCTGGAACAAGGAGACTTTGCCGCCAAGACAGCCCTTCGTATCCTAGACGGCCTTTCACCCGCCCAGATCCCGGTGGCGGTTAACGAACTCAACCACATAACCATCAATGTGAAAATGGCCCAGGCGGCGAATTTCGTTCTGCCCGCTTCCCTTTTAAAAGGGGCGAAGCTTATCGGGCAGGGAACGCTGCAAAATTAACAACGCAACAGCTGCTTTTCGGCAGGAAAACGCAAGCAAGGCTACATGAAGATCAAATATGAAATCAACATGGTATCCCTGGGAATCCTGATAGCGGTGTCCTTGGCCATTGCCTTTGCCGGTGTGACCGCCCTCAGCAAGGTTACCAGCGAACTCAATCAAAAGCTCATGACCAATGAGGTGAGAAACCTGGTGGCAAAGATTTATGCGGCACACCAGGTGCTGCGAGATAATCGGGTCGACAAGGTTGCCAGTTATATCGAAAGGACGAAAGCAGAACAGTTGCAGGAGCTCAACACCTATACCTTTGGCAAAACCGGCAAGCTCAGGATCATTGAGCTCCCCGATCGCATGGTTATGCCCAGAGGTTCTTTGCTGGAGGAGGCCTTCCCGGCAACCTGTCTGGCGGCGATCGCTCAACAAAAAAACGGTTTGTTCCCCTGTTTCATCGCCGGTAAAGACCATCTTTTACGCTTTGAAACCTACGATGATTGGAATTGGACGGTCGTACTCTCCTTGGAAAATGCTGAAATCCTCCAAGCTCGCGACAAATTTCTCGGCGATGTGGTGGTGATCCTTCTGGCGAGCCTGATCGCCGGGGCAATTCTACTGCTCTGGTTAACCGGGAAAATCGTCAAACCCATCAGGCAACTGGCTGCGGCAGCAGTCAGCGTTAGAAATGGCCGGTGGGATGTGCCGCTGCCAAGCCCGAAAGGAGATGGAGAGATAGCCCAGCTTTCTCGAGCCTTCCAAAGCATGGCGCGTAACCTAGCCGACACCTACGGTAAACTGCAGGAGAATATTCAACAGATCGCTGACTCGCGAGAAGAGCTGAATAAGCGAAAAATTTTTCTCGAATTACTATTGTACCATGCACCGGATGCAATTATCGCCCTGGATGCCGACTACCGTGTCCTCGACTGGAATCCCGGTGCTGAAAAAATGTTCGGCTATACTCCGGGTGAAGCATTCGGCAAACAACTGGATGATCTTGTGGATCACCACGAGCACCAAGGTGAATCTGGTGCCACAACCAAAGCGGTGCTATCAGGCAAACGTGTGGAGGCCTTTGAAACGAAACGCTACCATAAGGACGGCTCGCCGCGACATGTGATCGCCGCCGGGACCCCCATCATGATAAACAATGTATTGACAGGGGCGGTAATCGTTTACACGGACATCACAGTCCGGGTGAATGCCGAAGAGGCCCTGCACCGTGCCCAGAAAATGGAGGCGATCGGTACATTAGCTGGTGGTATTGCCCATGATTTCAATAATCTTCTGGCAGGTATCCAGGGACATGCCTCTCTTATGACGGCCGATCAATCGGTGCCTTCCGGCCAACAGGAACATATCGCGGCCATTGAGGCCTATGTCAAAAGTGCCACGGATCTGACCGCTCAGTTGCTCGGTCTTGCCCGGGGCGGGAAATACGAGATCAAACCCATCGACATCAATGTCCTGCTCAACGCCAGTGCAACGATGTTCGGGCGTACCCACAAAGAAATCCGCATCCACGATCAGAGACAGCCTACACCTTTGGTCGTCGAAGCTGACAGACGGCAGCTGGAACAGGTGTTGCTTAACATCTTCATTAACGCCATGCATGCCATGCCCGGTGGCGGTGAAATATACCTTAAGACTTCGAGTGAATACCTGGATGAGGTCTTTTGTAAAATTCATGGAATAATAGTGGGCAACTACGTCAAGGTATCCATCACCGATACCGGCATTGGTATCGATAAGAATACGCAACAGCGGATCTTCGACCCGTTTTTCACTACCAAGGACAAGGGGCGGGGTACAGGGCTGGGACTGGCATCGGCCTTTGGCATTATAAAAAATCACGGCGGAACAATGACCGTCTACAGCGAATTGGGGCATGGAGCATCCTTTAGTTTGTATCTGCCCTTGTCGGAAAAGGCCCCGATCCGGGAACCGAAGGCCGACAAACACATTCAGCAAGGATCGGAAACCATTCTCCTGGTAGATGACGAAGAAATGATCAGAGAGGTGGCCTGCGCGATGCTCCAGACCCTCGGCTACCAGGTGGTTGTTGCGGCAAGCGGCGCCGAAGCGGTGGAGACGATAAGTCGGCGCGGCCGCAGCATCGATCTGGTTATTCTCGATATGATCATGCCGGATATGGACGGCGGCAGGACATTCAACCGTCTTCAAGCCATCAAACCAGGGATAGCGGTGCTTCTTTCCAGCGGCTATTCATTAGATGGTCAAGCCAACGACATAATGCAGAATGGCTGCAAAGGTTTTATTCAGAAACCCTTCACACTCTCAGAATTGTCGCAAAAAATCCGCCGAGTTTTCGAGGATATTGAGGTCTGACAACCGGATAGCATGCATCCGTTCGTGGTTTGGACATGGAAGACTATCTTGCTGGTATGTCTTGCATAAAACCTATTTCAGCGCATGGTGTTAGGGCCTTTTCTTCTCAGAAACTCGCAGAACGAGCTCAATAAGTTTGGAAATGGATTGTTGCAGATAATTTGAACTCTTGTGACTTGTGTTTTTTAATAAATTAAATCAACAGGTTGATATCTATGAATTATTCATTAGCTTTTTATAAATCGATTATTGATTCTGTGACCGATAGCATTGTTGTTATTGATCGAAACGGGACAATACACTTTGTCAATAGAAGCTGGACAATTTTCGGGCAGAAAAATGGATATCCTGTATCTATAAGTTGGCTAGGAATGAATTATTTGGCAACTTGTGGCCAATCAGCTTCGAGCGGTGATCAATACGGGAAGATTGCCGCAGAGGGTATTGAGACAGTAATATCACATGAAGCTGAAAATTTTTATTTAGAATATCCATGCCACAGCACAACTGAAAAACGATGGTTTATGATGAGGGTTTCTCCACTCGATCTTGCCGAGGAAAAACTGTTCGTCATTTCCCATCAGAATATAACTGAACGAAAACTTGCCGAAGAGGAAGTGCTGAATCTTTCACGGATTGATGGGTTAACAGAAATAGCCAATCGCCGATTTTTCGATATTTTTATTGATGAAGAATGGCGGAGGTGTGAACGCCTGGGTTTGCCGATCAGTCTGTTGCTGTTGGATATAGATCACTTCAAACTATATAACGACACGTACGGTCACATAGCTGGTGATGAATGCTTAAAAAAGGTAGGGAAAATTTTAAGGATGTTTGGCAAGAGACCCGGAGACCTTTCTGCGCGATATGGAGGTGAGGAATTTGTCATCGTGCTTGGCAACACCAGATTGGCCGATGCTGTTCACCTTGCTCAAGATTTGCTGAAAGCTTTTATGGAACAAAGTATTCCCTTTCAATGTTCCCCTGTTGCAGACAAGGTCACAGTGAGTATCGGAGTGGCAGCCATAATTCCGCAAAAGGGTATTCAATCAACACAACTAATTGATACTGCAGACACCATGCTCTACGCAGCCAAGAAAAATGGAAGGAACAGAATTGAATATCATGATGGAAATGCATAATCATCCTTCGCTGTATAGGCCGTTTAAAAGATGAACATCGATCCTATCCAAATAAATACCTGTGTATTGTCCCTATTACACTGTGCTGACTGAGTCATCATACCATTGGTTTTCATTTGTGTGGGACCAATGAGGGATAAATCTCGTGAAAAGAAAAAAGCACTTAAAGCGATAACGCTCTAAGTGCTTTTTTGTTATTTGGTACACCCGGAGGGATTCGAACCCCCGACACCCGGATTCGAAGTCCGGTGCTCTATCCAGCTGAGCTACGGGTGCATGTCGGCGGAGCTGATGGATACCATGTTCAAGTTTTCAGGTCAATGGTTATGTCGCTGGGGACTGGACAATTGAGAGAAGGGGGCGGTCTGCCTATGGAAGATGGGTCTTTTCCGGGACCTTGCAGCCGATCTTCCTTGCTTGCCGAAGGAAGAAGTCGTCGGTCATGCCGGCAATGAAGTCGCGAACCTTCTCCGCAGAACTGTAGCACACATGGGAGGCCCGCGGCTCGATATTGCTCATCAGGTCAATGTCATCGGGGATTGTTCCGGGGGATTTTTCTAAACAGCTCAGGTAATAGTCGAAGAGATTTCGGTAACATTCCCTGATGGTGGGACTTTTCTCTTTCGTCTTGGGGGCTAAATAAATCTTCTTGTAGTTGAAAGACTTTAGCTCAGCCAGGGCATCGGCTATCGCCTCGCTGAAACCGATATATGATGCCTCCGGCGTTGAAATACGGCTGTTGGTGATGAGGTCGGTCACCAGGTTGTAGACAATAGTGCCATTGGTGTCGCCGAGCATCTTTCGACAGTTTGCGGGTATGTCTTCCCGCCTGATCAATCCGAGGATAATTGCATCCTCAATGTCTCTGCCTATATAGGCCACGGTATCGGCGAGCCGGACGACGCATCCTTCAAGGGTTGCCGGCATGAGGGCCAGCGCTCTATCAGCAATTTTTCCCTCTAGCTTCCGGTCGAATTCCTCAAAACTCCCGATCGGGACGGGGCGGATATCCCGGGAATGTTGTTCGCCATCGTGACAGAGGATGCCATCCAGCACCTGCAGGGTCAGGTTCCAGCCCTGTCCCTTGCGTTCGAGCTGGTCGAGGAATCGTACCGATTGGATATTGTGTTGAAACGGCGGCAGATCATGCTCTATACAAAGATCAGAAAGGAATTTTTCACCATCATGGCCAAAAGGCGGATGGCCGATATCGTGGCCGAGGGCGATAGCCTCGATAAGGTCTTCATTCAAATGAAGAAAGCGGCCGATAGTTCTGGCAACTCTTGCGACCAATTGGACGTGCAGGACTCGATGGGTTATATGATCATTGGTGATGAGTGAGAAGACCTGGGTTTTATCGATATACCGTGCATAGGCCCGGGAGTGAAGAATCCGGTCGGCGTCGAGGGAAAATTGCTGGCGATACCCGGTCTTCTCCTCCGGCGATCTCCTGATTCCGGCGCTGGACAATGTGGCGGGCGGCGATAGCTGCCGGGACTCTTGAAGGTTCAGCTCCTGCATCTGGCAGAGAAGGGTATCTACTTGCTTGCTGGCGGTCATTTTTTTCTGAAGGTCTATTGATATGGCACAAAAAGTAGCTAGTTTTGTCAACAATACGTTACACTGCCCCCGTTTGTTCGCTGCGGGGGCCGCGGCCTTGACCGGCAAGGTCCGGTACTGGGCAGGTCATTTTACAGGATTATGATCATTTACAACGGGTAATAAAGGGAGAATACATGAAAATATCGATCGAGTACTGCACAAAGTGAAATTATCAGCCACGCGCCTCCAGTCTGGGGGACGAATTGCGGAGAACCATGGGAGCGGAGGTGGATTTGCTGGCTTCTTCCGGCGGGGTCTTTGAGGTGGTTGTCGATGGGAAACTGGTTTTTTCAAAAAAAGATCTCAAGCGGTTTCCAGAAGAAGGGGAAATCGTCCACCTGCTCGGGGGACAACATCGTTAGCGGTCACGGAGTCAGATGTGGCTGCTTTCCAGCACGCACGACGGTGTTATTTGCCGGATTTGCCTGGGGATTTTTGCGAAGGAGAGCCTGCTGTGCTCAGGGACCCCGGTACTTCACGGCAGTGCGAGACGCAGGTGGTGCAGTTGGCACTTTGTTTTCCCCGGGTGCAATAATCAGCAAAACCCTTGATCATCTCATCGCCGCCCCTTGGGCATACCTGCATGAATTCGGTGAAACTGATCATTCTGGCAATGATTTCCGGGGGGGCCGCATGTTCTATTCTGCAGGCACCTTCCTCGGCAACTGAGTCGTTAATGGATAGAACCTTAATAAAGAATTGTTTCAGGGCCTGATGGCGAAAGATGACATCTTCCGCGACCGTCTTCCCTTCTTCAGTCAAGGTAATTGCTTCATACGGAGAATAATTGATCAAGCCTTTTTTCGAAAGGGCGCGCAAGGCCTCGGTTACCGAGGCGCGACTGACGCTGAGGCGGGCGGCAATCTCCTTGCTTCTGGCCACCAGTTTGGCACCTATGATATGGTAAATCGCCTCAATGTAGTCTTCAAGGCTGGCACTGAGGTCTGGTTTCCCTTTCATATTGAAGTGTCTAAAAAAAATGGGTATGGAAAGCTGGATCGGGTGATTGCAGGCGATGAACAGCCCCGCCGGTTGTTCCGGCGTCTTGGTAACCTACAGTCCTTTTAGTGGAGAGTCAAGGAAGGACTTCTTGTTATGAAAAGGTGAGAAAAAGAACCCATGTTGTGCGAACTGCGAGTAAAAAATTTGGCTCTGATCGAATCTTTGGAGCTGAGCTTTGATCAGGGAAAATCCTCCGGACTGGTGGTGATGACCGGGGAAACCGGTGCCGGCAAGTCGATAATGCTGCGGGCCATCCAGCTGCTCACCGGCGGAAGGGCATCCGTCGACTGGATACGCAGCGGCGAGGAGTCCTGCGAGGTGGAGGCACTGTTCGAGTTGAGTCCGCAGCACGGCCGCCTGTTGCAAAGACTTGAGGAAGGAGGTTTTGGCAGTGATACCTCGGTTGTTGTCAGGCGCATGCTCCACAATTCCGGGCGCAGCAGGTTTTATATCAACGGGTCCATGGCTACCGCCAAAAATGTTGCCGACCTGACCGCCGATATGCTCAACGTCGCCAGCCAGCATGATCACCAGCAGCTGCTCCAGCCCACCCTGCATCTTGATATTCTCGATACCCTCGGCGAGCTGTGGCCGGAAAGGCAGGAACTGGCAAGGTCCTTCGAGCTCTGGCAGACAAAAAGAGAGGCCCTGGCAGCGCTCAGGCAGCAGGAACAGGAGAAGGAACAAAAGCAGGACTTTCTCCGTTTCCAGGTGGCTGAAATCCGTCAGGCAGGCCTTCAGCCCGGAGAGGAGGAAGAACTCAGCGCCGAGAAGAAGCGGCTGAAGAATGCCCAGGCATTGATTAAAGTCAGCCAGGAAAGCTACCACCTTCTCGGCGGAAGCCTCCTTGATGGCCTTATCCAGCTGCGGCAGAACATGGGACAAATGGCCGTCCTTGATCCGGCGGCGGTCAAGCTTGCCGAAGATATCAGCGGCTATACCTTTCTTGCCGAGGATTATGTCAGCCAGCTCAGGGAGTACCGCGATCTTCTGCATGATGATCCATATCGCCTCGACCAGGTCAACGAGCGCCTTGATCTGGTTTTACAAATGAAGAGAAAGTACGGCGACTCGATCGAGGCGATTCTTGATTTTGCAGAAAAATGCGAGGCAGAACTCGTTCTTTTCGAGAATATGGATAAAACCATCGCAGCCCTTGAAAAGGAAGTGCAGGGCCTGGAGAGGGACATGGTGGGCAAGGCCCGGCAGCTTTCCAGGAAGCGCCGGCAAACCGGCCAGGATATGGAGAAGGCCATGGGACAGGAACTGGCCTCGCTGGCCTTTGACCGGGCCGGCTTTGTCGTCCACTGGCGCGAGGTGGAGGAGATACCCGAAAAAATGCGGGTAAGTGGCTGGGACCGCGGCGAATTCTATTTTTCCCCCAACCCTGGTGAACCTGCCAGACCTCTTGCGAAAATCGCCTCCGGCGGTGAATTGTCGCGGCTGATGCTGGCGATGAAATGTCTTCTCGCCAAAAAGGATATGGTCGATACGGTCATCTTTGATGAGGTCGACGCCGGAATCGGCGGCCAGGCGGCGGAGGCGGTGGCGCGGAAGATTCAAGAACTGGCGGGGCATCACCAGGTCTTTTGTATTACCCACCTGCCGCAGATTGCCGCCCGTGGCACCCAACATTTCCAGGTATCAAAGGCCGTGGAGGGTGGACGCACCCAGTCGGCGGTAGTGCGACTTAGCCCAGAGGACCGGGTGCGGGAGCTTGCCAGAATGCTCGCCGGCGATTCGGCAACGGCCCAGACCCACGCCTTTGCTAAAGAGTTACTGGGAAAGGGGGGTGTCTCGGTATGAAGAATATTAAGGCCCTCGCCCTTTTCTCCGGTGGCCTCGATTCGATTCTCGCGGCGAGAGTGGTCATGGAGCAAGGGGTGGAGGTGGAGGCGATCCAATTTGTCACCCCCTTTTTCAACTATGACCTTCTTGATGATGTGGCCGGACACCAGGCAAGGATGCTTCGTTTGTACGGTATTCGGGTCGTGGTTGAGGACATCAGCCCGGGCTATCTCCAGTTGCTGCACAATCCGCTGCACGGTTTTGGCAAGAACTTCAATCCCTGCATTGACTGCAAGATTCTCATGTTTTCCCGGGCCAAAGAAATGCTTGCCGAGCGGGGTGCGTCGTTTTTGATCTCCGGTGAGGTTTTAGGGCAAAGGCCGATGTCCCAGCGCCGCGATACCCTGAACGTCATCGAGCGTGATTCCGGCACCCGGTCTCTGCTGCTGCGGCCGCTGTGCGCCCAACTCCTCAAAGAGACACTGCCGGAGCTGGAGGGCTGGGTGGATAGAAGCAAGTTGCTGCGCATGAGTGGCCGTGGCCGTTCGGCGCAACTTGCCCTGGCGGCGCGGTACGGGGTCACGGAATTCCCGGCCCCGGCGGGTGGTTGTACCCTGGCCGATCCGATTCTTGGGCGGCGGATCGAGCAACTCTACGGCAGCGAATCGCTGCTGCGGGGGGCGGAGATTACCGTTGCCGACATTCGCTTGCTGCTCCTTGGCCGGCAATTCCTCCTGCCGGGGGGCATCTGGCTGATCCTTGGCCGTGACGAAAGGGAAAACGACACCGTGGCAGGTCTTGCAGGTGGTGATGATGCCCTGTTGCTCATGGAGGACTGGCCCGGCCCGACAGCGGTGCTGAAAAATGTCGGCAGTCATGCTTTGTCTCCTGCGCAATTACAAGAAGTATTCTCTCTTGCCGCCGCCTTGGTTGTGCGGTTCGGCAAAAGGCTCCCGGAAGGAGAAACTGAAAATACCGTCACCTGCACCTTTGAAGGCAAGCGAATGCCTCTCGTCGTTGCGCCGCTGGCCGACGAAGTGTTCAAGAGTTGGAGGCTTCTCTAGCGAGCCAGCTATCGCTCGAATCAGTCAGCTTTTTTCTACGCCGCGAACACCTGCTCAATTGCCTGCCAATACGTCTCTAAGCTGTTGCTTTTTAATATCTTCTTCCCAAGTTTTTCTTGGCCTGGAAAGGAAATGATGAGATAGGACCAAAGCTGTTTGAGCCGGCTTAGGACATGCGATTGTCCCGAGAGCCGCTGCTGATAGCGGTCGACCAGGTCTTGATGAAAGGCATACAGACGTTTTCTTCTCTGGTCGGCGCTACCTGCCGGTAATCCTTTGATTTCCTCCGGCAAAAACGGATTGCTGAGGGCACCCCGGCCGATCATCCAGCGGTCGACGGTCGGGAAGCGGGTGGCCAGAGTGGTAAACGCAGCCAGGTCATTGATATCGCCATTGTACACCAATGGATGGCGGCTGAGTTTTTGACATTCGGCAAAGCCGTCTGGGTCGGTGGCTCCCTTGTAAAGCTGGACGCCCAGGCGGGTATGGATGATAATTTCTTTCAATGGAAATTGGTCGAGTTGTGGCAGCAGTGCAGCCAGTTCCGACCGGTTATGGAAACCGAGCCGGGTCTTGATCGACAGCTCAACGCCCAATTGCGGCATAACCTGCTGAAGGATATCGAGGATCACCTCAGGATAGGGCAAGAGGCCGGAACCTTTTTTCTTGCGGGCCACCATCGGCGCCGGGCAACCGAGATTCCAGTTGACGTGGCGATAGCCCAAATCGGCAAGACGCCGGGCGAGAACGATAAAGGATTCAGGGTCGGTATGGAGAATCTGCGGGACAAGCGACAGCCCTTGGTTGTTGTCGGGCAGCACGTCGCGCAGCATGATATCGTCAAAGAGCGTCTTTTTCTGCGGCGTGATAAAGGGGGCAACGGCCGCGTCAAAGCCGCCGAAATGTCGGCTCAGGGTGTCACGAAACAGGGCATCGGTGAGGCCGCGAAGCGGCGCCAGATATAGATAGGGCTGGGTGTCGGGCATGAGTTTGTCGGGGCAATGGCGCGAAACTGTCTTTCTTTGCCTGAATATGGTATCTTGTCCTCCTCTTCCGGGAGGTGCAAGGGCAGTTGTATGTTGGTCCGAAGGATGGTCTTTTAAAGAAGTGCTGAAAAATCCATATCTCAGGACCGGTGGTGATAACGGTGCAGGGTCGAAGACCCAGATTCCTCAGAAGGATCGGCCGGTCGAGTCGCCAGGAAATATAGTCTTGTGCAAGAGGAAAGAAAAGGGTGCAGTGTGTAGTCCCGGATAATTTGCCTAAACTGTGGCAAGAAACCTCCCCGGAGGTGGCGGATGCACTGTTGCGCTTGGTGGAAAAAAGTGCCGCCCCTTTATATCTCGTCGGTGGTACGGTGCGCGACTGGCTGCTCGGGAAGCGATCAGGTGACATTGATGTCGCCACTCCGTGTTCCGCACTCGCCCTGGCAAAGATGTTTCGCGATGAGCTAGGCGGCGGTGCCATAGTCGATCTCTCCGGTCCGGATGACGAGGCAGTTCGTGTCGTGTGGCGGGGCGAGCAGGTGGATTTTGCCACCTTTCGCGAAAAAACGGCCACTATCGAGGAGGACCTGCGGCGCCGCGACTTCACTATTAATGCCATGGCGGTGCCGCTTTCGGCCCTTGCGGGCGGTGGGCAGCCACCGCAAGTTCTTGACCCGACCGGGGGGCTGTCGGATCTCCGGGACGGCCTGATACAATCCTGCCCCGGCGCTTTTTTTGCCGACCCGGTACGGATGCTGCGCGGCTATCGTTTGCGTGCGGTTTTGGGGTTTTCCCTGGCCCCGGCAACGAGGACTGAGGTGCGCCAACAGGCGTTTCGTATAACCGGTGTCGCCGCCGAGAGAAGCAGCTATGAACTGCGACTGATTTTTTCTTCGCCAAGGACCAGCGAGGTTGTGCGGGGCATGGCCGAGGATGGCTTACTGGCCGTGTTGTTGCCGGAGTTGTACCTGGGGGCAGGTGTCGTTCAGCCGGAATTTCATCATCTTGATGTCCTGGGGCACAGCTTTCTCACATTGGCGATGATGGAGGAGATCCTTGCCGACCCGCGGCGCTTTTACCCCGGTCGGCTTGCAGAAATAACCGAGTATCTCCAAGAGGATGACTGTCGGCCTTGTCTCAAGTGGGCGGCCCTGCTGCATGATGTCGGCAAACCGGTGACTGGGATCCGGCAGCCGGGCGATGGAGGCCGGTTGACTTTTTACCGGCACGACGAAGAGGGGAACCGGATTTTTCGTGACTTTGCCATGCGCAACCGGTGGAGCAATGCCGACGCAGAGCGCACCGGAAGGCTCATCGCCATGCACATGCACCCGTTTCATCTCTGCAATGTCGCGCGGGAGGTTCCGTTGACGAGGCGGGCGGCTTTGAAGCTCTGCCAGCGGGCCGGAGCGGAGTTGCCCGGCCTTTTCCTTTTGGCGATGGCCGACAGTCTGGCAAGCAAAGGGGAGAAGAAGCCGGAGCGGATGGAGGCGGAGCTGGCTGAACTCTATGATACCGTACACAAAGTGTATAAAGATTATATCCAGCCGGTCCTTTTGGCGCCGCGCTTATTGACCGGCAAGGATCTCATTGAGGAATTTGCCTTGGTGCCGGGGCCGCTGTTTGCAACCCTTCTCGACGAACTGGACGTGGCCAGGGTAGAAGGGACGGTGTTCGACCGGCCTGCGGCTTTGGCCTTTGTCGCCGCCTATCTGCAAGGCCGTGGTCAGGCTCGGTCTTCCTCATGACGAAGGAGTTGGCGGCAGCCTGATTTCGTCTTGTCAAAGAATCATAAATGGACTAAAACGTGCGTAAAATAAACGATTATTATTCGAAAAAAGCGAAAAAAGAAAACTATCCGGCCCGTTCGGTCTATAAACTCGAAGAGGTTCAGCAGAAATATAAGTTCCTCGCCCGGGGCGACAGCGTTCTCGATCTGGGCTGTTATCCGGGCAGCTGGTCGCTTTTTGCAGCCGAGGTGGTTGGCCCGAAGGGTATTGTTGTCGGAGTCGATCTCCAGCAGGCGGATCAGGCGGCAAGACCTGGCGGGGCGTCGATTCACTGGTTATGCCAGGATATCATGACGCCGGAGATGATAGTTGCGGTACGGCAGTTTCGTCCGGCCTTTCGGGTTTTGATATCCGATCTGGCGCCGAAAACCACCGGCAACCGGTGGGCGGATGCCCAGCAGTCCCTGGCCCTGGTGCGACAGACCCTGGCTTTGGCCGAGGAGCTGTTGCTCAATAAGGGACATTATCTTTGCAAGGTCTTTCAAGGCGAGGACACCCCGGAATTGGTCGCTGACATGAAACAGCGTTTCGCGA
Source organism: Desulforhopalus sp. (assembly GCA_030247675.1). Taxonomy (NCBI): domain Bacteria; kingdom Pseudomonadati; phylum Thermodesulfobacteriota; class Desulfobulbia; order Desulfobulbales; family Desulfocapsaceae; genus Desulforhopalus; species Desulforhopalus sp. The sequence continues at coordinate 205,983 of JAOTRX010000008.1, read as the reverse complement.
TGGTAAAGGTTTTGAAACCAAAGAGCTCCCGTGTTGAGAGCCGGGAAATTTTTATTTTGGGAATGGACTACCAAAAACCAGCTCCCGAAGAAATGTTGCAGCAAGAAGAGATATTATAATTAAAAATTAATAGGTACACTATGTCCGGACATTCTAAGTGGTCAACAATCAAGAGAAAAAAAGGGGCAATTGATGCCAAACGGGGGAAGATATTCACCCGGTTGATTAAGGAGATTACCGTCGCTGCCAGGGCGGGAGGGGGGGACCCGGAGGGAAACCCACGGCTGCGGACGGCGGTTGCCGCCGCTAAGACCGAGAATATGCCGAAAGACAACATCGCCAGGGCGATTAAAAAAGGTACCGGTGAGATCGCCGGTGAGGTGTATGACGAGATCATGTATGAAGGCTATGGCCCAGGTGGTGTGGCCATCCTCGTCGAATGTATGACCGACAACCGCAACCGGACAGTTGCCGATGTCCGGCACTTTTTTGCCAAAAGCAACGGCAATCTCGGCGAATCCGGCTGTGTATCCTGGATGTTTGAGAAAAAAGGCCTGATAACCATTGATAAGAAGATCACCACCGAAGAGAAATTGATGGATCTGGCCCTGGAGTCCGGGGCCGAGGATGTGGTTGAGGAGGAGGCCGAATTTCAGGTGTTCACATCTCCGGAGGAGTTTGAAAACGTTCGCGCCGCCCTGGAAGGTGCCGGACTGACCTTTCTCGATGCCTCGATATCGATGATTCCGAAAAATACCGTTGAGGTGACCGACGAAAAGGTCGCCAAGTCCCTCATGAAGCTCATGGAAAATCTCGAGGACCACGAAGATGTTCAAAATATTTCCTCAAATTTTGACATCGATGACGCCCTGATGGAGCAGATATCCTGAGCGGCCCTGAAAAATGGCGAAAATCCTTGGGATTGATCCGGGAAGCAGGATTACCGGCTACGGGGTCATAGACGCCTGCTGCGGGCGTCTTGCTTTTGTCGTTTGCGGGATCATCAAGACCAGCAGGGATCAGCCTTTCGCCTATAGGCTTAACGAGATCTTTGAGGGGTTGAGTGAGGTCGTGCAGGTGCACCAGCCGGATGTTGCGGCGATTGAAGAGGTCTTTCTGGCCACCAATCCACGCTCGGCCATTAAGCTTGGCCATGCCCGCGGCGCCGCGGTAGTTGCCGCCATGCAGAATGGCCTGCTGGTCCATGACTACAGCCCCCGGGCGATTAAACGGGCGGTCGCTGGCTACGGTCAGGCCGACAAGGAACAGGTGCAGCACATGGTGCAGGTGCTGCTGGGGCTTTCCGGCAAGCCAAGTCCGGATGCTGCCGACGCTCTGGCCGTCGCCATCTGCCACGCCAACCAGCTGCAGGTTTTACATCTATGATTGCTACCTTAACAGGCAGGGTCCTCGCAAAAAGTGTTGACCGGGCCGTCGTCGATGTCGGCGGGGTCGGTTATGAGGTGATACTTGCGACCGACGGTGTTGCCCGGTTGCCGGAAAAGGGCAAGGAGGTCTTCCTGCACATCCACACCAACGTTCGGGAGGATGCCATCACCCTCTTTGGTTTTATCGAGGAGGAAGAAAAGGAACTGTTTCTCATCCTCCGCACTGTCACCGGCATCGGGCCGAAACTGGCCCTGGCGATGTTGTCGGGGATGCGGGTTGCCGATATCTGTCAGGCAATTATCGGCGGCGATATCAAGCGTCTTACCACCATGCCCGGTGTCGGCAAAAAGACCGCGGAACGGATCTGTGTTGAACTGAAGGAAAAGGTGAGCCATCTCAGCAGCGGCGTGATGCACCTTTCTTCCGGTGCCGAGGAGCCGCTGACCGTCGCCGGACCGGTGGTTGCTGACGCCCTGTCGGCTTTGACCAATCTCGGCTATCCCGATGCGATAGCGAGAAAGGCCCTGGAAACGGTCAAAAAAAGACAGGGAGAGGATGCCTTCGCCCAGCTGCGCATTGAAGTTCTTATTCGGGAGGCCCTGCGGGTACTGGCATGAACATTGAAGAAGAAATCACCGGGAACAGCCGCCTGGTCAACCCCCAGCCGCAGGTATTGGAGCCGGCCAGCGACAATGCCCTCAGGCCGCGCCGACTGGCTGAATATATCGGCCAGGAACAGGTGCGCAAGAGTCTGGCGATTTTCATCCAGGCGGCGCGCGGCCGTCATGAACCCCTGGACCATGTGCTCTTTCATGGATTTCCGGGGCTTGGCAAGACCACTCTCAGTTATATTATCGCCAATGAAATGGGGGCGGGGATAAAGGTCACCTCCGGCCCGGTCATTGAAAAGCAGGGGGATCTGGCGGCAATCCTCACCAGCCTGCAGGAAGGCGATGTGCTGTTCATCGACGAAATCCATCGCCTCAACCATGTGGTGGAGGAGATCCTCTATCCGGCGATGGAGGATTTTCAGCTCGACCTCATTATCGGCCAGGGACCCGGCGCCAGGTCGGTGAAGATGGACCTACCAAAATTCACCCTAGTTGGGGCGACCACCCGCACCGGCCTTCTGACACCGCCTCTGCGGGACCGCTTTGGTGTTGTCCTGCGTCTCGATTTCTACACCCCGGAAGAACTGGTGACCATCGTCCAACGGTCGGCAAGGATTCTTGGCATGGAGATCGACGCAACCGGGGCCCTGGAGTTGGGCAGGCGTTCCCGGGGCACCCCGCGAATTGCCAATCGGCTGCTACGGCGGGTCCGGGATTTCGCCGAGGTCGGAGGGCACCGGGTCGTCGACGGCACGGTCGCCAACGAGGCACTCAATCTCCTCGGTGTCGATCAGCTGGGTCTCGACGATATGGACAGAAGGGTCATGCTGACCATTATCGATAAATTCGAGGGTGGACCAATCGGTCTTGAGACCTTGGCGACGGTGGTCTGTGAAGAAAAGAACACCCTTGAAGACGTGTATGAGCCATTTCTCATTCAGTCGGGGTTCCTGCAAAGAACGCCCCGGGGTCGTGTGGCAACGGCCAGGGCCTATGAGCATTTTAAACGGAAGATGCCCCGGCAGGCAGCAATGCAGCAGTCTCTTTTCGAGGAATGGAAGAGAGATTCAAATGATGTCCCCTGACCAAGAGGATACTCCCTATGCGTAGAACAGTTACAGATTTCAAGTTGATGAAACAGGAAAGCAGGAAGATTTCCATGCTCACTGCTTACGATGCCTCGATGGCGCGTTTGCTGGACAGTTGCGGTGTCGTGGATATGCTCCTGGTTGGCGACTCTTTAGGCATGGTCATGCTTGGCTACGACTCGACGGTGCCGGTGACCATGGAGGATATGCTGCATCACTGCAAGGCGGTTCGGCGCGGGGCACCCGGCGCCTTTATCGTCGGCGATATGCCCTTTGGCGCCTATCAAACCGGTGAGCGAGACGCGATTGTCAATGGTATGCGCTTTATGAAGGAAGCAGGCTGTGATGCCGTCAAACTTGAAGGAGGTTTGACGATGTGCGGGGTTGTCCGGGCCTTGGTCGATGCCGGCATTCCCGTCATGGCCCATATCGGATTGACGCCGCAGACCGCAGGGCAACTGGGTGGCTATAAGGTGCAGGGCAAAGGCCTCGACGCCGCGAGAAGACTCTTGGCCGAGGCCAGGGGACTGGAGAAGGCCGGGGCCTTTGCGATGGTTATGGAGTGTATTCCAGCCGGCCTTGCCCGGGTCATCAGCCAGGCTGTCGTCATGCCCACCATCGGCATAGGGGCCGGCGCGCAGTGTGACGGGCAGGTCCTGGTCACCCACGACCTGCTTGGTATGTTTGATAAGTTTATCCCTAAATTTGTCAAAAAATTCAGCGACCTCTCGCCCCTTATCAAGGAAAGCATCGTACAATACGATACGGAGGTCAAAGCGGGCTCTTTCCCCGGGCCGGAACATGGATTCGCCGATCAGGGGGATTATTCTCAGCTCTTAAACGAATAGGTACGAGCAGTCGTACAGGCTGTTATCTCTAAAGGGGGGAATGTGTGGGTTGCATTCCTCCCTTTTTGCTTTTCCCATCCTTTTCCTCCCCACCTTTCCCCACCGTAACAAAAAAGCACTCATACTAAGTGGATTCATTAAGTATTTTGAATTTCCGGTAATTATTTTCTGCCTTCCCTGGGCGAAGGTTTCGTGTGTTGGGGCCTTTATTCTGAAAAATGTAGGTAAAGCACATTATATGGTGTTTGTGTTGCGTTGTGACCACCATATATTGTCATTTAGCAGCCCAAGCTGTGGCGGCCTATTGCTGGAAATTACTGCAAATATTTCTCTTGACACCTTCTGTTGCCATGATATAAAGGGGATAAGTGGTGGTGAAAAGTGGGTGATTGGGGATGGTAGGTGGTCGGTAGGGGGTTGGGGGTACTACGGGTGATCAACAACAGATTTCGGAGCAAGACGGAACACACCTTGGATGCGAAGGGGCGGTTGAATTTCCCCAGTCGTTTTCGTGAGGTGTTGCGTCAAACCGGCTCGGAAAGCCTGGTGTTAGTGCCATGGGGCAATCATCTTCGAGTGTATCCCGCAGCCGAGTGGGAAGCTTTGGAGACAAAGCTGCTGACGCAGGGCGGAGAAAACCGGATTACCAAATTTCTCCGCTATGTTGTCGGTGGTGCGGTCGAATGCAATATCGACAAGCAGGGCCGCATCCTCATCCCTCCCGACTTCCGTGTCGATTTGCCCCTGGGTAAGGATGTCACTGTGACCGGAATGCTCGACTGGGTTGAGATCTGGGATAAAGAGGCCTGGATTGCTGAAACCAAGGCCACCCGCGAAAATTTCCCTGAGCATGAAACGAGTCTGGCTCGGATGGGAATCATCTCGTGACAGACGAAAGGCCTGTTGAGCAGATTCATCGTTCGGTCCTCCTCGAGGAGTGCATGGACTTTCTTCAGCCGGCTTCCGGCGGGATCTATGTCGACGGCACTTTGGGCTTGGGGGGGCACAGTGCGGAAATCCTCCGGCGGTCAGCCCCGGATGGTAGGGTCGTGGCCTTTGAATGGGATGAAAGTGCCCTCGGCCGCAGTGCCGGACGATTGCAGGAATATGCCCCAAGATTGACCATCATTAGACGAAATTTCGCAGAATTGGCGGTTGGGCTTGGTGAGGCTGGGGTTAGCGAGATAGACGGTCTGTTGATTGATATCGGTCTCTCTTCCCTGCAGCTTGACATGGGGCAGCGTGGCTTCAGTTTTCAGCGTGATGAAGTTCTGGATATGCGTATGGATAATCGAAATCCGAACACAGCCCAATCGATTCTCGCAACCTGTTCGGAAGAGGAGCTGGCCGATATTTTTTTCTATTTCGGCGAAGAGCGGCAGGCTAGGCCGATTGCTGCGGCGATCGTCAACTATCGGGAAAAAGAGAGAATATCCACTACCAAGCAGTTGGTTTCGATCATCGTGAAAGCGGTTCCACGGCGGTTTCATCCCCCGAAAATCCATGTTGCCACGAAGGTCTTTCAGGCTCTGCGGATAGCGGTGAACACTGAATTGGAGAATCTGGCAAGGATAATAGATGACGCCACGCAGTTTCTCAAACCGGGCGCGAGATTGTGTGTTATTTCCTTTCACTCTCTGGAAGACCGGATTGTGAAGAGAAAGTTTAAGAACAATGGAATGTTGGAGGTACTGACCGGGAAACCGGTGATCCCCTCCTCAGCCGAGATAGCTGCCAATGCCAGATCGCGAAGCGCCAGGCTGAGGGTCGCACAGAAAAAAGGGTAACACCCCGCAAGGGAAACAGGTGCCAGTCGCAGGATATTTTTTCTTTAACGAAAATATTCTGTAAGGCACTCAAGCAATCTGGGAGGGACCATGAACTTTCACAATACTACGCAATTATCGTATCTGAGACCAGTAACCAATATTGGGCTTCGCCAGCATCTGCAGCCCCGCGGTGTAGTTGATCTTCTCGGGGGAGTGGTGTTGTGGAAGGCGGTTGGCAAGGTGCTGTTGGTGTTGCTGCCCCTGATGTTGGCGGCCAATATGTTTCTTGCCGGGATCATCAATAATGTCGGGCAGTCAATTTCGTCTGTCGATGACCAGCGGCATGAGTTGATGGATAAAAACATCGGTTTACTGGCACAAAAAGCACGACTTTATGCGCCGGAGCGGGTTGGACAACTGGCAGAACAGAAACTGTCACTTTACGCTGCTTCGCCAGGTCAGATCGAACGCATCAACTAAAGAGGGAAGGGCTTTCCGCCTTCCTTGTCCATCATGACGAAACAGCCCCGCCTCAGAACGCAAGGCAGAAGGAGTTACGGGCGGGGCTTTTTGTATCTTGCAATTCTCGCAGTAATCGGGGTAGCGGTTTGGCAGTCTGATCGACTGATTGGTCTGATGTCCTCTGTAAAAGAGGTGGTTGGCTCGATAACTGGTAGTGGACCTAAGGCAAGAGTCCCTCGTGGGACTTTTTATGACCGCAATCTCAAACAACTAGCCGTAACCTTGGATCGGGTTTCGGTTTTTGCACGGATTCAGGAGCTGAAATCCGTCCCTGATACGGTGAAGGTGCTGGCAGAGATTCTGTCACTGGATGAAAAGGAACTCCAGCAAAAACTGGAAACGACTGCGTTGCGGGTCTGGCTTGCCGAGGATATCAGCATGGAGCAGGAGATTGCTATCAAAAGCAAGAGGTTGGCCGGTGTATACCTGCAGAAGGAAGAGAAACGATTCTATCCTAACGGCTCCCAGGCCGCTCACTTGATAGGCTACGCGGAAGATGGAATAGGCCTGGCCGGGGTCGAACACTATTTTGACCGTCTTCTGGCCAACCGGAAATACCTGAAAAAGGAGCAACCTAGCCTCAATTCATCCGAGGATCTCGTCCTCACTCTCGACCTGAAGATTCAAGACATTCTCGACAAGATGCTCGAGGACATAGCCAAGCAGGAAAAAGTCCGCTGGGCATTGGCCTACCTCATGGATGGCCAGACCGGCGAAATCGTTGGCGGGGCACAAATCCCAGGTTTTGATCTCAATAATTTTGCAAAGTACTCGAAAGAAGTGCTTGCCAACCGTTTTGTCTCGCCAATTCTTCTGCCGGATAATTTTCGCCGCCTCTTGCGAGATCTCTCTCTCCTGCACGTTTCGAATATTCAAGAGTCTCCGGCAAAAATCCCCTGGAGCTTGCGATCTGCTGACAGTAATCTCGGAAGTCAACTGCAATTGTGGGAATGGCTTGGCTTGAATGAAAAGCCTGTGGCTGATTTTCATCTGTCGAAGCAACCTGGAGAACAAGGAGAGAACAATCAGCAACCTCTGCTTCCCCGGATGCCGCATCTGGAAATGGTGCCGGATTACGCTTCCCCTTTTGCAATTCTCACAACTCTTGCCGCCCTCCATAATGACGGCAAAGCCGTTCGACCGTTTGTAGTTCAAAAGGACGGAGGTGGTGCTGAGGACGGTACAAAGGAAGCCTCCTCTCCTCCCAAACCAGAGGGAAGTGAATCTCCAGGTGAAAAAGATGCTTTTGCCCTTTACGACGGAGCGGAGTTGTTTCGGAGCCAAGGGAGGCCAGGCATTTCCAATTCGTATTTTTTTAGAGACGAGATACTGGTAAAAAATCGTAATGACACGCGCCGGCAAATGTCCATGAACGAGTTGTTGCTGGTTGCCATTCCATCCGGCGGCAACGATCTGCATTTGCTTGTGGTTGTCGAGCGGGAGCAGGAAGGGCCGAATCCAAAAAACGGGAAAAAGACGATGAATCTTGAACAAATTGTTGAAGAAAAAATTGAGAGAATATCGATACTGCAACAGGTGGCTAAAACTGTTGCCGATGTTGTGGAGCCGGAATCGTCGGACGAAGATAATTATCAGAGAGAAAAAGATCTCTCCCAAGGGGCCAAAAAGGTTGCGGCGGCTAAGGCACAAAACCATCCAAAGCTGGAAATCATGCCTGACTTTATAGGACAAAGCCTGCGGAAAAGCCTAATTACTCTGCAGGGTGTCTATCTGAAGATCAATATTCGTGGAACAGGCAAGGTGGTTGCGCAAAAACCTGCACCTGGAACGAGTTTGAAGGGGGTCTCGGAGTGTACCCTCATTCTCAATAAAGGTGAAGACATGGTCCCTGAGAAATTTTCCAAGACAGTGCAGTGAATGGCGCCCGGATCAATGCCGGGTTGTGAACAACATTTCTAATGGGAAAATCGCCAATGGCGCCAAGACAACCGCAACCAACACTTGCTTCCCTGCTTCTGGGCATTAGTTGCAAGGTGCTCCATGTTCCGGCAACGACACTCCTCGATACCCTGCCAATTTCATCAATTTCATCGGATTCACGGATTTTTTCGGATAATGGATTGTTTGTCGCCCTTCCGGGGGTTGCCAGTGACGGGCATAATTATCTGGAGAAGGCCATTGCTAATGGATGTGTTGCTGTCATCTGTCAAACCGGGCGGGTAGGTGCCAGCCGGTTGGCAGATCTGCAGAATGCGGTGATCATAGAAGTGGCCGATACGAGCCTCGCCTATGCAGCTGTTGCCGCCAATTATTACCACCGGCCGGCAGAAGATATGTGCTTTGTCGGGGTCACAGGGACCAACGGGAAGACGACCATAACCTATCTTCTTGAGGAAGTGCTATTGCAAAATGGCTTGAGTGTAGGGGTCGTAGGAACGGTCAATAACCGATATACCCTGGCGGGAGGGACAAAAAAGGTACTCGACACCCGGTTTACCACCCCCGAGGCCTTTACCCTGCAAGGGGTATTGCGGGAGATGGCCGACGCAGGGGTAAGTCATGTCGTCATGGAGGTGTCCTCCCATGCTCTCCAACAAGCAAGAATTGGCGGTATCACCTTTGCCGCCGCCGCATTTACCAACCTGACCAGAGACCATCTCGATTATCATCAGGATATGGCATCCTATTTTCAAGCGAAGATGAAACTCTTCGGTGAGTATCTTCAGGATGGTGGAACAGCGGTGTTGCCATGTGCCAAAGAGGGGAGTGCGTCTTGGGAGTGGTTGCTTCCATTGCATGATCTGTGCGCGAATAAGGGGAAGCGAGTAATCGGCTGGGGCGAAAACACTCGCGCAGACATACGCCTTATGGATTTTCAATCGGACCTCGACCATACCGATGTGACGGTCCTCACCGAGGGGGGCCTGCAGCGCATAACGACTCCCCTGGTCGGCCGTTTCAATGTCGAAAACATCCTCACTGTCTTTGGACTCGGCGTGGCTATGGGCATCGACAATCGCCTGATCTGTAAGGCCCTTGCTACTGCCGCCGGAGCACCGGGCAGATTGGAAAAGGTTACAACCGGGTCTGCCTGGAATTCCTGTGGGCCGGTGGTTTTGGTCGATTATGCCCACACTCCTGACGCTTTGGAAAAGGTGCTTACGACGGTTAAGGATCTGCCGCACCGTGAACTTATCTGTGTCTTTGGCTGTGGCGGTGACCGGGATAAGGGCAAACGGCCGGTGATGGGCGACATAGCTGCGAGACTTTGCGACCTGGTCGTGGTAACCGACGATAATCCCCGCACTGAAGATCCTGAGGAGATCGTTACTCAGATCACGGCGGCGATCGCCCCCCTACTCGGACCAGCCAACATGGCAGAATGGTTAGATAAACGAAAATCCGGAGAAGGCGGCTTTGCCGTGATCAGGGATCGGCGGGAGGCGATACGCCTGGCAATCAAGGCCGCTGGCCCGGAAGATGTGGTTGTCATTGCCGGAAAAGGCCATGAGACCTATCAGCTGACATTGCAGGGCAAGCGATTTTTCGATGACCGGATCGAGGCAAAGAACGCCCTTCTCTCCTGGACTGATGAATTGATTGCCACAGCGACAAACGGAGTCCTGCACTCCGGAACGAAGGGCCGGGGTTTGTTGGGACAAGTCTTCACCGATAGCCGCGTGGCCTGCGAGAATGGTATCTTTGTTGCCCTACGCGGTGAAAACCATGATGCCCATGCCTATCTTGAACAGGCGGTAAGTAATGGGGCGGCCTGCCTGGTGGTCGATCATATCCCTGCCGCGTTCCCCACTACGGAAGTAAGCCTCATTGTTGTGGCTGATACCCAACGGGCGCTAGGCGAAATGGCGAGATTTCGCCGCAGACAGCTTGGTATTATCACTGATCAAAAGATTATCGGGATAACCGGCAGCTGCGGCAAAACCACGGTCAAAGAGATGATTACCGCGATCCTCGCCCGGAAGTGGCCGGCAGGACCGGATTATCCGACAGAAAGTGTCCTCAAGACCAAAGGTAATTTTAATAATCTGATCGGTTTACCCTTGTCGCTGCTGCCTCTGGCGGTACATCACCGGGCGGCAGTGCTGGAGATGGGGATGAATCGACCTGGAGAGTTGGCGCGACTTGGCGAAATAGCCGAACCTGATGTCAGCTGCATAACCAATATTCATGCCGCCCACCTTGAAGGATTGGGGACAATCGAAGGTGTTGCCAAGGCAAAAGAGGAGCTTTTTGCCGCAACCAAGTCCTCCGGCACACTCATTGTCAATATTGACGATCCCCTGATCAGCAAACTGAGTTCCGGGTATGAGCAAGGCAAACTCACCTTTGCGGCATCAGGCGAACACATGCAGGAAAAGCCGGATTTCTGGCCATCGGGTATTTTTTTCGAGACGGGCGGGGTAATTACCTTCACCCTCCATCACCACCAGCAATCGGCGGCAATCCATCTCTTTACCGCCGGAGAACATAATGTCGCCAATGCCCTCGCTGCGGCGGCCATTGCCTTTGCTAGCGGTGCGACCCTCGCCGAGATCGCAGCGGGTCTTGGTGATTATCGGGCCCCCGCCAAGCGTATGGAGATCCTGCGCAGCAAATTCGGTTTCACCATTCTCAACGATACCTATAATGCCAATCCGGCATCCATGGCGGCAGGTTTGAAAACTCTTAAACAGCTGGCCACGGGGAGTAGCTTGGCAATAATCGGGGATATGCGTGAACTTGGGGAAAGCTCTGTCCGAGCCCACTTTGACATTGGTGGATTGATCGCCCAATTAGATATCGAACATGTTGGAATAGTAGGAGAATTTAAGAATGATGTGGCGGATGGGGCTCGTGCAGCAGGATTCCCTGATGAGAGGCTGCGAATATTCGCCGATAAGGATGGTGCAGTAACATGGATAAAAGAGCTGGTTGCCGCAAAAAAGCTTGGAAAAGATGATCTGATCTTGGTAAAGGCATCCCGTAGCCTGCGCTTTGAAACCATTGTCACAGAGCTCATTGAACCCGCCGGCTGATCAGGGCGATTGCCGGCCGTCAAGCTTATTAAAAGTCTACCGCGAGCTGTAAAGCATATGCTGTATCATCTCTTGTATCCACTGCATACTGATCTGAATTTTCTAAATGTATTTAGATATATAACCTTTAGATCGATTGGCGCCGCAGTTACGGCGTTTTTAATAATGGTAGTTTTTGGTCCGCTCTTTATCCGGACCATGCGCCGTCTTCAGATTGGCCAGGTGGTTCGCGATGATGGGCCGGCCACCCATCTCGCCAAACAGGGCGTGCCGACCATGGGTGGTGTGCTCATAATTACGGCGATAACCCTTGGAACGTTGCTCTGGGCTCGTCTTGATGGCCTGTTGGTTTGGCTCGGGGTATTCATCACCCTGTTTTACGGTGCAATCGGCTGCGTCGATGATATGCGTAAAATCAAGAAGAAGAATTCCAAAGGATTGAGTGCCAAAGGAAAGTTGATTCTGCAGCTGATCGGCGCCACAGTGGTCGGGATATGTATCTACCTGCATCCGGGGTTTGATGGTCACCTGAGTTTTCCATTCTTTAAAAATTTGCGGCCAGACCTTGGCTGGTTTTATGTTGTTTTCGCCATTTTGGTCATTGTCGGCTCATCGAACGCGGTCAACCTCACCGATGGTCTTGATGGTTTGGCGGCGGGGCCTACCGTGGTGACCGCGGCAGTGTACCTGGTCTTTTCTTACCTGGCGGGACATGTGGTGCTGGCCGATTACCTGCAATTGCCTTACGTGGCCGGCAGCGGTGAGCTGGCGATTTTCTGCGGAACGATTGTCGGGGCGTGTCTTGGCTTTTTGTGGTTTAATGCCTATCCAGCGCAGATGTTCATGGGGGATGTCGGGGCACTCGCCCTTGGCGGGGCGCTCGGTTCCATCGCCATCATCATCAAGCAAGAATTTCTCCTGGCGATTGTTGGTGGAATCTTTGTCATGGAGGCACTCTCGGTTATCATGCAGGTAGGATATTTCAAACTCACCAACGGCAAGCGAATCTTTCTCATGGCCCCTTTTCATCATCACTTCGAGAAGAAGGGCTGGCATGAGCCGAAGGTCGTGGTGCGATTCTGGATTGTCTCAATAGTTCTCGGCCTTTTTGCCATTGCCACCCTGAAACTGCGATGATAAACAACAATATGATATCTCAAGGGACAAAGGTAGCGGTTCTCGGTCTTGGTATTTCTGGCAGGGCCGCAGTAAAATTCGCGCTGCAATGTGGTGCCGTTGTACGGGTGTCGGACGCCAGGCCGGTGCCGAACTTTGTCGCCGATGAAGAGCAGTTCTTGAAGGACACCGGGGTTGCCTGGGAGGCGGGTGGCCACAGCTTTGATTTCTTGCGTTGGGCCGATCTTGTCTTGCTCAGCCCCGGTGTCGATCTGGCCTTGCCGCTGATCACCTCCTTGCGCGATGCCGGGGTGGGGATGGCTGGAGAGCTTGCGGTGGCCTCCGGCGCCATTACCGTGCCGGTTGTGGCGATTACCGGCACCAATGGCAAAACTACCGTAACGACCCTCATTGGCGAATTGTTGACCGCATCCGGGAAAAAGGTCTTTGTCGGAGGCAATATCGGCACCCCGCTGTATGAATTTCTTTGTAACCCCGATGATTACGACATGGTAGTTGTCGAGGTGTCCAGCTTTCAGCTGGAAAGTGCCGGCGACTTTGCGCCAAACGTCGGGTTGCTGCTCAATGTTACCCCCGATCATCTTGACCGGCATGGCAGTCTGCGGGGATATGCCCAGGCGAAAATGCGACTTTTTGCCCATCAACAGGATGGCGATCTGGCCATCGTCAACGGTGATGATGATCTTTGCCGGACGCTGCCTCCTGGACTCCTCTGCGACGTTCAGAGCTTTGGGAGTGGAGAAGGTGATACCGCTGTTATAAAGGATGGATTGATTCGGGTGAATCTTGATGGCTACATCGAAGAATACCCGCTGGCTGGAACCGCGCTTGCCAATAGTGTCGGTCTTCGAAACAGCGCAGCGGCAATTCTTGCCGCACGACGGCTCGGCTGTACACCGGCCCAGGTATTGCAGGGTCTCAGGGATTTTCGTCTGCTGCCGCATCGTATCGAGTTTGTCGGCGAAGTTCATGGCGCCTCGTATTATAACGATTCGAAGGCGACCAACACCGGGGCGGTAATCGGGGCCTTGGAGCAGTTTCCCGGTAATGTCATTCTGATTGCCGGTGGACGGGACAAAGGTGACGACTACCGCTTACTGAGAGAACTGGTGGCAGCCCGGGTCCGGCAATTGATTGTCATCGGCGAGGCGGCGGTCCTCATTGCCAAGGCCCTGGCGGATGTGGTGGACATCAAATGGGCAAAATCGATGCATGAGGCGGTAACCCTTGCCGCCGTAGTTGCCAGGCCGGGTGATGTTGTGCTCCTTTCGCCGGCCTGTGCCAGTTTCGATATGTTTAAAAGCTATGGCCACCGGGGGAACGAATTCAAAAAAGAGGTGTTGGCTTTGCAGGGAGCAAAAACATCTGCTACCCGGGAGTGATGAGCTTGACTGGCAAACCCGCAAAAATAAGGCTCCTTCTTACCGGCGGCGGAACCGGGGGACACCTTTTCCCGGCGGTTGCCGCCGCACAGGAATTTCAGCGGCAGTTTCCGGAAACCGAGGTGCTGTTCGTCGGTACTGAACGGAAGGTCGATACCAGAAGTCTGGCTCAATACGGCTTTACCAGTGAAAAGATACGGAGTTACGGGCTGAAAGGTAAAAGCCCCCTGGAACTGCTGAAGGCCATTGCGGTCCTGCCGGTTTCATGCTGGCAAGCGGCAATGATCATTCGCCGCTTCCGTCCCAGCATCATCCTTGGGGTTGGCGGCTACGTTACCGGACCAGTGGTCCTTGCCGGGAAGATTCTTGGGGTGCCGGCCCTGATCCATGAGCAGAACTCGGTCCCAGGTCTGGCCAACAAAAAACTTGGTCGTTTGGTCGATAAGGTCTGCTTGTCTCTACCGGGCAGCGGCGGCGAGTTTCCTCCTGAAAAAATGGTCTATACCGGCAATCCGGTGCGCAGAACCATCCTTGATCTGGCAAAGAATCCACCAATCCGGACCAACCCGTCGAGCAAAAAGACCTTACTGATTCTGGGCGGAAGTCAGGGCGCCCAGGCTATCAACAGGCTAGTACCGGAGAGTCTCCTGGCGTTGCCGGGCGGCTTTCTGGCTACCATTCGAGTTATTCATCAAACTGGAGAGCAGGATTTTCAGGCGGTGAAAGACCAGTATGCAGCGAGCGGAATTGAGGCGCAGGTCCAACCGTTTTTTACCAATATGGCCGAAATTTACAGCCAGACCGATCTACTGGTGTCACGGGCCGGGGCGACGACTCTTGCCGAAATCGCTGTGCTGGGAAAGCCTGCCATCCTTATTCCCTACCCATCGGCTGCCGACAACCATCAGGAAAAGAATGGGGAGTATTACGTGGCTGGAGGGGGGGCTGTCATGCTCAGGCAAAAAGAGCTTAGCGGCGAGGTCCTCGCCGGCAATATCCAGGAATTGATGGGTGATGTGGGGAAGCTCACGACCATGGGCATGGCGATGAAAAAGCTGGCATATCCCGACGCGGCGGAGAAGATTGTCGCGTGTTGTTTACAGATTCTGGAGAGAAAGGCCTCTCATGTATAAAAAGACCAAACATATCCATTTTGTCGGCATCGGCGGCATCGGCATGAGCGGCATCGCCGAGCTGCTCCTCAATCTCGGCTACAAGGTTTCCGGCTCCGACCTCAACGACACCGGTATCACTCGGAAGCTTTCCAGTCTGGGTGGGGCCGTCTACCAGGGCCATCATAGCGACTGGATCACCGGAGCCGACGTGGTGGTGACCTCTTCGGCGATTTCGGCGGACAATCCGGAGGTGGTGAAGGCCAGAGAAACCAATGTACCGGTGATCATGCGGGCGGAGATGCTCGCCGAGCTGATGCGCCTGAAAAAATACGGCATTGCCATCGCCGGCAGTCACGGCAAGACCTCGACGACCTCCATGGTCAGCTGGATGCTCTGCTATGCCGGACTTGATCCGACCATCGTCATCGGCGGCAAGGTCGATGCCCTTGGCGGCAATGCCAAGCTCGGCGAAGGCGAGTTTCTGGTCGCCGAGGCCGATGAAAGTGACGGGTCGTTTTTGAAACTGTCGCCGGTGGTCGAGGTAATCACCAATATTGACCTAGAACATCTCGATTATTACCGGGATCTTGACCATATCAAGGAGACATTTCTGCAGTTCATCGACAAGATCCCCTTCTACGGGGCGGCAATTATCTGTCTTGACGATCCGAACATCGCCGACATTCTGCCGGCCATAAAGAAGCGGACGATCACCTACGGACTGACGCCGCAGGCCGATTACTACGCTGATAAAATTTCCTGGCAGGATGGCCGCGTACACTTCACCGTAAAAAATGCCGGGGGTGAATTGGGCCGGGTGAGTATCGTCCCTCCGGGGATGCACAATGTCTATAACGCCCTGGCGGTGGTCTGTGTCGGCATGGAGCTGGAACTGCCCTTCGAGAAGATCCAAGGGGCTCTGCAGAGCTTTGCCGGGGTGCAGAGGCGTATGCAGAAAAAAGGCGAGATTAACGGCATAACCGTCGTAGACGATTACGGCCATCATCCCACGGAAATTCGCGCAACCCTTGCGGCAATAAAGCAGGCTTGGCCGGAAAAGCGACTTGTCGTCTTGTTTCAACCGCATCGTTACTCGCGGACCAAAGGACTCTTTAAGGAGTTCCAGACCTGTTTCCATCAAGCTGACTATCTTGTTATGACTGATATCTATGCGGCGAGCGAGCAACCTATTGAGGGCGTCACCAGTGAGAGCCTGCTGGCGGCAACGATGCACCACGGTCAGCGCAACACCCGGTATGTCGCCAGGGTCGACAGAATGGCCGCTGAGCTTTTACCGATAATCAAGGCAGGGGATCTGGTGTTGACCCTCGGTGCCGGAAACATCGTCAGGGTAGGTGAGGAGCTGCTCAACCTGCTCAGACAACAGCCGGGGACAATCAGGTGAATCCGGCTCAACGGCAAGCCCTTTCGGCACTGTTGTCGCAACCGGTGCAGTGGCAGTGCCATTTGTCCGGATACACCTCTTTTGCCATCGGCGGGCCGGCCGAGGCCCTGATTAAGGTGAATCTGCGCTCCGAGCTGCAGCCCCTTTTGGCCTTTTTGGCGGAGGAGGATATTTCTTGGCGGGTTCTTGGCAAGGGAACCAACCTCCTGGTGGGCGATGAAGGTTTTGCCGGGGTGATAATCCGCCTTGGCGGCGAATTTACCCAGTGTGCCGAGGAAGCTGGGGAAGATGGATTGCTGCAGTTGCAGATAGGTGGTGGAGCCAGCCTGTCGCGCCTAGCCGTTCGCTATTCCGAGCGGGGGTTGACCGGCTTGGAGTTCGCCTGCGGCATACCGGGAACTCTCGGCGGGGCGGTGATCATGAATGCCGGGGCATGGGGCAGCGATATTGCCTCGGTACTGCAGGGCGTGACACTGACCACTGCTGAAGGCGACATCCCTTTGACTGCTGAAGAGATGGATTTTACCTATCGGAGCTGGCGGGGATTTTCCCGGTACCAGGGCAGGGCGGTGGTTGCGGCGGTAGGATTACGACTCCGGCACGGTGATCCGGTTGAGGTAACGGCCCGTTGCAGGACCTTGCAGGAGCGAAGGAAGGTGTCTCAGCCAAGTGATTATGCCAATGCCGGGTCATTTTTTAAGAATCCGCCAAATGACAGCGCCGGCAGACTCATCGAGGCGAGCGGGTTGAAAGGACTGAGGGTTGGCGGGGCCATGGTTTCAGAGCGGCATGCTAATTTTCTCGTCAACACCGGTTCGGCAACCGCTGCCGATGTTCTACGGCTGATGACCAAAATTCAGAAAAAAGTGCAGGAAGACTGGGGCGTTTGCCTCGAACCCGAAGTCCATTTTATATAAAAAAAGCCATGCCTTTGCCAAAATTCAAAAAACTCTTTGAGCGGATTCTTCGCAAGAAGAAGCCGGGCTATGCGACTTTTTCGAGTGACCTGCATGTCCGAGGTGCCGCTGCCGAGACCGGCAGTCACAAATCCCGCCGTTTTCATTTTGCCAAGATTCGCCAGCGGATACACACGAAAAAGAGGGCGTATCAGGAAGAGTACAGCAGGCCGGTGAGCAGGAAGAGGCTATACGCAAGGCTTGGCGGTGTGTTGCTGTTGATTCTGGTGCTGCCTTTTGTGTGGGTGAATGGCGGTGGGGAGAAGGTGCGCCAGGGCTTGCAGTCCTTCTCCGCGTTCAAAATTGACAAAATAGAAGTCGTCGGCTGTACGACGGTTTCCAAGGAAAAGATCATTGAGGCCTCGGGGATAGTTCTGCATCAGACAAGTCTTCTTGCCCTCGATACCTCGGCAATTGAGGCGAAGCTGGCCTCGGTGCCGTGGGTGGCAAAGGCAGAGGTGAAAAGGAGCTGGCCAACGGAGGTGCAGATATCCATCGAGGAAAATGCTCCGATTGCCCTCCTTCACAACGCCGGTGCCGAGGGTAGTCAATTGCAGTACCTCGACAACAACGGCGTGGCTTTTTCTGCGGTGAGCCCAGGTGCCCATATGGACTTTCCCGTTGTTACCGGCCTCGCAGAGATTCAGGATCCACAGGTGAAAGAAAAAGCCCTGTCCGAGGTACTGGTCTTTCTTCGGAAAGTACGCGGTAACGATCCGCATCTGCCAATTCAATCAGTGTCGGAAGTGCACGTAGCCAAGAGTGGCGATTTGGTAGTCTATCTTGTCGAATACCCATTCCCAATTTTTTTTGGAAGTGGTAACACTAAACAGAAATATTCAAGGTTAATCCAAGTACTCAGGGCCTTGTACAAAAAACCAAACAGTAGGGAATTGCTGTTGCAAATTGGCTATATACAGATGGATTATATGAATGACAGAGTTCTCATGGTAGAGCGTGGTTCGGGACAAAAAACCAATGGTTGAAAAGAATATAAATACGGAGACTGACGATAAGGAAGATGCCATCCCGGAGAAGAGGGCCTCGCAACACCACGAGCAGGGTGAACTGGTGGTGGGGCTTGATATCGGGACGACCAAGATATGCTGTGTCGTCGGTGAGATGTTTGAGGATCGGGTTGAGGTGATTGGTGTAGGCACGGTGCCCTCCAAAGGTTTGAAAAAGGGCGTCGTGGTCAATATCGAAAGTACGGTCAACTCGATTCGTGAGGCGGTATCGCTTGCCGAGGAATCGGCCGGTTGTGATCTTCGCTCGGTGTATGTGTATGTCGGCATTGCCGGTAATCACATCAAAGGCTTTAATAGCCCCGGCATACTGGCAATCAACAACCGGGAGATTAAACAGGCCGATATCGACGAAGTTGTCGCCGCCGCCAGGACCGTGAAGATCTCCGAGAATCAGCGGATCATTCATGTCATGCCGCAGGAATACATGGTCGATGACCATACCGGCATCCAGAACCCCATAGGTATGACTGGGGTGCGTCTGGTGACCAATGTACATATTGTCACCGCCGACATCGGTGCCGTACACAATTTGGTAACCTGCTGCAACAAGGCCGGCTTGGAAGTGGCGGAGCTGGTGCTTGAATCGATTGCCGCCGCCAGTGCGGTGCTCAGTAAGGATGAGATGGATCTGGGAGTCGCTCTTGTTGATATCGGTGGCGGGACGACCGACCTGGCGGTCTTCTGTGACGGGACCATCCGCCACACCTGTGAGATTGGTCTTGGCGGCCACAACCTCACCAATGATCTATCGGTCGGCTTGCGCACACCCTTGCAGGACGCCGAGCGGCTAAAAGAAGACTACGGCGGGGCGATCTCCTCGGTCATCAAACCGAATCTGGTGGTCGATGTGCCAACCGTCGGCGACCGGGAGCCGCGCAAGGTAACGCAGAAGGTGCTGGTGGACATCCTTGAAGCACGGGTCATCGAGATTTTGGAAATTCTCGACCGGGAACTGATTGCCTCGGGACAGAAGAATAAAATTAATGGTGGGGTGGTCCTGACTGGCGGCACGGCACTTCTATCAAATATCGCCGAGTTGGCGGAACAGATCTTCGATCTCCCGGTTCGGATCGGCTATCCCAACGGTTTGACCGGCAAGACTGAAGAGTTGTATAACCCGCGTTGCACGACGGCGGCCGGGCTCGTTGTTTTCGGTCGAAAGAAGCAGCACGAGATGGGAAGACAGGACACCGGTGTTTTCAGCAGGATGCGTGAGTGGATTAAAAAAATCATGTGAGCGGTACCTTTTTTGTTTGAGCGGCGCCAAGGTGGTGCTATATACTATACTGATAATATTCTAGTTTTGTCACCATTTTGGTGGTGCAGGTTCCAGGAATTGACCAGGGGGTAAACATGCCGTTCAGGATGGCGGAATCAGAAGGCGTTGCAGTTGTGAAGGTTATCGGCGTCGGAGGTGGTGGCGGCAACGCCATCAATACCATGGTCGCCCATAAGCTTCAGGGTGTCGAATTCATAGCAGCCAACACGGACAGGCAGGCCCTGAATCTGTCGAAGGCTGATATCTGTATACAACTCGGGCCCGGCATCACCAAGGGCCTCGGTGCCGGTGCCGATCCGGAAACAGGCAACATGGCTGCCATGGAATCCCTCGAAGAGATTCGAGATGCCCTGAAAGGCAGCGATATGGTGTTTGTCACAGCCGGACTGGGCGGTGGAACCGGTACGGGAGCCGCGCCGATTGTGGCCAAGGCCAGCCGGGAACTCGGTGCGTTGACGGTGGCAGTTGTCACCAAACCCTTTAGTTTTGAAGGGAAATTTCGTACGAGAAATGCCGAAGAGGGTTGGCAGGAGTTGCAGAAATATGCTGATACCATCATTACCGTGCCAAACGACAGATTGCTGTCGATCATGCAAAAAAACAGCAAATTGTCCGATATGCTGGCAATGGCCGACAATGTCCTGCTGCAGGCGGTGAAGGGTATTACCGATCTTATCAATGTCCCAGGGCTCATTAATGCCGACTTCGCCGATTTGCGCACCGTCATGCGGGAAGTTGGGCCGGCGATTATGGGATCAGGCTCGGCGGTTGGCGAGAATCGCGCCGTCGAGGCGGCAAGGAAGGCCATAGACAACCAGCTGCTTGAGGACTTCGGCATAGACGGTGCTCGTGGCCTGTTGATCAATATCTCCGCGTCCCGTGAGACCTTCACCATGGCCGAATTCATGGAGGCTTCGGCGATGATCCAGGAGAAGGCCGATGACGATGCCAAGGTGGTTATCGGTGCCCTGTATGATGATGCACTCGGCGATGAAATGCATGTTACTGTTATTGCCACTGGCGTTGGGGCAATGATCGATAACAAAGAGACCATCTCTCCGCTAGATGCCCGAAAGAAAAAGCCTGCCCCGATCAAGGAGGTCGAGCCGACGCTCAAGGGCTCACCGGCAGCTCCGAACCGGCATCCGCGAGTTTCTCCTCTTCCCGGTTCCAACTTTGAGTCTTTTGATAGTCTAGGATCATCAAATCCGCCAGAAGGGAAACCGGCAGGTGGTGCCCTCAATTGGAACGATGATTATCTCGAAACTCCCACCTATTTGCGCAAAAACGCCAACTGACGGGTGTTGCCCGAGAAGAACCTTGATGACCTTGATTTGTTACCGGTATTGTAAATGGTATGATACCGGTAACATCCGCGGAGGGTTGTTTGATTCTTATACCACAAGGGCATAAGTTTCGTTTGAGCAAACAAGTTGCTCAACTCAGCTTTAGTTGTAGAAAACGCCCCACAAGAGGGTACCGCCTTCACGAAATTCGTTCAACAAAGCAAAAATTTGAATTTCTAAGCACCTAAAAGGCATGTGGCATGGCTAAAGGGGAAAAGGCGGCTCCGGGCCTTGATGTTATGCAAAAACAAAAGGTTCTTGCCGGCCTCGAACCCTTCAAGCTGGTTGAGTACTTCTCTTTCTCCAGTCTCGCCGTTATTCTGGTATTCACCCTTCTCCTGTCGTGGTTGATTTCTGAAAATGCCCGGAAGGTCATGCTGGAGCAGAATGAGGAATACTCGCTGCTGCTTGCTGAAAATATCAATCAACAGGTGTTTCGCCGTTTTGTTCTTCCCGCAGTCATCCGCTATGGCGGCATCGCTTTACGCAATCCCGAGCAATTTGAACTTCTTGACAATATCATTAAAGGCGTCATCCAGGGTCTGAAGATCGACTCGGTGACCATTTATGATTCGAGCAAGAACATCATTTCCTATTCAACTCTCCCCGAACTGGTCGGCAAGGTCGATGTCGGGGCGAGTGAATACTTTAAGGCACTGAAGGGCATCCCCAACTCGCGATTCACCTACAGCGGCTCAGTACTCAGCGTCACCGGTATTACCACCGAGGTGAGCTGTGAACTGAAGACCTTCATTCCCTTTCGCCAGGTGCGCAAGGAGAGTGACGGCGGCGGAGAACTCATCATGGGGGTTATCGAGATTGAGAAGGATTTGACGGGCAACTATGCCAACATTATCCGCCTGCAGGGAAGGATAATACTCGTTTCCAGCTGCATCATGACCATTCTTTTTCTTGTCCTGCGCTTCATCGTGTCGCGGGCTGAGGGGATTATTGAGAAAAGAGCGCTCGAACGACTGAGGCTTGAAGAAAAGCTCAATCAGGCGGAAAGACTCGTTCACCTGGGAACCATGGTTGCAACCGTCAGTCATGAGATTAAAAGTCCTCTTGGTATAGTTCGCAGTACTGCCGAGATCCTTGAAAAACGCATTAGCAAATTGGCGCCGGGAAGTGAACATCTGGCACGTATCGTTGTCGACGAGACGATTCGTCTCAATAACATCGTGGTTGAGTTTCTCGATTTTGCCAGACCTCCCAAGGCAACCTTCCTTAGAGGAAACGTCAATGGTGTTCTTGCCAAGGTGTTGGAATTTTTGACGCCTGAGTTAAAGCGGCTAGAGATAGATTTGGTTGCCGATTTAGCTCCAGGTCTTGCTGAGAATGATCTGGATAAGGAGCTGTTTTACCGGGCGATCTTGAATATTCTCATGAACGCCCTTCAGGCGATGAATGCGGGTGGGATGCTGCGCGTGGCCACCAAGGCCTTGGCTGACGGGGCGACCGAGATTTCCATTCAGGACAACGGTATTGGCATAGCCCCTGAAAAAATTGATCAGATCTTTCTTCCCTTTTTCAGCGATAAAAGTAAGGGCACCGGCCTCGGTCTGGCAATTGCCAAAAACATCCTCGATAATCATGGCGCGGCGATTACCGTGCAAAGCGAGGAAGGACTTGGGACAACCTTTGTTATCACCCTGCCTCCGGCAAAATCCCAGGAGGCATCTTTGGGAGAATAACCACCTGAAGGCTCCTCCATCGCAGAGTACCACATTTGCCATTTGCTGCGGGCTGCAGACCGGTTTTTTCCGGAGTTGCCAGGAACGGGGGTTTGCTTTTTTTGTAAAATAATGTTCATATGCTAATAATTAAATCAGACCTCATCCGGTGAGACCGGAAGAAAGGCAAAAAAAATTCGCCTTTCGATAAGAGGGCTAACAGAGGTTTTTTCACCGTCTCAACATTGCTCAAAGACGGGCGACAATGGTGGGAAATTCAAGCACATCATGCAACTACATGTTGCTCTAACTCAATTAATTTAAATTGGTGCGGAAATGGGTAAGCGAATTGTGATAATCGGGGG
Organism: Desulforhopalus sp.; assembly: GCA_030247675.1. Taxonomy (NCBI): domain Bacteria; kingdom Pseudomonadati; phylum Thermodesulfobacteriota; class Desulfobulbia; order Desulfobulbales; family Desulfocapsaceae; genus Desulforhopalus; species Desulforhopalus sp. The sequence goes on along the minus strand of JAOTRX010000008.1, from coordinate 183,073 downwards.
GGTAGCAGCCGGGCCAAAGGCCGCCAGTCGAGTAATGCGCCTTATGCCGGATGCCGAGGTGACGATGATAGACCAGGATAGTCTCATTTCGTATGGTGGCTGCGGCATTCCCTATTTCGTTTCCGGAGATGTAGCCGACGAAAAGGCCCTGCGCTCAACAAGCTTTCATATGCTTCGGGACGAGTATTTTTTTACCAAGACCAAAGGCGTGACAACCCTCACCTCGACCCGTGCTCTTTCTATCGACAGAAATAATAAAACGGTTGAGATTGCCGATTTGAAAACGGGGGAGAAAAGCAGTGTTGGCTATGATACTCTCCTTCTGGCCACTGGCAGTCAGCCGGTATTGCTACCGATACCAGGCAATGATGCCGATGGGGTCTATACCATCAGCGATATGCATAAGGCCATCGCCATAAAGGAACGGATTGCCAAGGGACAAGTCAGCAAGGCCGTGGTCATCGGTGGTGGGGCAATCGGCATTGAGATGGCCGAGGCCTTCACCGATCTTTGGGGGATTGAAACCGCCATCGTCGAATTTAAAGAGCAGCTTTTGCCGCGCATTATTGACTGGCCCCTGGCGGTCATTCTCGAGAAGCACCTGCGCGATCATAATGTCGAGGTATATCTTGGCGAGGCGGCTTTAGAGGTCGTGGTCGATCAAGGCAAGGCGGTTGCTGTCCGGACCAGCAAGAGGACTCTGGAGGCCGATCTGGTGGTAATGGCCGCTGGGGTCAGGCCGCGATCAGACCTGGCCAGGGATGCAGGTTTGCATGTGTCACGGAACGGCGGCATTGTCGTCAATACCAGGATGCAGACCTCCGACCCGAATATCTACGCTGCGGGAGATTGCGTTGAGATTGCCCATTTGATATCCGGCAAGCGCTTTGTCGCGCCGTTTGGCAGTATGGCCAACAAGGAAGGGCGGGTCGCCGCCGACAACATGGCCGGCATTCCATCGGTTTTCAAAGGAGGAGTTGGGAGTTTTGTCCTAAAGGCCTTTGACATAGCCGTTGGAGCGACTGGAATCGGACTTGAGAATGCTCGTGAGGAAGGCTTTGACGTTGAGTTTTCCCTCTCTTCTCCGTCGGACCGGGCGCACTTTTATCCCGGTCAAGATATTCTCTGCCTGGAGCTGCTCTTTGACCGTAGGACCCGGAAAGTATTGGGGTTCCAGGGAACCGGACCTGCCAATGACGGTCCTTTGGCAAGGATTAATGCCGCAGCGGTGGCCATCAGCGCCGGAGCAACCATTGATGACCTGGCCAATGTTGAGATGGCTTATTCGCCGCCTTTTTCAACAGCGATCGACCCACTCAACGCCGCTGCTTACGTTGCCGACAACCTTTGTGATGGAAGAATGCGCCAGATTACCATGGAAGAGTTTTTTGCCTGGATGGAAAATCCTGCGAGCCGACCCGATTGGCAGGTTCTCGATGTCCGCCATGAGAAACAAGCCGCACCTTGGGTCGAAAAGTTCGGCCCAGGAATCTGGTTGTCTTTGCCGTACGATCAGGTGCGTGACCGGTATGCGGAGCTGCCTCACGACAAGACCCTGGTTATCTTCTGCAATGCCGGGTCGAGGTCGTATGAAATCCAGGTGTTTCTCGACTTTGTTGGTCTGAAAAACAATACCGTTGTGCCGGGCGGGTTTAATGTCATACGGCGTATGGGGCCGGAGTGGCTTGCTGTTCGCTGATCTTTCTCCCGTCTTATTTGTTGTTAAGAGGTGTGGAAAAATATCAGCATTTTTTCAGCGTGATTTTTTCATACACATCTTGGCCCTCTGACTGAGATGAACCGTATGTGCAACGGAATTACAGGGTTTGCCCTTGTCTAGGATTATCGCTGCCGGGGGCACCAAGCCGTTGACAAACCTCATAGGCGAGGGCAAAAACAATATCAAGGGGTAGCGCCTTGATATTGGCCTTGTCGTAGAGAATTTTGGCTTCGGCCGGAAAGTCATCATCACCGGTCCAGTACAGCACCGCTATGGTGATATCGCCGGTGATTGCAAAGGAGAAAGCTGCATCCGCCAAGGGCAGAGGTGTGCCGCCAAGGCTTTGACAATATTCTCTGAACCCATCGATATCATTTCCGAAACGGCTACTGATACGATCGGTTGGCAGGAGGTGAGGGCCCCGGAAAAAAGTCGCACCGCCCGGGAAATCCTTTTCCGAGATCCATTCGCCAACTTGCCGTATATCCTGAGGCAAGAGCAGATAATAGATGATAAAAAGATAAAAGAATTCATGGGGAGGGGGCGAGCTTGAGGAGTTGCGTGAAATTTTTGCATTTGCACAGTCAATCGTGTAAATCTCACCCCAAATGGAGATGGTATAGCACATGCTGGACGGGTTATAACTGCACCGGTTGTTTCGGCAGATCTCGGCCGCCGAGGCCTTTTTGAGTTCCGCGAAATAGTTGCGATCGACGTAGGATGTCATTGCGTTTCTCCTATGGGCACCGTCTTTGCAGGCGGTGGAATCAGTTTTTGGTGATAAATGCTTGCTGCGCGTTTGCCGCGTTGCAGCCCTCAGTACCCTCCTTGTGGGGCATGAAAGAGATAACGCTACCCGGCCGAGCCTTACCTGGGTACAGTACCGCAGCTGCCGGAGAAAATCCTTAAATGTTTGCACTGACCGGCCAGTGTTTTGGTCTGACGATCTATCAGTATCGGTGCGTTCGAAATGGCCTGGCGCTTTAACTGCCGAGCCCGCAGTCATTTTTTCTTTACGGAGTGAAAAATTATGAGTCAGTTGTTTGATCTGTATAAGCAAGCCGGGAATGCTGGTTTTAGCACAAAGATTTGTGAAATTGTACCGTATTTCGCAACAATCGAACCGCAGTTCGTCGAATTGCGGCCGGGCTATTGCGAAGTCACCATGCCGAATACGCCAAAGGTTCACAATCATCTGGGTACGGTTCATGCGATTGCCATGTGTAATCTCGCGGAGATTGCCGCCGGCCTGATGACCGATGTTTCCATTCCTGAAACCTGCAGGTGGATTCCGATCGGCATGAGTGTCCGGTATCTTGCCAAGGCCAAAACCGATTTGCGGGGCGTTGCCGATGGCCGGGAGATAGATTGGCAGGTCCCCGGCGACAAAGATGTCCCCGTCAGCATTACCGACCGTGATGGGCTGGAGGTTTGTTCGGCAACCATCACCATGAAGGTGAGTCCGAAAAAATAATGGTCCGGCGTAGCTGGTTTCATTTCACTCTTGGCAAAATTCTGTGATATCCTTTTGCTGATGGAGTGAGGGTACTGATTCCCCTTGTGTGTGGGCAGTGTACCTGCAGATGAACTAGCTTCTTTTTCCCTTCTACTATGTGTGTAGAAAAGCCAAAACCGGCAGCGGATACCACCCGCAGCTCCCCAGCGATTGTCGATCTGCTGCCAGCCGCCCCTTCATCTCGGCCGTTTGCCATCCGTGTCCAGGCCCTGGCGCTTAGTCCGGTTTTAGAAGAAAAGATCCTCCTTGAAGAGCGCCGGCTGAACGGCGGAAATTCCCGGCACCGGAAAACTGCTGTACTTACTGCAGATGACGAAAGAGAACTGGCCACCGAGGTTCTCCGCTATCGGCACCTTTTCACCGAACGTCTGCTCCCCTCGCCACGGTTCAGACAGGCAGCCTTGACGGTCATTCAAAATATCTACCTGTTTAATAACCGGCGAGTGTTCTTCGGTGCTACCGGAGAATCAGTGGAAAGAGAGCGTCAGGAAGCCCTGTTGCTGTTCAGTTCCCTTCCCCGTCGCACCTCGATACCTTTATCAAAAACCTTCCAACATCCGATCATCGCCAGGGTCTGGAACCGCATTATAAGCCAATCGACGGCTGTGGAATGTGCAGGGCAATATTTTTTGTCATTACTGGCGGCGGTGGAGCAGCTTAATACCCTCAGAAATATCTATGTCCTTCTCACTACGGGCCTGGTACGGAAACTGGCTGTCCAGACACATCCATTGTACAAACAGTCTGTTACCTACGAAGATGCCGTGCAGATCGGTTCAATAGGAATAGCCAGGGCAGCATACCGTTACCACCCCTCAAGCGGTGTCCGGTTTTCAACCTTTGCTGCACATTGGGTGTTTCGGGAGATTCAACGGCAGGCCCTGGATGGCCGGTTGATACGGATCTCTTCCAACACCATCGAAGGGTATGCCAAGGCAAATAAAGATGAGAATTTCGAGAACCTCAGGAAATTCTCGTCGATCATTGAGGCAGCCACTTCGGTGAATGAAAACCTCTGTGGCGATTACGCCACATTGACTCTTTCCGAGCTGTCGTCCCAGGCAGTTTCGCCAGTTGGAGCTGTTGAAGCGGCCCAGCTCCGCCAGATTCTTCTGCAAGCCATAGACCGGGTGCTCTCAAAGAAAACCGCGGACATTATCAAACGCCGTTTTGGTCTTCCGCCATACCAAGGAGGGGAACAATCGATTCTCTCCATCAGTGAGTTTTACAAGGTAACGCGCAGCAGTATCTACCAGCTTGAACAGAGTGCTTTAAAAAGACTGCAGGTGCACCTTCAAGGGAAATTTTCCTGAGTCTGCAAGGACATTACATGGACGGCTGGCAGCTAATTAGAGAGATGTTGTCGCCTCAGAGATCCGTTCTGAAGCCACTTCTACTTTAAAGTGCTGAGGTGTGGCGTCGCCTGGGCTGCTTTTGCAGGGGATTTTACCCAATTCCAGCAGACCCTTGTGGGGTGGTGAAAATGGTATTATATCTTTCCTGAAGAGTAGTGCTGGACAGTTGGATTTATTTCCGTTCGAGCATCGGCCGTGCCGGGGAGGGGCTGCTTATGAAAAAGCTGTCTGCTAGTGTACTTGTTCTTTCGTTTTTACTGTTTTCACCGGCGACATTCGCCCTTGCAGGACCTCGGTACTATGGACATGAGTACGGCAACTATTATCGGGGTCACCACCAGTCATACCGCTATCATCATTATCCACGTTCGTATCATGGGGATGTTTTTCTGACCCATCTGGGGTTTGGCCTCTTGGCCGGGGCGGTGGTAGGTTCTATTTTGTTTGAACCTCCTCGGCAGCGGACTGTTGTCTATGCAGCCCCTCCGCCACCAATGGTTCGCTATGAGACGGCGGTTGTCAGGCCGATACCGGAGATCGGATATAGGCCGGGACCTGTCCTGCGACAGGTGAAGGTTACCGAGAACTTGGTGAATATTCGTGCATTGCCGGGGCTCGATTCGTCTGTCATAGGTCAGGCGGTAGAGGGCCAAACCGTCGATGTTGTAGGTGCCGCGCCTGAATGGTTGTACGTTAGGACTGCCTCGGGTCAGCGTGGTTGGATCATGTCGCAATACACAGTGGAATCGGCTGGGCCGGCTGGTTGATCGGCTGGGCTGTGCAGAAATGGGGGGAATAGCCGGAGCTGTTACTTAAAGGTCGTCAAGCTTGCCGAATACGCTGGTAACCTTTTCTTCCATGCTTTGGGGGCGGTCAATTCTGGTGCCCATCTTGATTGTCGTGGTGATTCTCGGAGCGCCCATGGCGTGAATTGTTTCGTGGCATTTCTTCACCGCAGCCATAACCGCGTCCCAATCACCTTCAATGTTGGTTCCATAGGCGTGGAGCTGGTGCTTCAGTTCCGCCTTCCGCAGAACCTTCTGGCATGCCGCGACGTACTTGGAGACAGAAACCCCAACGCCCAGAGGTACTACGCAGAGGTCGAGTATTAGGTGCATTTGTTTCTCCTGGCAAAGCAAGCAAAATCGGAAAACGCTGGACTAGGCTGCTACAGCAGATGATGGTCTTTTTTCAAACCTTCATAAACCAGTGTAGAGATATCACGAATCACTCGGCTGCGTGATGCCATCCACTGCCCGTAATCAGATGCCTTGGTGCGGCGTTCGATTATCCCGACGATAGCATAGGGGTAGGTATCGCCTTTACGGGTTTTCGTAACCAGAATCCCCATGTCCCCGCAAAGCCGGGCGGTTGACCCGGTTTTATTGAACACCATTGTGCCGCGGGGAATGTTCGTGCCGTAGTACAGCCTGTCTCGGCCGGGCAGGGCCATTACCCGGCGGATTTCCTTGCCGTAAGGTATATCGAGATTCCAGAGGGCACGCAGGAACCTGACATAATCGGCGGGGGAGGAGCTGTTGAGGTAGGTACGGCCATCGGCAGGTATATACTCTTTAATCTCGGTTTTCTTGAAGATATGGCTGTAATACTTCTTCAAGATGGCATTGCATTGTTCCGGCCCCCCAGCCCTTCGCATTATAAAATTGGTTGCAGAATTGCTGCTTCTCTGAATCATTGCCTCCATTTGTCTCTTGCTTTGTTCGTCGTATTGCAGTCTCCCTTCCCGTACCTTATGAAAAAAAGCCAGGGCTACAAAGGGTTTGATCATGCTCGCCGCCTGAAACTCTATGTTGGCATTGATGCCGGCAAGGCTGCGGTCATTTTCCAGGTCATAGACCATCCAGCCAGTTGATTCATCTTTTGCAAGAATTCCTTTGTTTCTCAGGTTATCGAGGTGTTCGGTAATGGTCCGCTCTATCTTGGTGCCCTCTGAAGAAGCGCCGGCCATGCGTTCAAGTTGTGAACCTCTGGCGGTATCCGCTTCACCCTCCGTCTTGGTAGCAGCAAGCGCATCAACTTTATCGGGAACCGTCGGGACAGCCTTTGGCATGGTGGGAGAAACAGGTTGAGTTGCCTTCGGCGCAGTCAAGCTGCTGTCTTTTTGCGAGAATCTATAGTCCTCGGTGGATTCTGGGCGCTGGCAGATTGCCGATTTAATTGAATCCCCGTCATTTATCAGGCTTGATTCGCCGTAGACAACCGTATTGCTGTTCTCCTTGGTGAGTGAGGTGGATATTTTTTTGGTTTTGAGGATCGCCTGATGTTTCTTAGCGATAGCAGATGCCGAGGCCTCATCTCCGAGGAGACGATACACCAGCAGATAGTTGCCGTAATCAGTCTTTTCGATAAACAAATCCCTTTTCACCTCCTCGCCCAGGCAGGAATAGAGAAGCTGATAGGTTTCCTTGAGAGAATCAAGATTACGCCCCATGCCGTAGCTGACATTAAACAAGCTGTAAAAATCTTGCTGCTTGGTTGCGTAAGGTTCGTCGAAACCGGTTTTGCTGAGCATGTCGGCATGCTTGATCAACGTATGGGTGACTGTTCTTGCGGAAAGATTGCCGTCGTAGAGCAGAATATATTCACCGCTTCCCCAGCCAACAATTTTTAGTTTTTTTACTATCTGCGCATCGAATACCGTTTCCAGTTCTTCTTTGTAATCAAGGACTTTTTCAAAATCTTTGGTGCGGAGATAGATTATATCAAAAGTTTCCTTCTTTGCCGCCCATGCTGCATCGGTGGCAGATGCGATAAAAAGGATAAGTGGCAGGAAAACTGCAATCAAGGGTTTGGTTAGGAGGCAGTGTGGGTGTTTCATAACGAGAATAGATGAATAATCACGACAAAGGGGATATCCCCTACGCGAAAGGATTGGCAGAATTAAGTAATTACCGCAAGATCTGTTCGGTCCGAGGTCGATTGTGGTCTGTTTTTTAACCAGATTACCCGGAAAATGCAAGGCCGACTTCGCGCTACGGAGGCAGGTTTGCCCGTGGACTGAGAAGAGCTCTTGATATAATGGGGTAATTCGCCCCGCAGATTGTTCTGGCAGACAAGTATTCACACCATTGTCCTTGCAACACTGCCGAGAGAAATCTATAGTTGCTGGTCGTCAGGTGTCGAGCAGCAAAATGCCATTACCGGACATCTGTTTATAAACATCACCTTTTCTTTCGCTGGTCTGCCATGACATTCTTTACAAATTTTACTTCGACCGCACTTATTGCCGCCCATCGCGGCAACAGGGCGAGACGTCCAGAAAACACCTTCTCAGCCTTTGCCGCCAGTGTAGGTTGCTGCCATTTCATCGAACTGGATATCCAAATGAGCAGGGATGGCGTGCCGGTGGTTATTCACGATTCCAGCCTCGAACGGACCAGTAATGCCAAAAGCCTGTATCGGGAAATCGGTGTGCAATCTCTTGAGGTCAGCGACTGGACCCTTGCACAGCTGAAAACCCTTGATGTCGGCTCATGGTTTCTAGCCGCAGACCCTTTCGCCACTATCGCTGGAAAAATAGTATCCCCGGAAGAAATCCGCCGCGGCCTTCCCGAGAAGATCATGACTCTGCAAGAAGTCCTTCTTCACCCCGCCCTGCGCGATCTCCCGATAAATGTCGAAATTAAAGATCACAAAGGGAAAGAGCAGCACAAGCAGGTGACCGAGACTGTCATGCAGGTGATACAACAAACCGGCTCTGTCGAGCGGGTGCTGATCTCCTCCTTTAATCACGACTATCTGGTGCTTGCCAAGTCGTTTGCCAAAGAGATCGCCACTGGGGTCCTGCAAAGTCACGCCCACCCTCCTAACCTCCTTGAGTATCTCCGGAGCCTTGGCGCTGCGGCCTACCATCCTTCGGATAGCCTGGTTGATGCCGCCGTCATCGGGGAATTACGGTCGGCGGGATTTGCGGTCAATGTCTATACGGTGAATTTAAAGCAGCGGCAAAAAGACCTGTTTGCCATGGGTGCCACCGCGGTATTTACGGATTTTCCTGACCTTTTCTAAGGTGCTTTAGGTGGTCGGCAATTTTTCCGGGATAACAGGGTTAGTGAACCACTGTTCTTTTGCATCGCGCACACTTTCTGCTGTTCAACAACGATTGTTTTTATTATAGTTGGTGCCTCATCAAGCGCGGGTGCCGCTAAGAAATTGCCCGATTATGGTTATCTAATTTGAGGACGGCTTTGGCAGTATTGCTGAAGGTGCATGTGTCCTCTCCCCAGGTGCTTCAAAAGAGCGCAGTAGGGTGATTTGCCCCTCAGAAATTCAATTGTTGTTTTGGTAATGCTTGTTCAAAAAGCATTTCGATTGTATCGGCATTGGCCAGGGAGTTCCAGGCCTTGCCTAATTATATGCGTAATGGAGAGAAAAAATGGAAAGTGTTAAAGACTTCGATCCGGAAATTTATACCCTGGTGCAACAGGAAGAAAGGCGCCAGTCTGATAAGATTCGCATGATCGCTTCCGAGAATTATGTGTCGTTGGCGGTTCTTCAGACCACCGGATCGGTTCTTACCAATAAATACTCTGAGGGATATCCCGGGAAGAGGTACTACGAGGGGCAACAGTTCATCGATCAGGTTGAGCAATTGGCGATTGACCGGGCCAAGGCCCTGTTCGGGGCAGAGCATGTCAATGTCCAGCCGTACTCGGGATCTCCTGCCAACCTGGCGACATATTTGGCATTTCTCAACCCTGGTGATACTATCCTCGGCATGGCGCTGCCTCATGGCGGACATCTAACCCACGGGGCGCAGGTGTCTATTTCCGGAAAATATTTCAATGCCCAGTCTTATGAACTGGACCCGGTGAGCGGATTGCTCAATTACGATGCCGTTCGTGAGAAGGCCCTGGCGGTCCGCCCGAAGATCCTCATTGCCGGGCACTCGGCCTACCCGAGGATTCTCGATTTCGCTAAATTTAGAGCCATCGCCGATGAAGTCGGCGCCCTCCTGATGGTCGATATGGCCCATTTTGCCGGACTTGTAGCTGGTGGTGCCCATCCTTCCCCGGTTCCCTACGCTGATGTGGTCACCACCACCACCCATAAGTCCCTCCGGGGGCCGCGCGGGGCGATGATACTCTGCAAGGCAAAGTACGCCCAAGCCATCGATAAAGCAGTCTTTCCCGGTATTCAGGGTGGGCCGCACGACAATACCACGGCGGCAATAGCCGTGGCCCTCAAGGAGGCGGCAACCGACGGCTTCAAGGCCTATGCCAGGCAGGTTGTCAAGAATGCCAAAGTCCTCGCTGAGGCCCTGATGGCCAAGGGTTTCACCCTCATCACCAATGGTACCGACAACCATCTCATGCTGGTTGACCTCACCAACAAAAATATCTCCGGCAAGACGGCGGCCAAGGCCCTTGATAAGGCCGGCATTGTCCTCAACTGCAACGCCATTCCCTTTGACAAGCGCAAACCGTATGATCCGAGCGGCATTCGCATGGGCACGCCGGCTCTTACTTCACGGGGCTTTAAGGAAAAAGAGATGCTTCTGGTGAGCGACTTTATCAACAGGGTTATTGCCGATCCGGAAAATCAACTCCTTCTCGCCGGCATTGCTGGTGAGGTTAAAGATCTGTGCAGCAAATTCCCCGCACCTGGCCTCGAACATCTCGCATAGACCAGCAGTCAGGTAGTTCTTGAGTCCGGTCGATTACTGGGAGATGGTCGCATAACCGCCATCTCCCATCTTCAGTTGGAAATCCTTTTCAGTCAAGATTGTGGCGCAGCCACATCTCTAGAACGGCCAGGGTCCAAAGCCGGTGCGAGTTGTTGCGCCGCTTGCTGAGATGGTCGTTGATGAGTTCGGCGATGTATGCCGGTCGGAAAAGGCCTCGCCGGCTAATCGTATCGCCCGAGACGAAATCGAGAACCATCTCCTTGACCTGCCGGTCGTCTCTGATCCAGTTCTTTAGCGGAATACTGTGGCCGAGTTTGTCCTTGCGGTAGATGATGGTATCAGGCAGAACGCCCTCCATGGTCTTCTTGAAGATATATTTGGTGTCGAACCAGCCTTTGATCTTCATGGCTGAGGGCATCTGGGCGCAAAATTCCACCAGCTTATGATCAAGGAGGGGATAGCGGACCTTGACGCCGAACCGCCGGATCAAATCGTTACGGCGCAGGTAGAAGTCGACAACCGTCTGATAATCGCTGTACAGACTGCGGGATAAGGCATCTCCATCGGTCATTTCGCCGTTGATGGTGAGAATATCTCTTAAGAGTTCTTGCCATCTCAGGCCGTTTGCAAAGGAAGCGCTGGAGAGTTTGCCGAGATCTTCGGCGTCGTAATAGATCCGCCAGCGGTGGGAAAGCAAGTCCTTGGGATAGGCAAGGCTTTCCGAGAAGCGCTTCAGCTTGACGGGAAGGCTCTTCTTCTGGTCGGAATCGGGCAGCAGTCTAAAGACGGATAGCAGCGGCGCAAGGAGAGGGCGCGGCAGCGCGTCGAAATAGCCGGCGATTTTATCCGCCTCATATACCGGATGCCCGGCGAAGAGCTCGTCGCCGCCATCGCCGGTGAGCACCAGAGAACAGCCGTTTTTCGAGGCATTCAGGCCGAGGAGGTAGGTGGCGATATTAATGCCGACATCGCAAAACGGCTCATTCATCGCCTTTACCACATCGGGCATGAGCAGCACCTCGCTGCTGCCGTATTCGCATTCGTGGTGTTCGCTGCGAACAAAATCGGACATGGCCCTGGCATAGTGCGACTCGTCAAATGAGGCGGCCCGGCAGCGATAGGAAAAGGTCTTAAGGGCAACACCCCTTTCGCCGCTCAGGGCAAGCACCGTGCTCGAATCCATGCCGCCGCTGAGAAAGACCCCGGCCCGGTCGTTTGCTCCGAGGCAGGAGGATACCGCTCGGCGTAGGTGGTCGAGTAGCTGGTGCCGTACCTCCTCTTCAGAAAGGGAGCATGGAGAAAAGGTCAACTTCCAATAGCGATGCAGGTCGAGGGGCTGATCGATGGCTATCTTCAGGCGGTGGGCAGCGGGCAGACGTTTTACACCTTGCAGCAGGGTGTCGGTGCCAGGGTTGTAGTTAAAAAGGAGGACCTTGGCAACCGCATCGCGCTGAAGGGCTGGACCCTCTCCGGACATTCGTAATACCCCCTTGATCGTCGAAGAAAAGGCGATATAGCCCTTGCCGACACTGTAATACAGCGGCTCGATGCCAAACCGGTCCCGGTACAGCAGCAAAGTGCTCTGCCGGGCATCATACAGGGCGATGGCGAAGGGCCCGCTCAGCGCGTCGACAAAGGACTCGCCGTGCTGCAGATACAGGTTGAGTACCAGCTCGGCGTCGCCCTGACCGTCTGTATCGCCTTGCAGCCCCAGCTCTGACCGCAGGGATTGCCGGTTGTAGATGCTGCCTCTGCAGCAAACCACCAGACGACCGTCAGGAGAAACGCACGGCGGCGCAGGATGATCGCCGGCGATTTCCCTATCGATTATCTCTGACAACAGGTAGCTGTCATTTTCAAAGGCAATCTTGTTAGAACTGACCGATGCGGCGGCAGCGAGGAGCTCGGCCGTTGCGGCAGTTTTGGCGGCGGTCAGAAATAATCCGGATATCATGGCTCAACTCCTCAATGCAGCTTGTTTTTTCTTTGCTGTTGGCTCTGGGGTTCAAGGGCCAGGGGCTGCAGGGCAGCGGTACATTTTTTCAGTTCTTTGGCAGCTTTGTCCGCTTCAAAGCCCAGGGAGGCGGATGCGGCTGCCAGGGCGGCCGGGTCGCCGTCTTCCCAGAGGGTCGTGCGGCGAAGGACGAGGTCATCAAGATGGACGATAGAGTTGTCCTCGCGCCTGGCCCAATCGATCTGTTGGGAGAGGCTGGTGCCGACTGCGAAGGCATTGTCACCGAGGATCGGCATGGCTGAGGGTGTTGCCAGGAGACCGGGTTTTTTCTTGCCGATCATTCCCCAGATTTTCTCGGCGACCAGGCGGGCGGTGGTGAATTTGATCCCGCCGACGCTGTACAAGCCCTCCGGCCCACCTTTGGCACCGTGATCGATGATGACTTCCCTTTTGGTCAGGACATTGCTGCCTTCGGCTGCGGCCGGCAAAAGACCGGCAAAGACGCGATGTACTTCACCCATGGTCAGGTTGACTCCGGGGATGGCCTGATTGATTTCCTCAATGAAATTAGCCAGCTGAGCCTGGGTTGGCATCGGCTTGTCGGGCCCGCGCAGCCACGGCTCATGGCCGCAGCCGGCAAATATCCGGCCTTTCCATGGGGTGACGAAGAGCAGGCGGCTGCCGGGGGCCTTGCCCTGCACCGCCAAGGCGTATGTCGACAAGGCTGGCCGGTTGAAGGAGACGTTCCAGGCAAGAGAAGGGATAAACAGCGACCCGTTATCATCGGCCAGTCCGGACACCATCTTCCGGGACCAGGGGCCGCAGCTGTTGATGACGATTGGTGCCTTGAATTCGTGGTTTTCCGCGGTCTCCCGGTCTACCGCCATGACCCCCTTGATGGTGCCGTGGGAGGTAGTCAAAAGGGATTGGGCGCGACAGTAGTTGATGGCCGTTGTGCCGGTGTGGCAGGCATAACGGAGAAGTTCCATGACCAGCAGCTGGGAATCGGGCATGCAGGCGTCGTACCAAAGGGCACTGCCCTGCAGGCCTTGCATATTGGCGAGGGGAAAAATCTTCTTGGTCTCGGCGGCATCGACGATGGACCCGGCGGGCAGTTGGTGGCTGGGGTCGAGGTCCTTGTTGCGGTCAAGGGACAGCAGGTGATTGGCGAGAAGGGCCATGCGGAAGACCGCCGGTCTCTTCATGCCCCGGCCGTAAAGAGGCATCAGGCAGGGCAGGGGATGGACCTGTTTCGGGGTATGTTTCAGAAACCAGGTCCTCTCGGCCACCGATTCCTTGAAGCGGTGCAGGTCGAGGGATTGCAGATACCTCAGGCCGCCATGGATAATCTTTAGGCTGTTGAAACTGGTGTATTCGCCGAAGTCGCCCTTTTCGAGCAGGAGGGACTTGAGGCCCCGCCTTCCCGCTTCAAGGGCGAGGGTGATACCATAGATACCGCCACCGATGATGATGACGTCATATTCCTTTGCGGCGGCGGCGCGCGAGTTACGTGCTGTCTGGAGTGTTGGTGCCAAAGTGCTGTTTCCTTCGTTTTGCGTTTACTAAAGCTGCAGACCGGGCATTTCGGTCCGGTCGGCAGCACCAAGTATAATACTGGCCAACCTATCGATCTTGCCGATTGCCAAGAAAGCCGTTGTCACGATACCAAAGGGCGGTCTTGCTGAGCCCGGTGGTCAGGTCATAGCGGGGCTGGTAGCCGAGCAGCCTTTTCGCCTTTTCTATGGAAAAGGCTCGATCTTTCGAGAAAAACTCCACTCGTCGGGGATAAAGTGGCGGGCTGACGCCGATCATTTTACAGAGCTTGTCGCAGACCACCGAGGCCCAGTATACCGGGGCAAAGGGGATGCTGAGCTTCGGATGCGGCTTGCCGAGGATGTCGGCAATGGTGTTGACCAGCTCCTTCAAGGTTGTATAGCCGTCCCCGCCGATAGTGAAGACCTCGCCTAGGGCGGCCGGGTGGTTGCCGCAGAGGATGATGCCGTCGATGAGGTCGTCGATGTAGGTCATGTGGTACAACACTTTGCCCGAGCCGATCATGAGAAAGACCCCTTTGTCCACCGACTTGAACAGCTTGAGGAAGCGGGTGTCGCCCGGACCATAGATGCCCACCGGGCGGAACACGGTGCCGGGCAGGCCATCTTTAAAAGCTTGGCGGGCCAGCAGTTCGCCGTCAAGCTTTGATTCCTGGTAGTGGTCACCCGGCTGGAAACGGTAGTCTTCCGCCGCCGGCGGGTCGTTTATCTCGCCTTGGACGCCGACCGTCGAGCAGTGGATAAAACGTTCAACCCCTTTTGCCTTGGCTACTTCCAACAGGATCCGCGTCGCCTCGACATTGACCTGGCGAAACTCATCGGTTGTGCTGCCCTCGGCCCGGTAGGCGGCGGCAATGTGATAGACCTTGCTGATATTGTCGAATCCGGCAAAGACCTCCTGCCGGTTACATATGTCGACAACCTTGCACTTGACGCCGAGATCCTGCAGTTCTTTGGTCCTGCTGGTTGGCCTGACGAAGGCGACGACGTTGTGGTCGTCCCTGATCAGCCGCCGGCACAGCGCCGAGCCGGTGAAGCCGGTTGCCCCGGTTACCAGTATATCTCCCATATCTTATTGTCCTTTAAGCCATTTTCTCCTCCAGGCCTGAAACATGATCAGGGCCCAAAGCTGGTGGCTATGATTTTCTTTTCCGGATAGATGCTCGTTTTTCAACTGGTGGATCCGCTGCCAGTTGAAGAGTCCCTGTTCTTTAATATCTTTTTCCGCCAGAAGGTCGTCCATGACCGGCCGGAGGGTGTCTTTCAGCCAATGCTTGATGGGGATGCTGAATCCCTCCTTGGGGCGGTACACGCATTCCGCCGGGATATGCCGTGCCGCCACCTTTTTCAACAGGACCTTGGTGGTATTGCCGGAAACCTTGAGGTGTGGGGGGATGGCAAAGGCCAACGCCACCAGTTCCGGGTCAAGATAAGGCACCCGGGTCTCAAGGCTTACCGCCATTGACATGCGGTCGACCTTGGTGAGGATGTTGTCGGAGAGATAGCTCTTGGTATCGACATACAGACACTTGTTGAGGGGGTCGCGATTGCCCGCCTTGGTAAGGAGGCGGACGATATGATCGTCGACCGGCGTCGTAAGCGATTGTGCCGCTTCGTCGGTAAAGAGCAGAGCCTGCTGCGCCTGGCTGGTAAACAGCCGCCAGCGGCAATGACTGAGACCCTCCGGCAGGGCGGCACCTTCAAAGAAGCGCTTGGCCTTGTTGATCAGGCCCTTCTTCGCCGGGCGCGGGGGCAGGGCGCGAAACAGCGGTTCCACCAGGTTGCGGCGGATGGCGGCAGGCAGGCAGGCGTACTGGGCGGCGCGCTGCTCGGCAATATAGCTTTCATAGCCGCCGAACAGTTCGTCGCCGCCGTCGCCGCTCAGGGCGACTGTGACATTCTTTCTCGCCACCGCCGAAACCAGATAGGTTGGGAATATGGAGAAATCGGCGATGGGATCGTCCATGAAATGCACCAGGCGGCCGAAGAGCTCGCCGATATCGGGGGCGAGGATCTCGTCGTGGTGATCGACGCCAAGATGGGCGGCGACGGTACGGGCCCAGGTCAGCTCGTTATAGGACGGGTCGTCAAAGCCGATGCTGAAGGTCTTGGCCGGGCCCATGGCCGCCACCACCAGCGACGAATCGACACCCCCTGACAGAAAGGCGCCGAGGGGGACGTCACTGACCAGCTGGCGGCTGACGCAGGTTTTAAGGAGGGCATCCACCCGGTCCTGCCATTCGTTATCGGTCAGGATGTTGACAGGAGCCTCCGGGATGTCCCAATACTCGCGCGGCTGTACCGCAATGGCCCGCAGGTCGATGGCCATGAAATGGGCAGGTGGCAGTTTCTTGATAGATTGCAGCAGGGTCTGACTGCCGGGGACGTATTCCCAAGCGAGGAACTGGCCGAGTCCATCGACGTCGAGCTTTCTGTCCACCAAGCCCGAGGCGAGGAGCACCTTGATCTCCGAGCCGAAAACCAGGTACCTGCCGTCAAAGGCGTAGTACAAGGGTTTGATACCGATATGATCGCGGGCTAGCAGCACCCTGCGGCGCCTTGTATCGTGCAGGGCGATGGCGAACATGCCGTTCAGTTTGGTCGGGAAATTGTCGCCATACTCCTCGTAGCCGTGGACAATGACCTCGGTGTCGCTATGGGTCCGGAAGATGTGGCCCCGGCCTTCCAAATCGTTGCGCAGTTCCATGTAGTTATAGATTTCGCCGTTAAAGACACAGTGAATTGACCGGTCTTCGTTGTAGATCGGCTGGCTGCCGCCGGTAAGATCGATGATCGACAGTCGCCGCATGCCAAGGGCAACGCCATCCTTGATGATGCTGCCCTCCTCGTCCGGCCCGCGATGGAGCATGGCGCCGCACATGGCCTGTATCTGCTCGGGGCTGGGGGCGGGGTTGTTGTTACAGGCAAGTATTCCGGCTATTCCACACATTTTGTCAAAGTCTTTAATTGGTGTTGCTGAAGGTCCCGTTTACCACCTTCAGACCCGTGGATGGTTTTCAATGTGGGCAAACAGCCTGGCCATCTTGTCGAGATAGATGGTTTTAGCGTATTTTTCGTTGTACAGGCGCTGGGCCTGGACTGCCTTGTCCTTGCCGGTTTGTCCAGTTGCCAGGGCGAGACCCTCGGCCATCGCTTCCGGGGTCGGTTCAACCAGGAAGGCCACACTGTCATCGAGCACCTGGGTGTGGGAATAGATGCGGGTGGCCACCAGAGGAATGCCGCTGGCAATCTGCTCGTAGATCTTCAGCGGGGTGTTGGTGCCATGCTTTCTCGGGGAGACGAGGATCGTTGCCTGGGAGCTGTAATATTTCGCTGAGGCCTGACTGACCTGGCCGGTAAACAGGCAGTTGTCGCTTATGCCGTTCTCGTCCGCCAGGTCAGTATATTTCTTGACCTGCTGCGGGTTGCCGCCAACGACTACCAGCTTGTAGCCTGGAAATTTTTCGGCAAAGAGCCGAAAAGCGGGCACCAGGATATCAATGCCCTGATAGGGTTCAAGGGTCCCGGCATAGACGATGTATTTGCCATCTGCCGGCAGCTGTACACCGTCTTTTATTGTCTTCTGATCAGGTTCAGCGGTTGTATCGGCCAGCTGGATCGGTTCGAAGATGGAATTTTCGATGAGAAAGTGTTTACTCGGATTGTTGAGGAGTTTATTGACGTAGTCAGCCAGATCAGGACAGATGGTGATGACCCCGTCGGCCTTTTTCAGGCAGGAATCCTCCAGCCATTTAAAGATGCCGACCAGCAGTTTCGATTTGGTAAACTCAAAGTTGCTCAACTGCTGGGGCAGACTGGAGTGCATATCGTACACCAGCTTGTAGCCGAATATCGGCTTGAGAAACCGGCAGAAGAACACCGCCTCTTCATGGGCGTGGACCACATCATACTTTTCGGTCAGCAGCATTCCTATGGTGTAGCAGACGATGAAACAATCAAGAAAGAGCTTGAAGATCGACGGGCCTACCTTGATACCGCCGAATTTTGCAAATCCAGGGATACGAACCAGTTTTAGGCCGGGGATTGCCACATCCTTGCCTTGTCCATAGGTCAGCAGGTCGATGGAGTGACCCAGCTGGGCGGTGACAAGTGATCGGTAGTAAACGCTGAATGGCGTTCCTCTTGGGGTAAAAAAGGGTTGGGGGGCAATGACCAGAACCTTCATCTTGCTGTTCTCATAGAAATGTGCATGTTAACTGCCTGAAAAACCTCTGGGAAGACTCGCTCAAACCTGCTTCCTGAAATATCGCAGATCCAAAGCGGCAGACCTCTGCAGAGACCTTGCTTGATATCGCGAGGGCTCGTAACAGCGGCCAACGGCTGCAGGCGATATTGTTGCCCGGAGGGCAGGGGGAGAGATCGATAATATAAAATACTTGCATCTGAGAAATGTTGGGCGTATCTATTGCAACTCATATCGTATGACCTATTTGGCCAAGATACATCCGAGACCCGATAAGCGCAAGGGAGTTGCTTTCATGAAGTACAAAAATTTTTACTAATCTCGACTAATAGGCGAGATTAGTGTCATGGAGATTGTTATTGCCAAAGCAAGAAATAATTTCCCTAAAAAAGAGGTGGTAGATGATATTTTTTGATGCACATGTGCATATTCAGGCGAGGTTTGATCTCGACCGGTTTTTTTTCGCGGCATTGACCAATTTCGATAAGCAGCGGCTGGATTCGGCACAGCAGACGGCCGGTACCTACTTTCTGCTGCTCACCGAGGCGAAGTTTCTTGACTTCTTCACCGTACTCCGTGAGGAGGCCGGGCAGCGGACGGCGCTTCTGCCTTCTGCCTGGACAGTAGAGGCAACCGCCGAGCCGGAGTCGCTGCTGCTGCGCCATGCAGCATGGCCTGGGGTTCGTTTGTTTGTGGTTGCTGGGAGGCAACTGGTGGCCAAAGAACGGCTGGAGGTTCTGGCTCTCGCCACCACTGCCAAGATAGGCGACGGCAAAGCTCTGGTTGATACCGTAAACGAGGTGCGGGATGCTGGCGGCTTGGCGGTGTTGCCCTGGGGGGCCGGAAAATGGCTGGGAAAACGGGGGGGGATCGTCAGCGATTTTCTCCAGAATGCCTCAGCCGCTTCGCTTTTTGTCGGCGACAACGGCGGGAGGCCGAAAATTTGGCCGCGGCCGGCCCCCTTTGATTTGGCGGCCAGCCGGGGCATTCGATTGTTGCCGGGGAGTGATCCCTTGCCGCTGCCGGGAGAAGAGAAGCGGGTTGGCAGCTATGGTGCTATGGTGGCCGGCGGCTGCTCCGATGACAAGCCGGTGGCCGACCTGAAAAATCTCTTGAGTGAGAGCACTCAGCCTATCACTCCCTTTGGTCACAGGCAGGGGGCCTGGCAGTTTTTGCGTACCCAGGTTGGCCTGCGCCTGGCTAAGTAAGGGATTTGCCAGGGCAAATCCCTTAGACAACGAATCGTAATCAAAGACCCGAACTGTGTTCAGGTCTTTGATGTATTTCCTCTAATTATAAATAGCCATGAGCTGGCCGGCTTTAATGGTCAGAATAAGGGTTGATACCTCAGCCAGCTTCAGGCTGGGATAGGTGAACGTCGCCCCGTTCTCATTGTTGACCAGAATATCCCAGTTTTCAGCCTTTTCCTTGCGCGATACGTGGACATTCATCTTTTCTTTATTGGGGATGGTGTCAACCGTCAGTATCTCGTCGCCCCACTCGTTCTGCGAGGCGGGACTGACATACAGGTCAATAATCTCGAAACCGGTTTTATTGATCAAGGTGAATTTGTAGTCGCTCGCTGCCGCAAAACCGGCCAGATGAAAAAAGACGAGAAGTGTATAAAGTACTGTTTTCATAAATAATGTATCTCCTTGTGCATGAATTGTGGTAAAGGTACTTCTCCCCTTTTGGGCCGGGGAGTAATATTTCCGGCCAGTATTACCCTATTTCGTATGGTTTGTCGAACAGGTCTCGTTTTCTCGGATTGTCCCGACAATGGAAATAGTCCTGAGTGGCTTTGCAAATACCTTGGCCTTTAAGTACAATAAGAGCATCAATCGCTCGTCTCGAACCCGCTAAGGCAGATACATGAAAAATACCCGGATATCACAATATTTTAATAAGATATCAACTGTTTTGAGTGTTTTTGCTGTTGTTCTTGTCGTGTCCTGGCTGCAGGGCATGCCTGCCCAGGCCACACCTCCGCCGCAGATAAAAATCCTGAAATCGGCCAGTGAGCTCGATTATCCTCCTTTTGCCATAGTTCAGGCGGATGGAACCGCCTCGGGGTTTTCGGTGGAACTCCTTAGGGCTGTGGTTGAGGCGAGCGGTTGTTCGGTTACCTTTAAAGTTGGTCCCTGGCATGAACTGAAGCAGGACCTGGTCCTGCGAAAAATTGATGTTCTGCCGCTCATGTCCTATTCAGTGGAACGTGACAAGATCTACGATTTTACTGCCCCGTATCTGCGAATGAGCGGAGCGATATTTGTCAGGAAGGAAGACTCCCGCATCAATAGCCTTGCCGACTTGATGGACAAGGAAGTCCTGGTCATGCAGGGGGACACAGCACATGAGTATGTTGTCCGGGAAAAGCTGTCCAATACGATTGTACCGACCGGATCCTATGAAGAGGCGTTCAAACTGCTGTCTTCCGGAAAACACGATGCAGTACTTGTTCAACACATTGTTGGCCTGCAGCTGCTGAAAAAATTGCGGATCACCAACGTGCGAACGGTCAATGAAAACACCATTGGATCGCTCAAACCGGCGGCCCTGCAGCTTCGTGGCTTTGAGCAAAAGTTCTGTTTCGCGGTGCCGGAGGGCGAACAGCAGCTGCTGTCACTTCTTAATGAAGGACTTTCCGTTATTTATTTGAACGGTACCTACAATGCCCTCTATGAAAAGTGGTTTGCGCCGATTTTGCCAAGACCGAAAATTCCTTTTCGTGAAACCATTAAACAGGCGCTCTTTATCGCCATCCCGCTGTTACTCGTCCTTTCTCTTCTCGGGGTGTGGTATCTCAGACGTCTGGTTGCCAGGAAGACACGCAAGCTCTATGGGGAAATCAGGCATCGCAAGGAGATTGAAAATCAGCTATCACAAGCCAATGAAAAATATGCCAAGGCCCAGGAAATAGGCAAGGTCGGTAGTTGGGAATACGACCTGCAAACGGAGCAGATCACTGCCTCAACGGAGGCCAAAAGAATTTTTGGCTTCGCTGCCGATACGGCCTCCCTTTCTTTGGCGGAGATTGCCGGTTGTGTTCCAGAGAAGGTTCGAAATCATGTGGTTTGGCGGGAGCTTGTGGAAAGGGGCATACCCTATGAGATCGAATTTGATATCATCGCCAGGAATACCGGCGAACGGCGTACGGTTATCTCCAAGGCCGAATTGGCGAGGGATGATGATGGCAAGCCCCGGAGGGTGATAGGAGTGCTTCAAAATATCACCGAACGGCGGCAGGCCGATGAGAAGCTGAAGATCGCCCAAGAGGAGCTGGAACGCTTATTTGATCTCGTTCCCGACCTGGTATGTATCGCTTCAACGAGTGGCTATCTCATGAAAATCAACAAGGCCTGGAAGGTCACTCTTGGTTTCACCGAGGAGGAGTTGCTCAGCGAACCCTTTGAGAATTTCATCCACCCCGATGATGTTGAACCAACCCGGCTGGAGGTTGCCAGGCAAATAGGCGGGAATACTACTATCAATTTTATTAACCGCTATCGCACCACAGAGGGTTTGTATAAGTGGCTCGAATGGAATGCCACGCCGATGGCTGGGCGATCGCTGTTGTATGCGGTGGCGCGGGACATCACCGAACGGAAACAGGCGGAAGACGAGCGAAGGAATCTGCAGATTCAGCTCCAGCAGGCACAAAAAATGGAGGCCATCGGCACCCTGGCCGGTGGTATTGCCCACGATTTCAACAATATCCTTGGGGCTATCATCGGTTATGCGGAGATGGCCCAGGAAGACTGCCCGCCGGGATCGATGGCCGGCGACGATATCAAACAGGTACTCACCGCCAGCAACCGGGCAAAGGGCCTGGTCCAGCAGATCCTGGCCTTCAGCCGTCAAGCTGAGTTCAAAAAAATCCTGTTGCGGCCGGCCTTGATCATCGGTGAATCGATCAAGATGCTCCGTTCCTCATTGCCGGCGTCCATCGAAATTCACCAGGATATTGACACGGAGGCCGGACCGATTGTTGCTGATCCCACTCAAATCCATCAGATAGTGATGAATCTCTGTACCAACGCCTTTCACGCCATGGAAGGCACCGGCGGTGTCCTCCATGTTTCGCTTGCGACGGAAACAGTGAGCGGTGAACAAACGGCGAGCGAAAGCCATGCCCAGCCGGGGCAGTATGTCAGGCTTTCCGTCCGCGACACCGGTCCGGGAATATCACCGGAAATCAAGGACAAGATCTTTGATCCCTATTTCACCACAAAGGAGGTGGGGAAGGGCACTGGTTTGGGGCTCGCCATGGTGCACGGTATCGCGAAAAATTATGGCGGGTGGGTGTCGTGTGACAGTCAGATGGGTAATGGGGCGATATTTAATGTGTATCTTCCAGTTGATACAGGTGTCGTCCTGGCGGACGACAGTGCTGTCGATGAAATCGTTCGAGGCAGCGAGAGGATTCTTCTTATTGACGATGAGGAGATGTTGGCCGATATGGGCAAGGTGATGCTTTCCCGGCTTGGCTATCAGGTCACTGTTATGACCGATAGTCTCAAGGCACTGGCCATCTTCCGGGACCAGCCGGCAGCCTTTGACGTGGTGATTACCGACCAGACCATGCCCGGCTTGCAGGGCAGCGATCTTGCCCGCAGTATGCTGGAGATCCGTCCCGATCTGCCGATAATTTTGTGCACTGGCTACAGCACGCAGATCACCGAAGAGAGGGCCAGGGCCATCGGTATCAGGGGCTTTGCCCACAAACCCATGACCAGACAAAACATTGCCGCGCTTCTTCGAAAAGTCCTTAGCTCTTAATCCGTCCTCTCGCACATGCTTGTTTTGCGAGGTCTTGCCCAACAGCAAAGACCGTCAACTGGCAGAAACTTCTGCTTTTTCAGATGTGGCGAACAGATGGACGCAGAGGAGTAACCCGCCGGTAAATTCTATTGTTGCCTCCTGATGATGCAGCACATTGCTGACCCCCCACGTCGTCCCGAAGGAAAGACTTGCTGCCTGCAGCGGATAGTCAAAGCCTTGGAGAGTCAGGCCGGTGATGCCGCCCTGCAGGGGTAGTAGTGAAACCCTCTCGCCGGGAAGGCCGCGCAGGGTGAATGGCTTGCCGGGGTGAAGAAGATGCATGGTGCAGTCCGTTTCCGCCACGGAGATGTGCATGGAGTGGTATTTTTCTGCCGCACAAAGCAGGATATTGGCAAGGCTCATGTCCCATCTGCCGCCAAGCCCGCCAATCAGCACCACCTGCCGCGCTCCCTGGAGAAGGGCGAAGTCGAGGGCCAGTTCCAGGTCGGTGGCGTCCTTGCGAGGCGGGTGGCGATGGATGGCTACCTGCTTTTGCAGGTATTTTTCGACGATGGCCGTTGCTGTGGAGTCGAGATCGCCAATGAGCACATTGGGGAGGATGCCCAGGCGTTCACAGGTATTTGACCCGCCATCGGCGGCAATAATAAGTGTGGCTGTGGCAAGAAGACCTGCCAGATTGGGCGGATCGGCCGGTGCGCCGTTGGCGAAGATGATAGTCAGCATGGTCGAGGTTACTCCTTTTTCTCGCGCAGATAACCGACGAGAAAGGCATCCATAATGAGGTGGACGATATGGTGAATGACACAGACCACCAAGGCAATCGCGTAATCGGGGAAAAGCGAGAGCTGCAGCACCACTGATAAGGCTAGAGTTTTCTGGCCGCCCATGAAGACGACGCTTTCCCTTCGGCCTTTATTCATGCCGGCGATGTTTGTGACAAGCAGGGCGATCACTATAGTGATAAGGTGAAAGAAAAACACCACGCCGATGACGGTGCCGAGAGTGTCCAGTTCGGCGACGATGGCGGCCCGGCAGGAGCACATGGCCATCCAGACGATGACCAGGATAGCTATCTGGTTTACGGTTCCAATATGCGGCAAGAGAGGACGGCAGAGCCAGCTTAAATGGTTACGGAGGACAATTCCGCCAAGGAGCGGCAGAAGGACAAAACCGGCGATTTTCAGCATGATCGCCAGCTGGTCAAAGGCCGCGACCCGGATATCATCCCGGGCTCCTGCCAGGAGGTCGAGGCTTACCGGTATTGTCACCACCGCCAAGGCGTTGGCTATAATGGTGATCAGCAGGGCATGGGCCATGTTGCCTCCGGCGCTGCCGGTCATCACCACTCCACTGGAGAGCGTTGAAGGCATGACCGCCACCAGGTAGAGACCGAGGACGATTCCCGTTGCCAGGGGAAGCAGGGCAAAGGCCATGGCCAGGACTGGGGCGATGCCGAATATCAATGCCAGGGCGAGGAGAGTGCCGGGATAATCGGTAAGCCCTTTGCGGATTTGCCTGGCGTCGAGGGCGATACCCGAGAGGAAAAAAATCAGGACAATGGTTGCGTCCGCACCCCGATGTGCCCCCAGCCAGATCCCCGGGGCAACGGACAGGCCGCTGCTGTCGGCGACGGCCAGTACAGCGACGCCGGCAAGACCCAGCATAAACCAATTTTTTCGCGCAAAACCAATCATAACCGGTGACGATACGTTGTAGACGAGTCCAGTTGCCAGACCTGCCGGTCTGGCTGATGCCACTCTGTAAAGCATTGCTGCGACTATACTGGGCGCCTGATAGATATTCAAGGGAGCTTTCCGCCAAGCTTTATGCAAGGTTCCTGTTGTTTGGTAAACGATGGGGTATATTTGGCTTATTGCGGCCAATATCTAAAAGCAATTGATCTTCTTGGCTTTTCTGGGATTTTGTGAAGAAAATTGAGAGAATCATCAATGATGTACGGGAGGAGATTCCCCAGAGCCGGGCTGATTTCATCATGGCAAACGTAGCAAAGGGATTTTTTTTGCAAAATTAGACAACAACCGAATAGCCTGATATGATTTCTCTCGGAGAGGGGAGATGATGTAATAATTGCAAACCGTATATACGCCAAGCGTGAGGGGAACAGGTATGGCTGATGTCAATCCACAAGACATGATTGAAGAGATTCAGGCAAATATTCAAACCGGCGATTCGATGAAAGCCCAGCTCGTTCTGGCACATCTGCGTGATGTTGATCAGAAAACCCGCAATCGTCTGATGTACTTCTTGACCCGCGCAGATGCCGATTTCTCAGTGCCGCTGTTTATATATCTTCTCAAGAATCATCCGGATGTGGCTGACCAGATGCCTATCATTCGTGAAACTCTACTTTCTATTCTTCTCGCCTACCCTGATAAACTCATTGAGTATTTGGCATCTCCGAAAATTACCGACAAAACAGAACTCATAAAGGTAGTGGGTGAACTGCGTCTTGAAGAGGCCACTCCGGTCTTACTTGAGCTGATTGTCGCATCGGAGGACGACGCGGAGATCTTGATGATCATTGAAAGTCTCGGTCTTATCGGTGATCCTGATGCGATAAATACCCTGACGGACTATCTGTATGCCGCCAACCGGCAGCTCATCATCGCCGCGGTTCAGGCTCTCGGACAGGTTGGGACGCCTACGGCTATGCACCGTCTGGCCGAACGGATGGGAACTGACAATGAGATAGATTATCTCATTCTCTCGATCTTTTCCGAGGTTCAGGACCAGATTTCCCTGGAAAAATTAAACGACACCATCCGTTCCCACTATGCCCATATGCGCACCTACGCAAAGTCTGAGCTGGTGCGGATCGGGCCAAAGGCGGTGCCTATTCTCATTGAAAACCTTCTCCACGATGACCCGGATTTTCGCATCCACACCTTAAATGTCTTAGGCGATATTGGCGATGAGTCGGCGGTTATCCCCATCCGTAAACTGCTCAGCAATGAACCGAAGAGCGCCAATGTCCGCTTTGCCGCCTATGAAGCCCTTGCCCTGCTCCCCTTGAAAAAGGGTGCCTATACCCTGACGGCCGGTTTGACCGATCCGGAGGACCATGTCTGTATTGCCGCGGCACGGGCAATTGACCGGAATTTTTCGGCAATTCTTGGCGCCGGCATCAAGAACCTGCTCCGGGGGCCGGAGAAGGACGCCAGGCACATCGCCAAGATTATTGTTAATGGCCAGGTGGATAACGTCTTTATGAACCTTGCCGAAGACGAGGTGTTTGAAAAACTGGCTCTTGAATATCTGCCCCATACCCACAAAGATATCCGGGATCATTATCATAAACTGCTGGTTGACGCGGGCAATACCGAGTTCGCTCAGAAGCTTACCGGTGATGTGGAAGTCAGCGTGCGGCCGAAGATAGTCGCGGTAGATGATTCCAGGATGATTCTCAATATTTACAAGGCTACTCTTCATGAACTGGGTTATGACCCCGTTCTTTTTGAGTTTCCGGCGTCTGCCCTGGAGTGGCTTAAGGCGGAGAAACCTCTCATGGTTCTCACTGATCTCAATATGCCTGACATCACCGGGATTCAACTGACGGAGAAGGTTCGGGAGAAATATCCCGCCAAACTCCTGCCGATTATCATGGTGACAACACAGAATGAAAGTCAGGACAACGAGGCGGCAATGGCCGCCGGGGTCAATACCATCCTGCACAAGCCGTTTAATGTCAAGAGTCTTGGCGAGGCTATGAGTAAGGTGCTCAGGGGAGAAAAGTAGCGGCCTCGGCAAAATAGCGACCAACATCCTCCGGCTTGTGCGCGTCCGAGCCAAGTACCAAAGGAGTCCCCTGGTGCCTGATCATTGCAAGAATGCGGCGGCTGGGGAAGGGTTCGCCGCGCATTGTTATCCCGGATGTGTTTACCTCGATTGCCATGCCCTTGTCGCCTGCGGCAAGGAGCAGCTCTTCTATGGCCGCGTACTGGCTGCTGGTGAGCGGCATAGCAGGGAGATGGCGTAAGGCGCCATCGAGGTGGCAGAGCAGTGTTCCGGGCAGTTGGCGCACGGCTTCAGAGAGGGTTTTGAGATAAAGATCCATGAGAGTTTCCCAGCCAATCTGCTGGGCAAGATGGATGTTGTCTGCTTTTCTGCTGAACAGATTGATGTGGCGGTCAAACTCTGGCACTTTGAGGTAGTGGCATGAGATGCCGATCTGATCCCAGGATCTCCTGGCAAGTCTCGCGCGCAATCCATCTATGGCGTCGGGATTGAAGCCACATTCCACTCCCATACCGATATTGATACGATCACCGTATTTCCCCCGTAATCTTTCCCCTTCCGAGAAAAACACATCAAAATCGGTCTCTGACAGCCAGGTCGTGACAGGACTGATGATCCCTTCCTCCATATGTTCTAAAAAGGTGATTTTGCCGAGGCCTTTAGCGAGTGCGGCCAGGACGTATTCCTCCATGTCACCTATGGCATGTCCACAGAACTTGGTATGGACATGGGTGTCAACATATTGGTCGGGAAGATTCGAGGGATCGATGTGCCGGGATACCATTGCATATTGTAACGGAAAAAAGGCGCAACAACAACTAACGCAACAAAGTTGGCTCGTGAGCTACTTTGCTACGGTCTGAAGCTACAGGTTGAACAAGGTTGTCTGGTGGAACCGGTGTGGATAGATCAGGCGTTTCCCCGAGGGAAAAAATGAAGTACTCCATCAATGTCGGAGGTGTCACAAACGTGCCCGAGTTCGAGCTCAAGGTCAAGATAATCCTCGATGCCTTCAATTCTCAGAAAGAGAGCAGGACCGTTGGGCATGTGATAAACAACGGTGTTTACTCCGGATAAATCTATTGGACGACTGAACAATTTCATGCTGTTAAAGACCTCTCGTGCCGGTTACCCAGCATTAAAAAATAAACAGACTGCAATCAGGCATCAGGACATATACGCAGAAATCAGCAAAACTGCAAGATATTACCGAATAGCCGGGAATGATTCTTGCCAAGGTTTTGCACGGCCTTTACGTAAAGTTCAATGGAATCATTTTCTTGCCCTGCCCGGGTTTTTGTTTATCGGCGGGACGGCAGTGAAATAGGTTTACACAACCAGCGGTGATGTTTATTATGCTGAACTGCTCACAGCAGGCCGTTACCATACAATGGCCTGATCATGGAGATGCCGAGAGATACCGTCTTGTTGGCCCGTTCTCCGGCGATATACGGTTCTCAATAAAAAAAGTAATATATCGCCAGACATGCTTTGCGACTTTAAAACTTTCCCATTCAGTGGGTTCTTCCATAATTTTTAATCAGGTGATGTTAATGAGTAATGAAGGAAATACCTCCAAGGAAAAAACCATCTTTGGAAAAGAAAAAAACCCCTCTTCCATCGTCCCGAGAAAACTTACTCTGGATAGTCCCTTGAAGTTTCGCTGTCATCCTGGAGTGAAGTGCTTTACCGCCTGTTGTGGGGGAATAAAAATTGTTCTGACCCCCTATGACATTCTTCAATTGACCAAGCGGCTGAATCTTCCCGCCCATGAATTTCTTCATCAGTATACCCGTCCGTCCTACCTGGAAAACACCGATATGCCTGGGGTGATGATCAAACTGCGGGAGGATGATAATAAATGTCCGTTCGTAACCCCTGAAGGTTGTACCGTGTACACCGACCGGCCAACCGCTTGCCGCTACTATCCGGTAGGAATGGCCGATTTTCATGAAGGTGGTACCAGGGACGCAGCAGGTAATGAAAGTGTCTCCGAAGAAGAGAAGTTTTTCTTTTTGGTGCGTGAAGACCATTGCAAGGGCTTTGAGGAAGACAAGCAGTGGACCATTCGGGAATGGCGGGCCGACCAGGGCGTTGATGTCCGTGACGAAATGAACAAGGAGTGGTTACGGCTGGTTATGCGCCGCAAGTCGTTCGGTCAGCAGGCGACCTTGTCGGAGCAGGCGAAGCGGATGTTCTTCATGGCCTCGACCGATCTCGCTACCTTTCGAAAATTCGTCTTTGAGAGTTCCTTTCTTGAGGTCTACGAAATTGACGAAGAAACCGTCAAAAAAATTAAGGAAGACGATGTTGAGTTGATGCTTTTTTCCTTCAAATATCTGGCGGCCACCCTTTTTGGCGCACAGGTTCTGAAGATTCGCGAGGAAAAGATTAAGGCGAAGGTTGCCCAGATCAAGGAACGGCAGGACGATAGCGTCAGGCAGTCCATTAAGGAATATGAAGAGTTGAAGGCCGAGGATGAACGGCGAAAGGCCGAAGAAGCAGCACGGAAGAAAAAATAGACGGTCAGCAGGGTAGCAAGAAAAAGGCCTCGTGGGTAATTGCCCACGAGGCCTTTTTTGTTGCCAGCCGTTCAACCCCGAAAAAAGCAGGGTTGAACGGGATTGTCCTTTGCTGTTACTTTTCTTCTTTAGCTGCTGGTTTCTCCGGTTCAAGGGCCGTGGCCAGGCTCTTGAGGAATTTCCAGCCCTTCAAAACGTCTTTTTGCGACTCGGCCATGAGTTCATCAGCCTTACCGGGATTTACCCGCTTGAGAGTGCGATAGCGGTTCTCGCCGAGGGCGTACTCATCGAAGCTGATGGTTGGCTCCTTGGAGTCGATGATCAAGGGGTTCTTGCCTTGCGCTTCCAGGTCAGGATTGAAGCGGTAGAGCGGCCAATGCCCACAGGCCACGGCCTTCTTTTGCTGCTCAAGGCCGAGAGCCATGTTGATGCCATGGTTGATGCAGTGTGAGTAGGCAATGACCAGAGATGGGCCGTCATATGCTTCGGCCTCGGCAAGGGCCTTGATGGCCTGAGATGGATTGGCACCGATACTGATTTGCGCCACATAGACGTTGCCGTAGGTGGCAAAGATCATCCCCATGTTCTTCTTGGGCATCTTCTTGCCGCCGGCGGCAAACTGGGCGGTTGCTGCGCGGGGAGTGGACTTGGACATCTGTCCACCGGTGTTGGAATACACCTCGGTATCCATGACGAGGATATTGACATTTTCTCCGGAAGCGAGGACGTGGTCAACACCGCCATACCCGATATCGTAGGCCCAGCCGTCACCACCGAAGGCCCAGACTGTCTTCTTGACCAGGAAGTCGGTGAGATGGAGCAGTCTCCTGGCAACCGGGTTGCTGTTTTTGAGGAGGACGGCATTGAGTTCGTCGATCCGTGCCCGCTGCGCCTCAATGGCGATTTGATTGGATTGGTCGGCCGCAAGAATTGCCTCTGCCAGTTCCTTCTTAACCAGTCCGGCCGTTACAGCCTCGGTGAGGAGTTCGCTGGCCTGGAGGCCCAGCTTGTTGACGCTCGTCCGCATGCCGGCGGCAAATTCGGCGTTGTCCTCGAACAGGGAGTTGGCCCAGGTCGGTCCACGGCCATCGGCCCGTTTGCAATAGGGGGTCGTCGGCAGGTTGCCGCCATAGATCGAGGAGCAGCCTGTGGCATTACCGACATACAGCCTGTCGCCGAACATCTGGGTTATCAGCTTGACATAAGGAGTTTCGCCGCAGCCGGCACAGGCTCCGGAGAACTCGAAGAGCGGTCGCATAAGCTGGCTGCCTTTGATGGTGGCCACATTGATCTTCGCCGGATCGATTTCCGGCAGGCCGAGGAAGTATTCGACATTTTTCGATTGTACCGCACGAACGTCTTCGTTGTTCGGGATCATCTCCAGGGCCTTGACCTTTGCCGGACAGACACTGACGCAGAGGGTACAGCCGCAGCAGTCCTCGGTGAAGATCTGTACGGTGAATTGCTGACCCTTGAACTCCTTGCCGACCGCGTCTTTACTGAGAAATGCCTCGGGAGCGTCTGGCTGTGCCGGAAAAATCTTAATACGGTTGGCGGCATGGGGGCATACCAGGGAGCACTGACCGCATTGGATACAATTTTCCGGAATCCAGCGGGGTACGGCGACGGCGATATTGCGTTTTTCGTATTGGGTTGTCCCCGTCGGCCAGGTGCCGTCGGCTGGAATCTGCGAAACCTTCAGGTTGTAGCCGTTGCCTTCAATGATCCTCGCGGTAACTTCCTTGACGAATTTCGGCGCATGCTCAGGCACGGTGGCCGGCATGGCCTTGCCGTCAACCTTGTCGCCAAGAGTGACCTGGGTGATGTTCTGAACCGCCGCATCGACTGCGCCGTAGTTCATCTGCACAACCTTGTCGCCCTTTTTGCCGTAGGTCTTCTGGATGGCCTTCTTGATCGCGGCGATGGCCTGTTCCTCGGTAAGGATGCCGGAGATCAGGAAGAAAGCGGTCTGCATGATCATGTTGATGCGAGCGCCAAGGCCCAGGGCAAGACCCAGGGAAACGGCGTCGATGATATAGAATTTGGCCTTCTTGGCCACTAGGTCCTTCTGCACCTTGCCGGGAAGCTCGTTCCAGACGGTGTCCTTGGTGAAGCTGGTGGTCAACAGGAAGGTCCCGCCTTCTTCCAGGTTGGCGAGCATGTCGACCTGTTTCAGGAAGGTGAAATTATGGCAGGCGATGAAGTTTGCCTTGTTGATCAGGTACGGGGCAACAACCGGGGTCTTGCCGAAGCGCAGGTGGCTGGTGGTGATCGATCCTGATTTTTTCGAATCGTAAACGAAATAGCCTTGGGCCGAGTTGTCGGTCTCGGTGCCGATGATCTTAATGGTGTTTTTATTGGCGCCGACGGTTCCGTCCGAGCCAAGGCCGTAGAACATCGCCCGGTATACGTCTTGTCCCTCAATATTGAAAGCCGGATCGAAATCGAGGCTCGAATAAGTCACATCGTCTTTTGGTCCGACACAGAATTTGGTCTTGGGAGACATTGACTTCATGTTGTCGAACACCGCCTTGACCATGGCCGGTGTAAATTCCGCCGAACCGAGGCCGTATCGTCCCGAGAGGATAATCGGCGGATAGATCGTGGTGTTGGTCTCGGAGGCCTCGCCGATTGCGGCGCGAACATCGAGATACAGCGGGTCGCCGGCGGCACCCGGCTCCTTGGTGCGATCAAGGACGGTGATTCGCTCGACAGTAGCGGGCAGGGAGTTGACCATGGCTTTGCAGTCAAAGGGACGGTATAAACGAACCATGACCATGCCCACCTTTTCACCCTGGGCAATGAGGTGATCGATTGTCGCGGCAACCGTCTCGCAGCCGGAACCCATCATCACCACGACATTTTCCGCATCCGGGGAACCGTGGTAATCAAAGAGATGATACTGGCGGCCGGCTATTCCGGCAAACTTGTCCATGGTTTCCTGAACAAGGGCAGGGGTGGCATTGTAATATTTGTTGACGGTCTCACGGCCGGTGAAATATACATCCGGATTCTGGGCAGTTCCGCGGATGGTTGGGTGATCAGGGGATAAAGCCCGATGGCGATGTTCGAAGATCAGCTCCTCGTCTACCATCTCGCGCATTTGGTCGTGACTGACCTCTTCGATCTTCTGGATCTCGTGGGAGGTCCGGAAGCCGTCAAAAAAGTGGACAAAAGGAATGCGGGTGGCAAGTGTCGATTGGACTGCTATGAGAGCCATGTCCATGGCTTCCTGGACATTTTGCGAACAGAGCATGGCCCAGCCGGTTTGCCGGGCGGCATATATATCGCCGTGGTCACCGAAGATCGACAGCCCCTGGCAGGCAATGGCCCTGGCCGTTACGTGGAAAACGGTGGGAGTGAGCTCACCGGCAATTTTGTACATATTAGGGATCATCAGCAGCAGACCCTGCGAGGCGGTGAAGGTCGTGCACAGGGCGCCGGTGGTGAGAGATCCATGCATTGAGCCGGCTACTCCGGCCTCGGATTGCATTTGATTGACGACGGGCACGGTGCCCCAGATATTCTTTTGCAGGGCCGCGGACTTGGAGTCAGCTTCCGCTGCCAGTGGGGTCGAAGGGGTAATAGGGTATAAGGTGATGACTTCACTCGTGGCGTAAGCGACATGCGTACAGGCCTGATTGCCGTCAATCGTAACCATCTTTCGAGACATGATTGGATCTCCTTTGTTTACTTGAAGTTGTGCGAGCAACGTGGCGAAAATCGAAAAATTGTTTTAAATATTCTGTGGGTGCTCATGGTACTACGCTGGGAAGCACCGGTGATTGTAGTCTAAGGCGCACCGAATTACAACAAGTTCGGTCTATTTTCGCCGACTTTGCGCCGGGTTGTTTTGCAGATGGTGATGCCTGGCGACCTCTACCGGTCGCCAGCGTACAGCCGATAATGAAAAAACACTCAGGTTGGAGATACGGCTGCTGGTGGGGAAACCGGCCTTCACCGTGAACTTTTTGAACTGAAAGGATAGATATGTGGCGTTTGCAGGAACCGGATCTGGAAAAACTACTGGGTTTTCTATCCCGTCAGGAGGAGTTTGTGTTTCTCGACACTTCTCGCCCTGATCCTGAAAACTGTCAATCATTTCTTTTTATTAACCCTGTTTCCCGACTGCTCTGCAGGAGCGATGAGAATCTTGAAAAATTTCTCGATGACCTTCAGCTGCGGCTTAATGAAGGGTATTATCTGGCAGGATGGGTCGGGTATGAATTTGGCGCAATGCTTGAGGGCGGAATTTCTCCCCGCGTCTCCATGCCTTGCGGAGGGCAAACCGTGCTCGCCGATATCGGCGTCTTTTCCGAGCCATATATTTTTGATCACCGGACCGGCAACAATAACTTCCCGCTTTCCGGCCCTTTGCCCAGTGGAGATGACCATTTCTCCATCGACAATATCCGGCCGAATATGCAGCGGGAGGAATTCGTCGAGGCACTGGCAGCGCTCCGCCGGTATATAGCCGCCGGCGATACCTATCAGGTCAATTATACCCTGAAACTTCTCTTCGATTTCTCCGGATCAATTGAAAAGTTTTATCGCGTTCTGCGGCGCAACCAATCCGTTGGCTATGGAGCCTACATTCGCCGTGGCGATGAGCGAATACTGTCGTTCTCGCCGGAGCTGTTTTTTCGAAAGAATGGGCAGGAGATCACCGTCCGGCCGATGAAAGGCACCGCCCAGCGGGGACGAAACAGCGGTGAGGAGCGGGAGAACTGCCTGGCACTGCAGGGCGATCCAAAGAATCGCAGTGAGAACGTGATGATAGTTGATCTGCTGCGTAATGACCTGGCCCGTTTGATGCATGGCCATGGGCCAAGCCGGGTGGATGTCGAATCTCTTTTCGATGTTGAGTCGTACGAGAGCCTTTTGCAGATGACCTCGACTATTAAGGCCAAGTCCTCGGTTACAACCATGAAAACCCTTAAACTCACCGAACTGTTTCGCATCCTCTTTCCCTGCGGTTCGATAACCGGTGCCCCGAAGATTCGCACCATGCAGATTATCGACGAATTGGAAAAAGGCCCGCGCGGTGTGTACACCGGCGCCATAGGCTATTTCGGGCCAGATGGGTCAGCGGTTTTCAATGTCCCTATTCGGACGGTCCGGTTATTGGGGAAGAACGGCGAGATGGGCATCGGATCGGGAATCACCTATGGCTCCGATGCCGAGGATGAGTGGCAGGAAGACCTGCTGAAGGGGCTGTTTCTGACCAAAAGTCAGCCGGAATTTCATCTCTTTGAAACACTCCTTTGGCAGCGGGATTCCGGCTATTATCTTCTCGCCGAACACCTGACCCGGCTCGAAAATGCAGCCGAGTTTTTCAAATTCTCCTATAACGTCTCCGCCATCAAAGAGCGACTGGAAGAAGAAAAACTGGTCTTTACCGAAGGCTGCTACCGGGTGCGATTGGCTCTTGAAAAGGATGGAAGGATTGGGCTTACCGCCGCTGCCACCCTTCCTCCAGCTTGTCTCGCCCTGCCCGCCGAACCGCACAATACCGAGGATTGCAGGCTGCCGGTGATCAATTTTTCTGCGACTCCGGTTGATAGCAATTCGACCTGGCAATATTTCAAGACCTCAAGGCGAGAACTCTACACCAAGGAATACGCCAAGGCCCTGGACCAGGGGTTGTATGAATACATTTTTCTGAATGAAGCCGGGGAAGTAACCGAGGGGTGCATAAGTAATCTGCTGATTCTAAGCGACGGTCGCTATAAAACCCCGCCGGTTGCCTGCGGTCTTTTGCCCGGGGTGATGCGTGGCCGCCTGTTGGCCGACAGTAATTGTCCGGTATTTGAGGAAATAATAACCGAACAGCAGGTTCGGGCCGCCGAGGCAATCTTCATCTGCAATTCGGTGCGCGGGGTGGTGCAGGTGCGGCTGCGGGAGAATGGCTCCGGCGGTTGATCAATGCACCATTGTTGTGTCCTGCTCCGGGGTGATCTGCATCGGCGGGATAATCAGATTATGCTTTTCGCCAAGGGTCCGGACGAGGACCATAAACGAGGAGGGGAGAGGAATCTCCCGATCTTCGTGAAGAAAGCCAAATTCTTTTGCTCGCAGGAGTGTCTGTGAGCTGTCATGGCCCTCCTGGTGGTCGCAGAGGGTCTGGATGCGCAAGGCATCTGTGAGATCGCCGCAAAGCTCCGGCAGTCCGTCCTTCATGGCAAGCAGCTCCTGCTCGATTTCGCCCCAGTTGTCGGCGCGGAAACGGACGAATTTCTCCTCCGGATTCTGGGTGCCGAAGACCTCATTGGTAATGGCACCAGCCATGCCGGCTAGAAAAGCAGTCTCCGCGCCAGGCTTTTTCCTTGCCAAAAGCCTGCGAACCTCCTTGTACACAATCATCTGTACCACCGCCACAGCCTCCC
This sequence comes from Desulforhopalus sp., assembly GCA_030247675.1. Lineage (NCBI taxonomy): Bacteria > Pseudomonadati > Thermodesulfobacteriota > Desulfobulbia > Desulfobulbales > Desulfocapsaceae > Desulforhopalus > Desulforhopalus sp. Next base: position 147,678 of record JAOTRX010000008.1, on the reverse strand, counting down.
GCAGGGCTACCAGAAGCTGCGATTTTTTTTCAGTTGTCTCGGTGTCCATCGGGGCTTCTCTCAAAGAACAATTTTTACGGCGGAACTGCCTTTTAGTGCCTCATAGATTTGCAATCGCACCCCTTCATCGGGGACCACGATCTCGGCATTCATGCTGTGATACTTCCCCTTCGAGCTGGAATTGGAGTGCCGTATGGTAACCGGGTGCGGCGAACAGGCCGAAACAATAACATCTTTCAGCAGGGTGCAATCTTCACCGATCACCTTGTATGTCCAGGTGCAGGGATATTCTATTTCTGGCCGTTCCGGGGTGGTTGCCGGGGAATGTGGGGGGAAGGATTTCATGGTGGGTCGAGAATCGTTGATAAAGGTTGGTTTTGCATAGCACGGGGTCTGGGCAAGTAATAATGAATGGTGAGGCAAGAGTCAAGGGAAAGGGTGGCACCGATGGCGGGGGATAATTCCCTGGCGAGGAATTTATTGCCACAATCTGCAAGAGTTATTTTGTATATAGCCGGATCTGATGCTACAATTGCCTGAAGAACGTCGCAACCATCAACAGGTTATGGGCTGAAGAGCTTCATTACCGTCGCTAGAGAGAGAAAAGCTTTGGAATCACAAGAAAATAATGAATTGCTTGAGGCGCTGTTCGAGAGCGAAGCGCAGAAAAGGGCCATTGTCGAGGGGTTTTCCGGTATCTTGATCTTGTTTGACAGCCAGATGAAGGCCAAATGGGTGAACAGGGCCGCAAACAAGAGATACACCGACGCAATCGGCAAGAGTTGTCATGAACTGTTCTGTTCACAAAGCGAAAAATGCGCAACATGCGCCTTTCAGAAATGTGTTCAGTCCGGCAAGATTGAGTCGAGCATTCAGAGAACCGGTGTCTTCGGCGTCGATGAGGATGAAATTGTCTTTGATATAACCGCCTCTCCGGTGAAGGATCGATACGGTAAAGTAACTGGAATTATTGGCATTGCCCAAAACATAACCGAGCAATTCAGGCTTGAAAGGCAACTCAGGCACACCCAGAAGATGGAGGCCATCGGCACACTCGCCGGCGGGGTTGCCCACGATTTCAACAACGTATTGTCCCCGATCATGGGCTATACGGAAATTATTCGTCTGAAGATGAAGCAGGACGGTTTTTCCGACAAGGCCGTTTATGATTATCTCGAAGAGATTCTCAAGGCGGCGAAAAGGGCCAAATCTTTGGTGGAGCAGGTCCTGACTTTTTCGCGCAGCATGGAAAAGAAGGCGGTACTGCAGTATATTCATCCCATCGTCAAAGAGGTGATGAAGCTCATGCGCTCCACTCTGCCCAGCACTATTGTTATCCAGGAACAGGTCGATGAGCATTGCGGAAGGGTGTTTATCGATCCGGTACAGATACACCAGGTGCTTATCAACCTCTGTACCAACGCCTCGCACGCCATGGCCGGCCAACACGGCATTCTTAAAGTAAAACTGGGACTCGCACCGCAGAGCGGTGACGGCAAGGAGTGGCTTGAACTGAACGTTGCCGATACCGGCTGCGGCATTGAGGAGGAGGATCTCGAAAGAATCTTCGAGCCCTATTTTACCACCAAGGAAAAAACCAGCGGCACCGGCATGGGCCTGGCCATGGTGCATGGCATAGTCAGCCGTCAGGGCGGATTTATCAAGGTGGAAAGTGAAGTCGGCAAGGGAACGAATTTCCGGGTGTTTTTGCCAGTGGCGCAAAAGGAAACAGCCATGGAGCAGGTTGTGTCCCTTGGCGAATTGCAGGGCGGAAGCGGAAGAATTCTTCTTGTCGATGACGAGGAACAGGTGGTCCAGGTTACCGGTGAAATCCTGCAAAGTCTCGGATACACCGTGGTCGGCAAGACCTCGCCGAGGGAAGCGGTTGCATTGTTTTCAGAGGATCCTGGTCAGTTTGATATGTTGATCACCGATCTGACCATGGCCGAATTGACCGGCCTTGAACTGAGTGAAAAGGTCAAGGCGCTGCGCCGGGATCTGCCGATAATTCTGATAACCGGTTATTCAGATCAGGTTTCCAAGGACGCGGCGGTGGATGCGGGGATCGACGAGTATTGCATGAAACCCATTTCCATGCGTGATCTGTCGGTTATTGTAGGGAAATTCCTCGGCGGTGGGGCGGGCATGATGCCCTTGCAGCACTTCCGCCCCAAGACAGGGATGTGATTCCAGACCATTGTCGGCGCATCAATGGCGTCAGCCGTTCCTTGTGTTGACGAGGTTGATCTGGTCATTCAGGGTCCAGAGATCGTAGAGGTAGCCGATCAAAAAGAGGCCGCCGGTCAAAAGGTATAAAAGGCCGGTCAGCCATTTTCCCATATACATCCTGTGAATTCCAAAGATCCCGAGGAAGGCTAAGAGAAGCCAGGTGACGTTGTAGTCAGCCTCGCCGGAATGGTAGCGGCCGGCCATCTCTCTGTCCATCGCTGGGATAAGAAAGAAGTCGACAATCCACCCTATAAACAGCAGGCCCAGGGTGAAGAAGTAGATCATCCCGGAGAGCTGCTTGCCGTAGTAGAAGCGGTGCAATCCGAGAAAACCAAAGATCCAGAAGATGTAGCCGATTGCAATTGAATGGGTGGGATAGTGGTTATGATCCATGGCCGTCTCTCAATGATTGTTTGAATTTTTGCACATTTCCGTAAGCCTCTGCAACTCGTTGCGGCGAAACCTCTCCCCCCTGCACCGCCCTCTCTACAGCATGCACGGCCTTGGTGAAAATAGCCGGATCATGCACCAGATTGTTGCCGATTATAAGCAGATCTACGCCTGCCGCAAGGGCTTTGCAGCAGGCATCTTCCAGGCCGCAGTGATCGGTTATCGCCTTCATCTGCATATCGTCGGAGATAATCAGGCCGGTAAAGCCGAGTTTCCGGCGCAGCAGCGATCTGACCGTGGCGGCGGATAAGGTCGCCGGGAATTGGGGGTCGAAATTCCTGTTGATAAGATGGCCGACCATGACGGCCTCGGCAAGGCCGGTGGCGATAAGCGTTTTGTACGGTTCCAGCTCACTTTCCTGCCAGGACAGGGTGATATCGACAAAGCCAAGGTGCGAGTCGCCGGTGGAACTGCCATGGCCGGGGAAGTGCTTCAAACAGCAATGAATTCCCTCGGCGTGATGTTCTCTGATCCAGGCCGCGGCATGGGCGGCAACGGTTTGCGGGTTGTCGGAGAAACTGCGATCGTAGCGGCCGATGATTGGATTGTTCCTATTGATATTGAGGTCTACGACCGGGGCCAAATTTAAATTCACCCCGACTTGGCGGAGCATGCGGGCTGTCTTCCGGGCGCTTGCCGTGGTCGCTCGAATATTCGGCGAGCTGCCGAGCTCTGCCGCTGCCGGGCTTGTTGGAAAACCCCTTTCCCCTTTGAAACGATTGACTTTGCCGCCTTCCTGATCGACGGCAATAAGAAGATCGCCATCCGCCAAATCCTGAAGGTCTTTGGTCAACCGTCGCAGTTGCTCGGGGTTGATGATGTTGTTGCTGTCCTTTTTTTCCGCTATCAACCTGTCGAATAAGATGACCCCGCCAAGATTGCCTTCGGCAATAGCGGCAGCAATCGGGTGCCCTGGGGACAGTGAATCCCCTGCAAATCCGATGAGAAAAAGCTGGCCGAGTTTTTGCTGCAGGGTGGGGGTTGACATGGCGTCCGGCGGTAGGGGGGATACAGTTGTATAGGGAGATACAAGTGAGACTGAGGAGTACTGCGGGGTGGCCGATTTGTCAAAGTTTTTCCATCGCTCAGGGGGTGTCAAAAAAACGTCGTTTATGATGGTGTCTGGCCGGCAACGATTGCCAGATCTAGTCCGGGCGGGGTAATATTGGCGATATGTCAAAATCAAAAATTAAATAAATCAGTATGATACCCGATATCTGCGGTCATTGCCCGAGCGTCAAAATTCTGGTGGCATAAATTATGCTTAAAGGAAGGGAAATCCACGATCAGGGGTAAAGATTCTTCTCCCCTTGGACGATAAGAAGAGTGTTCAGAAAGACTTGTCCCAACAAACCACTATAAAAAGTACTAGGAAGCACCCATGACCATCATGACTCATGAACAGAAAGACTCTTCTCCCCACCTCAAACAGGTGGAGTTTGAGAAGGTTATGGTTGAGCTTGATAATCTCAAGAAACAATCAGAACGACTCGATCTGATTAATAAGCTGCACGGGCGAATGGCCGGGGTGTTGAGTCTCAGTGGCATGATTGAGGCCTATTCGGTCTGGTTGATGCCCTTGGTGGGCCATGAGCTCATCGGTTATAACAACAGCCAGCGCAATAAACGGCATCTGTTCTGTTCCGGCCATGGCCCGTACAGACGGAAGGCCATCGCCTTTGCTGAGCAGCTTATCGCCGAAAAGACTACCTTCGATGGCTCCTTTACCCAGAAAGATGGCCGTTTTGCCTATAAATGGATCTTTGAAAGTGCTGATGATGCCGGTATCTTGTTGATCTTAAAGGAAGGCCATGAGCTTTCTTCGGAAGATCTTGACCTTATCAATCATTCGCTTGAGATACTTGCCGAATGTCTGCGGCGTGGCCTTGAGTATGAGGATCTGTTTGAGAAGGCAAGCAACGACAGCCTTACCGGGCTTTCTAATCGCCGGGTCTTCGACGACCGTATTCACGGCATGATGGACAGCGCCCGCCGCTATCATAATCCTTTGACCATGGTCTCCATGGATCTCGACAGGTTCAAGGATATCAACGATAATCTCGGCCATCAAAAGGGTGATGAGGTTTTGAAGGACGTAGCTTCGGTACTCAAACGGGCCGTTCGCTCCACCGATCTGCTGGTACGCATGGGTGGCGATGAATTTCTTCTCATCCTTGACAATACCGATCTGCAAAGCGGCAGGATTCTGGCAGAGCGGCTGTGTGTGGCCGTCGATGAGCTGAATATCTGGGCAGATGAAAAAACTAAACTGGGAATCAGCATTGGCATGTCGGAACTGCGCAAGGGCGAATCCCTGAAACAATGGACGGAGAGGACCGACGACATCCTCTACCATGCCAAGGCCCAGGGCCGATCAAGGGTTGCGGTTGAATAGGCTGGAAAACGAAATGAAGAAAAAAGGCCGACTTGTAAAAGTCGGCCTTTTTTTGTTCAAAAATTTGACGGCGGCACTCACGACGGAGTGTTCCAGGGCTGTCACCGGTCGTGGCCTTTTGCTGACACCCTAGTTTTTTTCCACCACAATATTTAACGGAATCGCATGGACGGAGCGGCTGTGTTGGCCGGTGTATCCCAGGGACCAACTGAGGCAACGATAGGTTCCTCCCAGTAATCCTTCGATATCTTTTACTATTCCTTGAACATTGATAACCGGATGCCGGGAAAAGACCTGGGGCAGACCCTGGGTCAGGTTGCAGGCAAGGCAGCGCCCCGGCCGTTCGTGGAGACGGAGCTCCATGGTCAGGGTATTGCCTCTCAGTTCGCGATAGGCCAGTTCGATGTCATACGCCCCCTCGGAGGCGTCGCCGAAGAGGGCCTCGAAAAAGTCGTTTGATCTGGTTGCGGGGAAGATTGCCGCTAGTTTCTCTTTAGTGAAAACGGTTTTCAGTGTATCGGTGGTCATGGTGGTCGTTTTTTGGGTGGTGTGTCGAGAGTGATTGGGTAAATCCCTGATATCAAGGGGTTGGGAACGACAATATACCAGCTGGACCAATTTTGTCAACCGGTGTTGCCACTGCCTGGCCCCTATGTTAAAGTGGCCGCCATGAAAACTGAAGGAAATTCGCAACAGCACGAGGCAAAGTCGGGGATCGTAAATCTCAGGCAGCTCAACGAATCGCAATACGCGGCGGTGACCACGACCGTCGGTCCGGTGCTGGTTATTGCCGGGGCCGGCAGTGGCAAGACCCGCACGCTCGTTTACCGGGTGGCCCATCTCGTCGAACAGGGGGTTGCCCCCGAGTCCATACTGCTGCTTACCTTCACCCGCAAAGCCAGCCAGGAGATGCTCTGGCGGGCCGGCAGATTACTCAATGAAAACTGCAACCGGGTGGTTGGTGGGACCTTTCACGGCATAGCCAACCTTCTCCTCAGGCGCTATGGCTCGCAAATCGGCTTTGGCTCGTCCTTTACCATTATCGACCGAGGTGACGCCGAGGGGATTATCAATCTGCTCAAGTCCTCCCTTGGCCTTGGTAAAAAGGACAAGCGCTTCCCCTCCCGGCGGGCGGTGATCAATATGATCAGCGGCGCGATCAACAAATCGATAGCCCTCGAAGATCTGGTGACCGATCAGTACAGCCACCTCAGCGATAGTCTCGAAGATATCCTTACCCTGCAGAAACATTACCAGAATTTCAAGTTTGAGCACGGTTTGATGGACTATGACGATTTGCTGGTCAACTGGAAACGGCTACTTGTTGAGCTGCCCGAGGTACGCCAAGCCATCTCGACGCGTTTTGCCTACATCATGGTTGACGAATATCAGGACACCAACCTCATCCAGGCAGACATCGTCCGGCTGGCGGCAGCCACCCACGATAATGTCATGGTGGTTGGCGACGATTCCCAGTCCATCTATTCCTTTCGGGGTGCGGATTTCTACAATATCATGCGTTTCCCCAAGGTCTTCAGCAATACCCGGATCATCAAGCTTGAGGAGAACTATCGCTCAACCCAGCCGATTCTTTCCTTCACCAACGATATCATTAGAAACGCCGCGGAAAAATATACCAAGACGCTCTTCACCCGGCGCGAAGGCGAGCTGCGGCCGATGATCTTTGCCGGGGCCGATGAGCGGGAAGAGGCGGCCTTTATTGTCAAGACGGTGCGCAAACTGCTGGCGGCGGGCGTTGCTCTGACCGATATCGCAGTTCTCTTTCGCTCAAGTTTTCATTCCTACAAACTGGAACTGGAGCTTGCTTCGGCGGCTATCGATTACGAGAAACGGGGCGGCCTGAAATTGACCGAATCGGCGCATATGAAGGATATGATTGCCTTTATGCGGGTGCTGACCAACCCCCAGGACACCCTTTCCTGGAACAGGATGCTGCTGCAGCTGGAGCATGTCGGGCCGACCACCGCCCAAAAGATCTCGGCGACGATCGCCCAGGCCGCCGACCCCTTTCAGGCGCTGGCCAAGTACCCGGCCGGCAAGAGCTGGCAGGAATCGTTTGCCAAACTGGTGCGTCTCTACGACGAATTGTTGGTCGATGGCCATAATCTTTCCCTCCTCTACGAGATCGTACTCAAATATTACCAGCCGATCTTTGAACGTCTGTATGCTGACGATTTTCCCAAGCGTCGTAAGGATATCGATCAGTTAAAGAGTATCATGGATGGTTACGACGATCTGCAAAGCTTTATCGACGACACCAGCCTCGATCCCCCGGAGGAGGGCGCCGCTGACGGGCATGGCCTGGAGCGCCTTGTCTTGTCAACCATCCACTCCGCCAAGGGGCTTGAGTTTGAGGCGGTCTTTGTCATCGGTATGGCCGAGGGCCGCTTCCCGCATGCCGCGGCAAGCTTTGGCGAACAGTGGGAGGAGGAGCGACGGCTCCTCTATGTGGCGGCGACCCGGGCCAAGAAATATCTCTATCTCACCTATCCGCGGCAGCTGATGACCCAGGACCGGCAGTTTCATCATACCGGAATGTCACCGTTTTTAAGTGAACTGAGTGGCGGTCTCTATGAACGGATCAGCAGCGATTCACCGCAGAAAGGTTACAATTCCTTTGCCTTTGAATCCGCTCCCGAGTCCGCCCCGACACCACGAAGAGCCAAGGCGAAGAGGCTGGAGATGAGCGATTTTCATGTAGGCGCCAAGGTCAGCCACCCGTTTTTCGGCAGCGGCACGGTTGCCAAAATGTCGACAGGCCGGTCGATCGATATCCTTTTTGACCGGCATGGCTTGAAGACGCTCCACCTTGATTATGCAAAGCTGACGATTTCTTGACACTGGCGCCCAATGATTGCAGTAAACGCCTTGTTTCCCGAATTATTTCTTGCTCAATCGCAACGAGGAGCTGACTATGACATACGCTGAAGTCCTGGCGCATCTCGAAGCCTTACAGATGCACAAAATCAAACTGGGCCTTGGAGCGATGCAGTCGTTTCTGGCCAAGGTGGGGCGGCCGGAGCAGGGACTGCGTTTTGTGCATGTTGCCGGCACCAACGGCAAGGGCTCGGTGTGCGCGGCATTGACCGAGGTCCTGGGCCGGGCCGGATACCGGGTCGGCATGTATACCTCTCCCCATTTGAGCAGCGTCCGCGAGCGTTTTCGCATCGGCAGCGAATACATCAGTGAGTCAACCTTTGCCCGACTGGGAACGAAAATATGCCAGGTGCTTGCCGGCGAGCAGATCACCTATTTTGAGTTCACCACCGCCCTTGGTCTGCTATGGTTTGCCGAGTCGCAGGTCGATGTGGTGGTGTTCGAGACGGGTCTTGGCGGCCGGCTCGATGCAACCAATGTGGTAACGCCGCTGGTCTCGGTCATTACCAGTATCAGCATGGATCACGAGGCATATCTGGGGAACACTCTAAGCGAGATCGCCGGGGAAAAGGCCGGTATTATTAAGACTGGAGTGCCGGTGGTTTCCGGGGCGGTGCATCCGGAGGCGGAACCGGTCATTGCCAAAGTGAGCCGGCAGCTTGGGTCGCCCCTGTACCGCCTTCGTCAAGAATTTGACTATACTGTCGAAGCCGATGGTACCTGGACCTGGCGCGGTGGAGAGGGACTTGGCCAGCGGCAATTCGAAGGCCTGCAAAGCAGCCGTGCCAGCCTTGTGCAGCCGGAAAACGATTCCCTGGCCATAGCCGCCCTGCTCCTTCTGCAGAATATGGGGTTTGTGGTAACCGACCAGCAAATACACGATGGCATGGCAGCGATAAAATGGCCGGGCAGGATGGAAGAGTTTAGCCAAAGGTATCCTCGAAACACCGCATATGCCAAAGAGCTCCGCTATCTCCTTGATGGGGCGCATAATCCCGATGGTGTCAAGAATCTGACAAATACCTTGTCGCGCAAATTTCACTACCGCAAGCTTATCGCCCTGTGGGGTTCGATGATCGATAAGGACTTGGTAACGACCCTTGGCACGATCGCTCCGCTGGTTGATCATTTTGTTTTTACCAGACCGGTCGGTGAGCGTGCCGCGACGCCTGAGCAGCTCGTCGCCTTTCTGCCGGAAGCCTTACGGGGCAAGGCCCGCTGCGTCGATGATATGGCCCAGGCGCTGATTGCCGCGCAGGAAACAGTCACGGAAGACGACCTGATCGTCGTCGGTGGATCTCTTTATCTTCTTGGGACGATACGGCAACTGCTCCTTGGAGATTTGGCCTAGTGGAAGAGGAATATTTCGATTTCGATGCCCCGAGCGATAGCGAAATCCGTGCCGAACGCGCCAAGGCCCGGGACTTGCGCAAGACCCGCTGGTGGCAGCAAAAGACCGCGTCGGGGCTGTGTCATTACTGCCGGCGAAAGGTCAGTTTCCATGACCTGACCATGGACCACCTGGTGCCCTTGGCCCGGGGAGGGCGATCGACCAAGGAAAACCTCGTTCCTTCCTGCAAGGATTGTAATAATAAAAAAAAATCCATGCTGCCCATTGAATGGCAGGAATACATGGAGCGCATTCAGCAGGAAGGCAGCTGAAAATATGCCCTCAACTGATTATTCTTCTCGCATGTTGCAGCGATTTGGTTTAAAAACTGGAGCAAATTGCCATCGCAAAAAGCATAACGGACAACACGGACGGGTAGCTCAGCTGGATAGAGCGTTGGCCTCCGAAGCCAAAGGCCGCGGGTTCGAATCCCGCCTCGTCTACCAATAATCAGCCGCTTAGAGAATATCGCCTCTCTCTAAGTGGCTTTTTGTATTTTGTAGCCAACAGTGCCGGAACCACCAGCAATCTCCACGCTCTTTCGGGCGGGACAAAACGTATCGAGGCTTGGACAAAGCAACCAGCGGCATTGACGCGCACCTGCCCGGCAAATGTGTTGGGCGATGGGCAAGCCGGGGTGTGCAGGTTTCGCGCCCGGTAAGCCTTGATAAAAAAGTATGAACGAAATCACGACAATCTACCTTGAGATGGTCGATCGCAGCCAGCTGTGTCCCAAACAGGTGACCGATTCCCGCTTCCAGGTCCTTGAAGCCTCAGTCGACCAGTGGCAGTTTAATCGATTCCTCTACATCCTGGTCGGCGGCCCATGGGCCTGGCGGGACAAGCTTTCCTGGAGCGATGCCCGCTGGAAAGCATACGTTGAATCCGAGGCGACAAGAACCTTCGTCGGCTATTGGGATGGGTCGCCGGCGGGGTATTTCGAGCTACAGGTCCAGGATGGTGATGTTGAGATCGCCTATTTCGGCCTTGCGCCAAGCTTTATCGGCAAGGGCCTGGGTGGAGTGCTTCTGACCCGCACTCTGGAAGAGGCCTGGGCTCTCAATCCTCGACGGGTTTGGGTCCACACCTGCACCCTCGATCATCCCGCCGCCCTGAAAAATTATCAATCGCGGGGCATGGTTATTTATAAAACCGAGACACATGATGGGATTTCCGAGTGAAGTCGTATCTGCCGCGCCCGTGCCGGACTGCGAGGGTTTAACTCCTGTCCGGTCTTCAATTCTAATCCTCCAAATATTCTGAGAAATGTCAGCCATCAAGCAATTGGAAGAAATACTTGTGAATCTGCAGCCTGTCTTGCAGCCGGGGACCTATGTGTTTATCCAGGCAGATCCTGCCAGGCCCATTGAAATGTCGCGGATCGTGGCATTGATCCGGGAACCGGAAGGACTGTCCCTGGTCGTTGAAGAGGCTGTTGCCAGGGCAGCCGGTTTTTCCCTTGCCCTGCGGTGTGCCTGGATCACTCTCAAGGTACACTCGGATTTAGAGACGGTAGGCCTTACCGCCGCATTTGCCTCGGCACTTGCCGGTGCCGGTATCAGCTGTAATGTTGTTGCCGGATTGCACCACGATCACCTCTTCGTGCCGGTGCACCAGGCAGAGCGGGCCATGTCTGAACTCCAGGCCCTGCAGGAAGGTAAAAAGTGGTCGCCGTCCATCGCCAGCGACGCCTTTCCTTCGTGAAACCAGGGTCCCCCGCTGGCACACCAATCACCAGCTGCCCGAAGGGTATAGTCAAAGGTCATTCGATTATGATAGATATTGTTTTGCAGGACATCACCGAGGCAGATTACGACCGCCTTGTCGAAATCAACCGGGCAGAAGTCCAGCATACCAGTACGATGGACAGAAGGCGGCTTAAGGAACTCATCAGCTATTCCTGCTTCGCCAAGACTGCGGTAGCAAGCGGGACAATCGTTGCTTTCGTTCTGGCAATGCGAGAAAACGCAGCATACGTCAATGCTAATTACCACTGGTTTTCAAAGCGATATCGGCATTTTCTCTATATTGACCGAATAGTGGTGGACAGACAGCAAAGTGGCAGGGGAATAGGGTCGCAGATGTACCGGGAGGTTTTCCAATTCGCCGCCGAAACCCACCTGCCTGTGGTTGCTTGCGAGATAAATGTTGTTCCGCCGAATCCGGATTCCCATGCATTCCATGAAAAGCTGGGATTCAAAGAGGTTGGCAGACAATGGCTGGCAGATAACAGCAAACAGGTTTCGATGCAGATAGTCGAGATCGCCCCATGCCATTGCTAAATCACTCGGACCACTTTTTACATACACGTTGTCGTATTCGATGCTGCCGATATGCTTGAAGCCATGTTTGCGGTAGAAATCGTTGGCCCGGCGGTCCTTCAGGGTTATGAGCCTGTTGTCGACCCTTTCCGCCACCTCGCCGATTTTCATCCTCCCCGTCCTGTGGATTGCCACCCGGCAAAGACCGGCCCTCGGCCGCATGGATCGGCGCCTTTCTGGCTGTCCTTGGCGTTTCCTGCATCTTTAGTCCGTGGACGCTTTAAAGGCAGGGCGACTATGCACCGAAAAACTTTTTCATTGCCCTGGAGATCCAGCTCCCCTGCGGTTCGGCGTTGGCAACAGGTGGCTCCTCCTTGCGCAAGGTATCAAGATGGGCCTTGACCAGGCGAACATAAGCGGAATCGTCACGCTGGATGTGGTTGACCAGCCATCTCTTTAGAACATCATAGAATTCTCCGGAGATATTTTCGCCGGCCTTAAAGCGGGTCTGAAACTTGTCAACCCGTTTGATGAAGGTCCCGTGGATGCTTTTATGGGGGCGGAGAAATGGGTACTCGGCTTGTTCCATCAGTGCTTCCTCAAAGGAAAAATGCGACATGGTGTAGTCGATGATTCCTTCAATGACGTCATTTACTTTTTGGGCATTCCCGAATAAACGCGCCTCGTTGAGTTGATTCAAATAGTCAACGATTTGTCTGTGTTGGGTGTCAATTTCGGCAATTCCGGTATCGTATTTGTCTAGCCATACAATATTTGTCATTTTGTGTAGTAACCAATTATATTGTAAATGTTATTTGTAAAATTCACCGCAGTGGAGGGCCTGTTGGGCGAAGGCAGGGAAGCAGTCTTGGCAGGAGTCTTCGGTAATTTCCTGAGCCTAAGATTTTCGGCCGGATAGTAGCTAATGAGAAGTATTATTACAATAGTTTTTTCTCTAATAAAAACAGCCACAGGCCTACCTGCGAGCCTGTGGCTGTTCCTGTAAAACGGTATCTGCGATCCGGCGACTGGTTAAACCGCCTTGTGCCTTACTATGAGGCGCCCCGGGCGCAGAGGAGATCGCCGTAGTGGAGACGGTGATCGAGTACCTTGTCCTTCATCCTGGCCAGATCCAGCTTCTCGCGGATAACGGCGCGGTAGAGACCGGCCTTGGCGATATCACCGACAAAGATAGCACCTACCAGGCGGTCGCCCTCCGGGGAAAACACCAGTTTGCGGTGGGCACCGGGGGAAGTTCTGCTGTGGCACTGGTAGCCGGTACCGCTGGTGTGGACAATACCCATGGAAACAAAGGGCATGCGGGCCACCTGGGTGGCGTTGAGGATGCCGAAGGTGCCGCCGTAGGCCCTTGGGTGCCCTGCCATGTTCGAGCCGGCGCAGCTGCCCATTTCGACGGCGTTGGTCCACAGACCGGTGATGATCGGTGCCCCGGTCAGCGGGTCGAAGGTTACCGCGACATCACCCGCTGCATAGACATTGGGGGCGGATGTCCGGGTATACTTGTCGACGACCACTCCCTTGTCCACCGTTATATCCCGGCAGTTGAGCCAGCCCGTATTGGGCCGGACGCCTTTGCCGATGCAGACCATCTCACAGGGGAGGTGGTCGCCATTGTCGAGCACAACCCCGGTCACCCCGTTTGTATCACTTGTGATGTGCCTTGCCTTACGGCCGGTGAGAATCTTCAGGCCGGCCTGATCAAGGGCCTGGCGGATCAGAAAGGCATCGTCGGGCTCCATGAGCTGGCTCAACACCTCCGGTGAAGACACAACCAGATATACTGAGATACCCCGCTCCAACAGGGCAAAAGCGGCCTTGAGGTTGAGCAGGCCGCCGCCAAGCATGACTGCCCGGGTGGTGCAGGCAGCACGGTCGGCAGCCTGTCGGGCATCTGCCAGGGTGCGCAGGGCAAATACGCCCTTGCAGTCAAGCCCATCTATATCAGAGGGCAGATTTGGACTGCTGCCGGTGGCGATGAGCAATTTGTCATAGGGAACGGTGGCCCCGTTTTCGGTCGTCACCAGCCCGGCCCGGGTATCGATACCGGCAACCCGGTGCTGTTGCCAAACCTCTATCGAACTCCCCTGATAGGGGCCACGGCCCTGCAGAAAGATTTCTTCAGGACGCTTTTTCTGGCTGATGAGGAAAGGGATAAGGGGCCGGAAATACGGGGCATCCGCTTCGTCGCTCAGCACCCGCACCATTCCTCCGGGATCGAGGCGGCGGATAGCTTCGGCGGCGGCCATTCCGGCGGCACTGCCGCCGATAATCACATAGCGTTGCTTTTCCATGGGTCTTATCCCCCTTGTCCGGTCAGCATCTCGCGGGAGGCGGTCTGCCGCTGTTTTTGCGAATAGTCGCTGACGTTTTGGTACACCAGGGCCCTGGTCGGGCAGGCGTTGACACAGGCCGGGACTTCGCGGCCGGGGCAGCGGTCGCAGCGGAAGGCCTTATGGTCTTCGAGATGGCGGCCGATGACGCCGTAGGGGCAGACCATGACGCAGGTCCAGCAGCCGATGCACCTGTCGGCATCGGTGACCACCGCCCCGGCGGAGGTGCGGCTGATGGCTCCGGCAATGCAGGCATGCATGCAGGGGGCATCTTCGCAGTGGCGGCAGAGGACGGGGACGGCCCGGTCCGGTGCTACCCATTCGACATAGAGACGGTGTTTGGGGGTCGGTTTCTCGGACAGGGCGCTATATAAGGTCTGTCCGGCGGAGTGGGCAACAGCACAGGCCAGTTCACAGCTATGGCAGCCCATGCAGCGGTCCAGCCGGACAAAGATCTCTTTGGGTTGATTCATGATGTTCTCCTTGCAGAAATTGAGGTCGGTGGAACTCTTCAACAATGGTTGGCTCGGCAACCAGTCAAACCGGCACCAATCATTGTAAGCCCAATCCCTTGCGGCGCGAGTCGATGGCGGCCAGCAGTTTATCGGCGGCGCTTGCCGGATCAAGATCGACGATAAAATAGCCGCCGGTGAGATCCTTGACCTTGTCGGTGAGAATCTGGGTGACAAGCGGGCTGCCGAGCACCGGCAGCATCACCCCGACATGGGTGGGCAGGCCGGCCGCCACCGCATAGACGCCTATCGATACCGCTTTTTCAGAGACCGCTTCGGCGGCAGAGGCCACCACCGGCAGCTGGTGGGTATCAACCCCCAGATATTTAGCCACCGCGACCGTCAGGGCCACCGCCCGGGAGTTGTCGACACAGGAGCCCATATGCAGTACTGGCGGCAGCGGGCCACCGAGATTATTGGCCTGACCGATGGCAGTCAGCACCGCCTTGAGACCTTCTCCACACAGGACGTCAACATTGGCTGGATCCATAAAGCCATGGCGCATCAGGGCACCGGCGCCGCAGCCGGTGGCTACCACCAGGACATTTTCCTTGAGCAGACGTTTAGCGATTTGCACAAAGTTCCGGTCCTGGGGGACCTTGACATTATTGCAGCCGGCAAAGAGGCAGACGCCGCGAATATTGCCGGCGACGATATTATCGACAAGGGGCTTGAGGGGCTGTTCAGCGTCCAGCTTCGCCAGGGCGGCGATGATCGTCTCAACGGAAAAACCGGCAACCACTGGGGTTTTGACCGCCGGGATATCCACTGGTTTATTTTTGCGGCGGCTGAATTGGGCGATGGCCATGTCGATAATCTCGTTGGCCTTGGCTTGTGCCGCCTCTTCGCTGAAGTCGACATGGCTAGCGCCGCTGATCTTGGCGATATCCATGGTGGTGATGATTTGGGTGCCGAAGCATTCGGCGACACCCACCACGGAGGGCATGATGCACTGATAATCAACGACCATGGCGTCGACGGCGCCGGTGACGATAGCCATCTCCTGGCTGACCGAGTGGGTGCAGGCCGGGATGCCGTGGCGCATCATGATCTCGTTGCCGGTGCAGCAGATACCGACCAGATTGACGCCGGTGGCCCCGGCCTTTTTGGCATCCTCCTCCTTGGTTTGCGCCGCCGCCACCAGTATCTCGGAGAGGACCGGATTGTGGCCGTGCAGGGCGATATTGACCGCATCCGCCCTGAGGGTGCCGAGGTTGGCGGAGGTGACGCTTGGCTGTGGGATGCCAAAGAGAATATCTGCCAAATCAGTGCCCATGTAGCAGCCGGCCAGATCGGCCACACCGCAGCGCAGACCGCCGAGGAGCAGATTCACGGGATCGGCATCTACGCCGTAGAGGGTGCGGTGCATGATCTCGGAGACTTCATGGTCGATGCCCTTGGGCACCAGGCCAAGGTCGGTCAGCACCTTGGCCCGTTGCGGGTTGACGACTGTTGCCGCCCAGAGGACCGGGGTGTCTTTTTCGTGGAAGTCGGCGAGCGCTGCCTTGGCCACCTCAAGGGCGATATCCTTGTCGGTTCTGCCGGTTGTCGCAATGCCCAGGCGGGTGGCAACGGCCCGCAGCTTTGCCGGCTCCTTGATGCTGTAGGCCGGGGCCTTGCCCTCGGCCATTTTCTTCAGGGTATGGGCGAGATGCTTGGCGTGACCGGAGTGCGCCGCTGTGCCCGCGGCGATGGCCCGGTCGAGCCCCCTTGCCACCATGACATCGGCGGTAGCGCCGCAGATACCTACCTTCGGACCTTCGCCAAAGGGATCGATGCGGCAGGGGCCCTGCAGGCAGTGGCGGCAGCACAGACCGCTATCACCAAAGCCGCATTGGGGGGTCATGGCCGCGTAACGGTCCCAGACTGTTGGAATATTCCCGGCACCGGCCTTGGCGATCATCTGTTGTACTGCCGGGTCAAGACTCTTGTTCATGGCCTCCTTTTGCTGGGTCATTGTCACTCTCCTTTATTGTTAACTGGTTATGATAACGTGGAAAACGGACATATGATCAATAAGGGAAACGCGTGGAGCGAAGCGTCTTCGCTAACATAATAAGGCAGTATACCTGCAAGACGGCAAAACATCATGGGAATTTTCACTGAAACCGCCTGCAACTCATCAGGCGGTAGCCATTTCTCTGGGCATGTTCCGGTGTAATAGTTGGCAAAGAGCCGGCGGATGCGGTAAACTTCTGGGGAGTAAGGAAAAACCCGTTCGATGCTCCACCTGGCGACAAGCCCGTTGCCGGCGTGGCCAAGATACGCTGCCAACCAGGAGGAAAACGATGCCTGAGAGCACTGTGAAAGTCGGCCAAAGGATTAAAGATCTGCGCATTGCCAGGAAAATGTCGCGCCAAGAAGTCGCCGAGAAATCCGGGATAAGCGAGACAACCCTTTCCAGCATTGAGAATCACCTGATCTCCCCGCCTCTCGGAAACCTGGTGAGTTTGGCAAAGGCCTTTGAGGTCTCGGTTGGCGATTTATTCGGCGAGAAAGGGGATGCCGCCTACTGCATCGTCAGAAGCGACGACAGAAAACCGGTGTCGCGGTTCAACTCCACCGATGGCGAGTCTTCGGCCTACAGTTACGAGTCCCTGGGGCAGCACAAGAAAAAGAAACAGATGGAGCCATTTTTGGTCACCCTCAACCCCGGAAAGGTCCGGCAGCCTGAGCCAAATCAGCATATCGGTGAGGAGTTTTTGTTTGTCCTGGAGGGCAAGGTCGAGGTCAGGCTCCTCAATCATACCGACATTCTCAACCCCGGCGATTCAATCTATTACGATTCGACCATGCCGCATGTCGTGTCCTGTCATGGCGACCAGCCGGCAACCATTCTGGCGGTAATTTATGCCAAGGACGAGATGGTCATTCTTTAACCACCCCTTGCTGCTGAGAGTATGCAGGACTTACTGCCCCGGCACGAACGATATGCCGGGGCAGTATATGCACGAATGCCTATTTGACCGGCAGATTCCAGTGGAACTGGTCTTCGGCCTTGCCGTACTGGATGTCCATAAGGCCTTTGAAAAGTTTCGCCGACAGCGGTCCTACCTGGCCATCGCCGACGGTGATCTCCCTGCCGTTGAATTTGATGTGGCCGACCGGCGAGATGACCGCGGCGGTTCCCGAGCCAAACACCTCCTTCAGCAAGCCCTTCTCGTGCGCCTCATACACCTCATGGATACTGATCAGTCTTTCCACGACCTTGACATTCCAGGACTTCGCCAACTTGATGACTGAGTCCCTGGTGACCCCGGCGAGAATACTGCCGTTGAGGGCGGGGGTGATGAGTTCATCGCCGATGCAGAAGAAGATGTTCATGGTGCCCACCTCTTCGATGTACTTCAGTTCAACACCGTCCAGCCAGAGTACCTGGGTATAGCCCTCCTTTTTCGCAAGGTCCGAGGCGTAGAGGCTCGCCGCGTAATTGCCGGCGGTCTTCGCTTGGCCAACACCGCCTCTGACGGCGCGCACGTACTCGGTGGTCACCCAGATCTTCACCGGATTGAAACCCTCGGGGTAGTAGGCGCCAACCGGGCTAAGAATAATAAAGAGCCGGTAGGTGTTTGACGAACGCAGGCCGAGGTGGGCGTCCATGGCGATAACCGTCGGACGGATATACAGCGATGTCCCCGGGGCGCTGGGCACCCAGTCCTTGTCGATTTTGAGAAGCTGCAGGAGTCCTTCAAGGACCAATTCCTCATCAAATTGCGGGATGCACAGCCGGTGCGCCGATATGTTGAGACGTTTGATATTGTCCTTCGGCCGGAAAAGCTGGACCTCGCCGGAGCCGGTGCGGTAGGCCTTGAGGCCCTCGAAAATCGCTTGGCCATAGTGGAGAACCATGGTCGAGGGGTCCATGGAAATTGGGCTGTAGGGCTCGACCCGCGGGTTATGCCAGCCGTCGGTGGGATTATAATCCATGTTGAACATATGATCGGTGAAGATAGTCCCAAATCCAAGGCCGGAACCGTCAGGTCGTTTTTTTAATGTTGCGGCCTTTGTTACTGAAATTTTCATGATCGCCCCTTAGCTTAGTTATAATAATTTGATATTACGGTGTTAACTGGAGTAACAATAATGTTTATTAAATAAACACGGCATTCAATTAGCGTAGTTATTATTATGGATTCAAGTATAATGCCACCGGCGTTGTTTAGTCACTTACAAAAATAATTGCATGTTTTTTTCGTCTATTTTTTTGCCCCGTTCGGGGGTGCAGAGAAGCGTCCCATGGTGAACGCTGGAACGTATTGGAATAATAAATATTTCGGTGGAAAATGAGAAAAGACATAATTGAGATACGATGGCACGGACGTGGAGGGCAGGGCGCTATTACCGCGGCAAAGATTGTCGCCAATGGTGCCTTTGTTTCCGGATATAAGGGCGTGGTCATGGCGCCGACCTTCGGAACCGAGCGAAGGGGCGCCCCGGTGTTTACCTCGCTGAAGATTTCCAAGGAAAAAATCTACGATCTCTCGCCGATCACCACCCCGGACATGGTGGTGGTCCTGGACCACACCCTTCTCGAAGAGGTAAATGTAGTGGCGGGATTAAAAGAGGGCGGCCTGGTGGTATTGAATGCGCCGCAACCTCTTGAGTCGTACAATTTTGGCGGGGCGCGAATAGCAGTTTCCGATGTCACCAAACACGGCATCGCCGCCGGTCTGCCCCCGGGCATTGTCAACTCGGGAATCATTGGCGTCTTTGCCAAGGCCACTGGCCTGGTGGACATTGAGGTCCTGGTGCAGGCGATTGAACAAGAATTTATCGGGAAACGGCCGGAAAAGAACGCGATGGCCGCCCGCATTTCCTATGAGAATACGGCAATTGGAGGCTGATCGATGGTGAAGAAAACGTATTGCAATATGCTGTCGCGCAGCAAACCGGGTCCTGGCGATGGTGGCAACACCGGGTCATGGCGGGTTTTGCGGCCGGTCATCAACCTTGAGGCATGCATTCCGGTAAAAACCAAGAGAAAATCCTGTTTTAACTGCTGGATGTATTGTCCCGACTGCGTAGTCAGCAAGACCATACCGCCGGTAATCAACTATGATTACTGCAAAGGTTGCGGGATTTGTGCCGAAGAGTGCCCAGCTGGCGCTATCAGTATGGTTGCCGAGGCAACGTCCAACACGGAGGAGAAATAATCCCATGCATATTATTGAATCCGGAAATGTCGCGGCTGCAACCGGCGTGAAGTTATCACGGGCCCAGGTCATCGCCGCCTATCCCATTACCCCGCAGACCCCGTTGACGGAAAAATTGTCGGAATTCGTCGAGTCCGGAAAGCTTGAGGCTCAGTATATCCCGGTAGAAAGCGAGCACAGTGCCATGGCGGTGTGCATCGCCGCCCAGACCGCCGGGGCAAGGGCCTTTACCGCCACCAGCGCCAACGGCCTTTTGTATATGAACGAACAGTTGCACTGGGCGGTGGGGGCGCGGCTGCCCATCGTCATGTGTGTGGCCAACCGGGGCATCGGCGCACCGTGGACGGTATGGAACGACCAGCAGGATACCATCGCCCAGCGCGATGTCGGCTGGATCCAGATCTACTGCAACGACCACCAGCAGATCATCGATTCGGTCATCAAGGCCTTCAAGCTCGCCCAGACGGTGAGCATTCCGGTCATGGTCTGTTACGACGGCTATCTGCTGTCCCACACCTACATGCCTTTTGATCAGCCGGAGCAGGGCAAGGTCGATGCATTCCTGCCGCCTTTTACACCGAAACATTTTCTTGATCCGCAGGATCCCGGCAACTTTAACACGGTTACCCTGCCCGACGTACGGCCGGGGGTGGACGGCAATATACAGCCGGGATATATCGAGATCCGCCACAATCTCCAGGAGGATCTGCGGGCATCTCTGCAGGCCTACGAGACTATCGACAAGGAGTTCGCCAAGAAATTCGGCCGTGGCGGCACGCCCTTTGTGGAGGAATACCGGTGCGACGACGCCGATTTCGTGGCGGTCGCCATCGGTTCGCTGTCCTATCAGCTGCGCGACGTCATCGATATCATGCGTAACGACAAGGTGAAGATCGGTGTTATGGGGGTGCAGATGTATCGGCCCTTCCCTGATCAGGCAATTGTCAAAGCCCTGGCTGGCAAGAAGTGCGCCATCGTCTTCGAGAAGGCGCTCAGCTACGGCAACCAGGGCGCATTGTACGCCGATATCAAGGCCGCACTGTACTGCAGCGACAAGAAACCACATATCCACAATTACATCCTCGGCCTTGGCGGCAGAGAGATACGGACCCAGCACCTTCTTGATGCCTTGGCCGTATCGTGTGCCTCCCCGGCAAAATTCGGCGACAGTCCTCGCTGGATCGGTTTGAAACTACAGGAATAACTACCATGGCAAAAGCAACTACTATTTTAAACTTGACTGAAGAAGAGTTCGTCCATCCGGGGAACCGGGCCTGCTCGGGCTGTGGTTTGTCGATTGTCTATCGTATCGGCTTGAAGGCACTCGGTAAAAATACCATTCTGGTGGTGCCGCCCAGCTGCCTTACCGTGTTGCAGGGCCTGTATCCAGTGGCCTCTACCAAACTTCCCTGTGTCAATGTGCCCTTTGCCTCGACCGGCGCCGCAGCAACCGGGGTGCGCGGGGCAATGAAGGCCCTGAAGAAGACAGGCGTCAACGTCGTTGCCTGGGCGGGTGACGGGGGGACCGGCGATATCGGTATTCAGGCCCTTTCCGGCGCCTGTGAGCGGGGCGAGGACATCATCTATATATGCTATGACAATGAGGCGTATATGAATACCGGTGTCCAGCGATCGGGAACCACCCCCCAGGGTGTTCTGACCACGACGACCCCCATCAAGGGCAAGCTCCAGGAGAAAAAGGACGTCCCGGCAATCATTGCCGCCCACGGTATCCCCTACGTAGCCACCGCTTCTGCTGCCTATCCTCTTGATTTTTATGATAAAGTAAAAAAAGCCACGACCATTGCCGGGCCGAGATATATTCACGTTCACACCCCGTGCCCGCCGGGCTGGAGCTTTGAAACACGGTACACCATCAAGGTTGGCAAGCTGGCGGTTCAAACTGGCCTTTTCGATCTGTACGAAATTGTCGACGGCAAGTTTACCCTGACCGGGCCTTCGCTTAATCTGCTCGGCAAAAAACGGCTGCCGGTGTCGGAATATTTTAAGACCCAGGGCAGGTTCAAGTCGCTTGATCCGGAGATAGTCGCCAAGGTGCAGCAGCAGGTCGATACGAAGTGGGCTGGGTATTGAAAATAAACTGGAAGTCGAAACAGATTCTCCTTCAGGTGGTATTTTATGGCAACATTATCCTTCCAATAAGGTTAAATAATCTGTAAAGTATCCTTCATGGGAGATCAATTTCGTCAGGTTGTTCGACAAAAAATTGTCGATTCGCTCGATGCAGCCATTCCGGTGTTGACGCGCCGTGATATCTGGTTGCCAGCCGTACCAAACAAGGCAACCGCCGTGATTGGGATGCGGCGTGCGGGTAAAACCAGTCTGCTCTGGCAAATCCTGGCTGAGCGTTTTGCCCAAGGGACACCGCGTGAAGGGTTGTTGTATTTCAGCTTTGAGGATGAGCGCCTGGCAGGCATGCAGGCAAAAGACCTTGATATGCTGGTGGAGGAATATTATCGCCTTTATCCGAAATGGCGGGACCAGCAGCGGGCCACCTTTTTTCTTGATGAAATTCAGGTCATCCCCGGCTGGGAAATGTTTGCTCGCCGGCTTCTCGACAGCGAAAAAATTGATCTGTTTCTCTCCGGCTCTTCTGCTCGGATGCTCTCGCGTGAAGTGGCCACCAGCATGCGAGGCCGTGCCATGGAAGCCGTTGTTCTGCCGTTCAGCTTCCGCGAGAGCTTGCGCCACAGGGGGGTGGAGCCGCTGAAATCGCCGGAATACTTGTCGAAATCCATACGCTCCCTGCTCGACAACCACCTCCTCAGCTATCTGAAGCAAGGTGGTTTTCCCGAGGTGCAGGGGCTGGATGCCGCTAATCGTATCGCCTTATTGAATGGCTATGTGGATGTTGTGCTGCTGCGCGATGTCGTGGAACGTCATGGAATCTCACAACCGCTGGTATTGCGTTGGATGGTGCGCCAGCTGCTGGGCAATGCGGCAGGCACTTTCAGTATCAATAAATTCCATTTAGACCTGAAATCTCAAGGTATTGCAGTCGGCAAAGAAACATTGCACACGTACCTGGGCTATCTTGAGGACACTTTTCTGTTACGCAGCATAGCTATCGCCACCGATTCGGAACGGCGCCGCAGGGTTAATCCGCGTAAGGTCTACCCCATTGACGCCGGTTTGATTCCGATTTTTGATCGGTCGGGTAAAGCCAACCTCGGCCACGCCCTTGAAACTGCTGTGTTCCTGGAGTTGGACAGACGTGCTGCGGAAGTTACCTATGTACGGACCATACAAGGCTTTGAGGTTGATTTCCATGCACGCTATGTCGAAGGCCACGAAGAATTGATCCAGGTATGTGCCAGCGTTGATCAGCCGGCAACGTTTTCCCGAGAAATCAGAGGATTACTCGATGCGATGAAAGACTTTCCCCGGGCCGAACCGGTACTGATTGCCCTTGACCGACCCGTATCGTTAGACATCCCCTCTGCGGTGACGGTTGTTGCTGCTCGCGATTGGTTACTCAGTGAAAAGGGAGGGCATTAGTACGATAAATACGAAAATCTCCCACCTCGGCGCAAAAGAGTGCGTCACCGGCTCCTGTCATCTGATTGAGACCCGGCCGGGGACGCCCGAGGGCATTAATATCCTCGTTGATTGCGGTACCTCCCAGGGTGACGATCCGGTATTGCCCTTTGCCGACTTCCCGGTACAACCCAGCCAGATCGACTATCTTTTCCTGACCCACGCCCATATCGACCATATCGGCCGGGTGCCGGATCTGATCGAAGCCGGGTTTCGCGGCGAGATCATCTGCACCCATGCCACCAAGGCACTGCTGCAGCCCATGCTCCGCGACGCCATGTCGTTCTCGGCGAAAACCGACCAGGAGGTCCAGCGCCTAGAGACCTTGATTGAAGAAATGTCCTGGGGCTTTGAACTGCAGGAGACCTTTACCCTCAAGAAAGGGATTACTTTCAAGCTGGGCAATGCCGGGCATATCCTCGGCTCGTGTTTTATTTTGCTCACCTTTCCTGAAGCATCAACCTCTCCAGCTGGTGAATATCGGGTGCTGTTCTCCGGCGATCTCGGCTGCGCAGGCACCCCGATCCTGCCCGATCCCGACCCGCCGGATGCCTGCGATCTTCTCATCCTCGAATCCACCTACGGCGACAGGCTGCATCCCAGCCGCAAAGGTCGAATTGAGGCTTTGCGAAAATTGCTGCAAAAAGCCCTTGCCGACAAAGGTATCGTTTATATCCCGGCCTTTGCCTTGGGCAGAACCCAGGAGCTGCTGTATGAGCTGGATAGAATCGGCCTCAAGGTTCCCGTATTTATCGATTCTCCGCTGGGGCTGGAGATCACCAAAATCTATTCAAACCTTGAGAATTACTGGGATGAAGAGGCGAAGCATCTCAAGGCAAGAGGCGACCATCCCTTCGACTTTAAGGGCCTTTATGCAGTGGCGAAATATCAGGATCATAAAACCCTTTTGGATATCAACGGCCCGGCCATTATCATCGCCGGCAGCGGCATGTGTACCGGCGGGCGAATCGTCGACCATCTCAAACATGGGCTTGATGATCCCAAAAACGACATATTTTTTGTCGGCTATCAGGCCGAAGGTACACCCGGCAGAAGGATAATCGAGAAGAAAACTCCTGTTAAAGCAGGGGTACACATCCTCACTGCCTATTCAGCCCATGCCGATCAGAGGGTGCTTGTCGACTGGGTGCGGTCGATGCCCCAGCCGCCTCAGGAGATCCGTTTGGTACATGGAGATGAAGAGGCTCGAAGGACTCTCGCTTTGGCGTTAGGGCTTAATAGCAATGTATGATTTGGCAGGGTAGGGCACTTCCTTTTTAAGGAAGTAGCTTTATATCGCAAGGGCATAATCCCGCACCCCGGCCTGAGAAATCAAGAAGCCCAAAACCACTTTGTTCTACGAGGACAAGAGGATCGAGGCTCCTGCCATCGAAAACGGAAACCATCCGGGATGCCGTTGGTTTCCGTGCAGTTTCCATTGCATTTTCCATTTTATATTGTAGGAGTATAATTCTTTGCTCATTTACCCGGATGGCATCGATTCGGGGACAGGTGTTTGACGTACATTGACAAGAAAGATCCCGGAATGGGAAGGTACATATGCGAACTAAGCTCATCAATGCCTTCAACGAACAACCCAGAATTCTCTGGAATCTCGCCCTGCGCACAAATTTCTGGATTGTTCTTCTGGTCGATAGTGCCCTTATCCTGATTGCCCATTTACTTGCCTATATGGTTAGATTTGAAGGGCTAATCGTTAATCAACTCCCGCAAATTCTGCTTTTCTTCCCCATCCTGATAGTAACCAAAATTCCTGTTTTTTATTTTTTCGGCCTCTATCGTGGTATGTGGCGCTATACCAGTATTGCCGATCTGCTTAATATTACCAAGGCGGTGGCGGTATCGTCAGGTTTCATAATTATGAGTGTTCTTTATATGAACCGCTTTGATGGCCTGTCCCGGTCGGTTTTTTTCATGGATGGGGTTTTTACCTTTTTACTTATCTGCTGTCATCGCGGCACAATCCGCTATCTCCTGCAGACCAAGGATCTCACCTTATGGTTTGCCCAGGACAATGAAAAGAAGCGAAAGAAAAGGCTGTTGCTCATTGGTGCCGGCGCTGCCGCCGAAAAGGTTATTCGTGAGATCAGAGACAACGTCAGCGTCCTCTACCAGGTCGTTGGTTTGGTAGACGACGATCCAAGAAAGCAAGGTTTAAAGATTCATGACATACCGGTAGTCGGAGGTGTCGATACACTGAAGGAATGCATTGCCAGGACCAGGGCTGAGGAGGTCCTTATTGCGGTTGCGTCGGCAACCGGCGAACAGATGAAACGGATTGTCGAGATCTGTCAGCAGGCAAATACCAAATTCAAGGTGTTGCCGAGCATGGGTGAGATCATTAAGGGCCGACTGAGCGTGACCTCCAGTCGTGAAATATCCTATAGGGACTTGCTGGGCCGGCCGACGGTGCACCTCGATCAAAAGGAGATCGGCAAATATCTGACCGGCCGGACAATCCTGGTAACCGGGGCAGGCGGCTCGATTGGTTCCGAGCTATGCCGGCAGATTCTCAATTTTGAACCGAAAACCATCATTCTGCTCGATGCCGGTGAAGAGAATCTGTATAAAATCCAGATGGAATTGCAGCATGAGCATCATTTCCAAGGCTATGTTCCGGTTTTAGGGAAGATCCAGAACAGAGACTTGCTCAATTCCCTCTTCTGCGAATACGCACCTTCCGTTGTCTTCCATGCCGCAGCTTATAAACATGTGCCTCTGGTTGAAGCCAACCCTTGGGAGGCGATTTTCAATAATGTCTTTGCCGTTCGCAATCTGATTGAGACCGCCATTTTTTATAATACCGAACGTTTCGTCCTCGTCTCTACCGATAAAGCAGTACGCCCAACCAATGTTATGGGCGCCTCAAAGAGGCTTACCGAACTCCTTATGCTGGCGCACTGCCGGGAACAATGGCAGCAATCGATGGGAAACAATGGCAGAAAGAAAATACCTGCAGATTGTCAAAGCCCGGAGACAGACACCTTGAACACCGCCTGTCATAATACTACCTTCATGGCCGTCCGTTTCGGCAATGTTCTGGGGTCTTCCGGTTCGGTTATTCCCCTGTTCAAACACCAGATAGAAAACGGCGGTCCGGTAACGGTTACCGATCCGGAAATTACCCGTTATTTCATGTCGGTTGAGGAGGCAGCCCAGCTTATCCTCCAAGCCGGGGCCATGGGGAAGGGCGGGGAAATCTTTTTGTTAAAGATGGGAGCACCGATAAAGATTGCCAACCTGGCCTTTGATCTCATTAAGCTTATGGGATACGAACCGGAAAGTGATATTAAAATCGTTTACACCGGTCTTCGCCCTGGCGAAAAACTCTATGAAGAGCTGATTACCGAAGGAGAAGGTATCGTCCCGACAACGCACGAAAAAATCATGGTGCTGCATGGAGATGGAAAACCTTATAGTGAGATCGAGGTTTTGCTGAGCGAACTTGCAAGCAAGGCGAAAGTACATGATTCTCGTGGGATAAAAGAAGTGCTGAAAAAAATTATCCCCGAATACTTACCCGACTTTGACGCGAGATCAATCATTATCCCAGGCGGTGGTTACAACAAAGCATCCAGCTAAGGTCTGATTGTTTATTCTGATCGGGGCAGTCAGTAATGTTTCTCAACCTTTACATGAGTATTGTGGCAATTTTGTGCAAGTTTCTGAGAGCTGTAAAGGAAATATTATGAGCACGCAACCTATCTCCTTGGGGTATACCCCCCAATGGAGAGTTTCTGGGGCCCTCAAAAGCCAAGCTGTTTCATCACAGAAACTACACCTCAAAGAATTAGGTTGAAATAGAGCTGTTTGAATAACATAGAGATTATTTATAATCGACAATGAATAAAGTAAAGACTTGGATATTGTTCACAAGATACTTTTGAAAGAGAATATTTAGAGAAAAAAATACTGAGAGGTCTGGTATCCACTATTGAAGACCGACCTCAGAAGACCAGCCACTCACCAAACGCTAACTCAATACACCCAAATGCTAGCTTTAATCCGGAAAGTTCTGGCGCTCCTCTCTCCCAGAGAGCGTCGCCAGAGCTACCTATTGTTCATTATGAGTCTCATTGTAGCCTTATTAGAGGTAATTGGCATTGCCTCGATTATGCCGTTCATGGCAGTGTTGGTTAACCCGGATATGGTCAAGGACAACGTTTACCTGAACACCGTTTATTCCGCGCTCGAATTTACCGATCCGGGGCGGTTCCTTCTTTTTCTCGGAGTTATGGTGTTCGTTGCTCTCATCATCTCCATCTCTTCTAAAGCGTTCACGACGTGGGCAATTTCTCATTTCACGCAGATGCGTGAATATTCGGTCGGTCGCCGACTTCTGGCAGGTTATTTGCGGCAGCCTTACGAATGGTTTCTCAACCAACATAGCGCGGATCTTGGTAAGAGTGTGTTGAGTGAGGCGCAATTGGTAGTGAGAGGTGCTCTGGTGCCACTCATGGAATACCTGGCTCGCATCACTGTCGTTGTTGCGGTTCTTCTGCTGCTGGTAGTAGTAAACCCGATTGTTGCTTTAGTGGTTGGTATTGCCATGGGCGGCGCCTATTCCATGATTTATATCGGACTGCGTCGGATGCTTGACCGCGTAGGAACCGAACGCGTGGCAGCCAACGAGAAACGTTTCAAGGTGGTTAGTGAAACCTTTGGTGGCATTAAGGAGCTTAAGCTTGGTGCATTGGAAGATGTTGCACTTAGGCGTTTTGATGGGCCAGCTCAACGCTTCGCACGTACGCAAGTCCTGGCGTATGTCATGGGAATTTTACCGCGCTATGCGCTCGAGATTATCAGCTTCGGCGGTATTCTGATTTTGACGCTTTTCCTGATGCGTAGCGGAAACGGCCTGCAAGACACTCTTCCAATGATTGCGCTCTATGCGCTGGCGGGCTATCGTTTGATGCCCGCACTACAGGAATCCTATCGCACTGCTACATCGCTCCGATTCTCTGGACCTGCATTGGATCGCCTCCATGGCGATCTGCAGGCCCTTGCGGCTGAGGAGGTTTCTGATTCTAATTCGAGTCAGAGAATGATTCCAGAGCGGAGGATTCAATTAAAAGATGCCACCTATAGCTACCCGAACGCTCCACGTCCTGCTGTGGCTGGACTGAATCTCGAGATTCAGGCAAACAAAACAGTTGGCCTGGTAGGCAGGACAGGCTCGGGAAAGACCACAGCTGTCGATCTCATTCTCGGTCTATTAAAACCACAATGTGGCGCTTTGTATGTGGATGGTGCGGAGATCACTCAAGAGAATCGCCGCTCATGGCAACGCACGCTCGGCTATGTGCCCCAGCAGATATTCCTCGCCGACGATACCGTGGCTGCCAACATCGCATTCGGCATAGAGAAGGAGCAGATCAATCAGGAGGCTGTCGAGTATGCGGCCAGCGTTGCGAACCTGCATGAGTTTGTAACCCGGGAACTTCCTATGGGCTATCAAACGTTCGTCGGCGAGCGTGGTACTCGTCTTTCCGGCGGACAGCGCCAGCGCATTGGAATAGCACGCGCACTTTATCATCAACCAAAGGTTTTAATACTTGATGAAGCAACCAGCGCACTCGACAATCTCATGGAACAAGCTGTTATGGAAGCCGTGCAAAACCTGGCCGGTGAAATCACCATCATCATGATCGCCCACCGCTTGAGTACGCTGCGCGATTGCGACAGTATCTGTGTTCTCGAACATGGTCGAATTGTGGATGAAGGAAGCTTTGATGAACTTACCCAAAAGAACGAACAGTTTCGTATTTTCATACACTAAGGAGGTATCAGTCCTTCAAGCAAACGTTTTTCTATTTATTGATCAAAGGTGCAGCGTCTTTAGAGGTAAATGCTATAATAGCAAGAGTGATCCAAGCGATGTTGGTAAATCCATATTGAGTCTGGACTGTATGATGCAAGCACATGAATGAAAAGAGTGACACCATAGGCTTGAGACGAGGCCGAGATGTCAATGTGAGTTCCAGGTTGAATCGGGTGTCTGCGTGGAATGTTTTGCGCGTTCGTGTCAGGGAAGCGGCTGCCGTGGCGTCGACACTTATCAACAGACTCAACTCATGGCTTGCTGGGGTAGAGTTGGGGCGTGGTTGTAAATTCTATGGACTCACCACGTTTCAAAAGGCTCGCAATGCCTCCATTCGGTTTGGGGACCGCTGTGTGTTTCGTTCTTCTCCCCACGCGAATCTAATCGGAATTAACCGGCCTTGCATCATCTCTGCTCAGGATGGTGCGATGCTTACGGTAAGCTCGGATTGTGGGTTTAGCGGAACCGTGATCGGCTGCTTCCTCGAAATCACAATCGGGACCCATGTTCGCTGCGGTGCGAATACTCTGATCACCGATGGGGATTGGCATCCGGATGATCCACGTGCCGGAGCCCCGAAACCAATCCATATCGGAGACCATGTTTGGCTCGGGGTGAACGTGATCGTAATGAAAGGCGTGAGCATTGGCCGCAATAGCGTGATTGGCGCAGGAAGCATCGTGACCAGGGACATTCCGGAGAACGTGATTGCGGCAGGCAACCCCTGCCGAGTGATCAAGGGTCTGTTATGAAGATCCGCATTGTAACATTAGCGAGCTTTCCTGAAGGTCTTGCAGCAACATCGCGGATTCGTTGCTATGCGAAAGCGCTACAGGAGCAAGGCGATGACGTAGAGGTGGTTTCACCAAAAAACATTCATCTTCTTCCCGGACGGTGCTGGTTATTCGAGGGTGAGAGTGAAGGCATTCGGTTCAGGTTGCTTTGTAACCGGGAAGCCAAGGGTGGCCTGTGGAAGCGGTACCTGCGTGCCTATATGGAACCGATTGTGCTTTCGTTGTACACCATCGCCACAATGTGGCAATGTGATGTATTTTTCATTTATGCCAACACGGCGATGTCACGCTTTCTTATGATGCTGCTTCTGAGAGTTGGAGGCAAAAAGATCGTTCTCGAACTCAATGAATATCCGTACGCCACCGAAGGAAGCAGGATTACGCGCCTTCCAGGTGTTAGCTACTTTCTTCGCGCCTTCGTCCTGCATGCCGTTTTCCCACTCGCTAATGGGTTTATTGTGATTTCACAGGCACTGGAGGATGTCGCTAAAAGATATGCACCTAAGACGAAGAAAATCCTAGTTCCTATTCTGACTGAGCATCTTCCCTCTCCCTCTCCTAAGCGCAAGGCCGGAACGGAAGAAGTCTATTTATTTCATGCCGGATCATTGTCGGAGCAAAAGGATGGTATCTTAGCGGTCTTTGATGCCTTCTCGATGGCACATCAAATGCTTAACGAACAATATGGGATTCGATTAAAATTTTTTCTCACTAACAAGGTCACTCAATCTTCAACATGGGAAGGGATTGTGAGGATTTTGGCGAAACACGGACTCCATGATGCCATTGTTATCACAGGTTTCTGCCCGGAGAGGAACCTGCAGGGGTTAATGTCTGGGGCGCTCGCCCATATCATAAATAAACCGAAAAGCTTTCAGAATCATTACAATTTTCCTACGAAACTCGGCTCCTGTCTGGCTTCAGGTAGACCTGTGATCTTTGCAGCGGAGGGTTTGGAGGCGAATCGCTATCTGGTGGATGGGGATAATGCATTCGTGGTGGCGCCAGATGACAGCGAAAAAATGGCAAAAGCAGTAGTACGTTGTTACCATGAACGAGAGCTTGGGGCGAATATTGGGAAA
This sequence comes from Desulforhopalus sp., assembly GCA_030247675.1. NCBI lineage: Bacteria > Pseudomonadati > Thermodesulfobacteriota > Desulfobulbia > Desulfobulbales > Desulfocapsaceae > Desulforhopalus > Desulforhopalus sp. The sequence continues at coordinate 116,763 of JAOTRX010000008.1, read as the reverse complement.
CGGGGGATGGAGACGGTGGAGCAGCATTTTCACTACGGTCGGCATGCCTTGAGAATGAATAAATTCATTCGGTCACTTTAATACGTCTATGAAAATGAATACCACATTTAATGGGATCCAGAGTGAAATGCTTGTCCATTAAATCCGGGCTCTTCCATCTAGGAGTCGCGTTTCTGCTTCTTCCAGGATATTTTTTTCTGGGACCTCAATTCAAATTTCTTATGATCCCCTACGTTCTGTATATGCTGTTTACTGTGAAGGCAACTTATTTTCCAGCGTTGCTTTTGCATTTTTTACCCGGCACTCTGGTGTCGCAGACGATTCTACTGGGGTGTGCCATATTACCGCTTTTCAAATGGCGAGACCTGCAGCGATACCGTATTCAGGCTTTGTATGTTGTCACTGTGTTGCCGATGGCTCTTCTTGGGTATGTCGCAGTACAGAAATTCTTCGCACTTGGATACTCATTAACCGAAATTGGGGTGGATCTGGCGTTGTATCTTGGTTTGTTTGGATTTTTCTACGGGGTGTTGATTGCGGAGCAGGTGAATCAGGTCGTGATCGAGAGAGTGTTATGGATTCTACTGACCTGCGTGCTGGTTCATGCAAGCGGCTTAGTGGAAGCATACATTCGATACTATTTTTTGGCGCTGCCAATATTGACGGTGGTTGCGGTGGCCTCTTTAATTGGTAGTCAAAAAAAAATAGTCTCCAGGCCTTTAATCATTTCACCGTTACTTTTTGCCCCACTAATGGTGTTTGGGCGTCTTGAAGTGACGTTCACACTTTTGTTGACAGTGTTGGTGGCGTTATTAATCATTTTGTCAAATAGATTTTGGCGAGATTTCTTTTTGGGAATTTCAACAGGTAAAGTGCTATGTGGAGTTGCAATTTCGGTTATGTTCTATGTGATGATAACCGCGGGCGAGCGCGGAGCCTCGGGTTATCTAGCTAGCAACCTACGTGATGTCGAATCATGGAGCGATATCTTTTCAGCATTGGAATTTAAAGCGTTTGGTGATCGAGGCGTTTTGTGGACTGGAACTTGGGAGACGTTGGTTTATGCTAATAATGTCTTTCCTCCTATTCATCCGCCATTGGTTGAGTTTAAACCGTTGCGTGGCTCAATGCAAGAAGTTACATATGGTGCCCATAATATCGGTCTCGAGCTACTCAGACAATATGGATTCGCTGTTGGGTTTGTCGGTATCTCTCTCTACTTGTTGATGGTCGGGCATGCAGGCAAGATATTTATGTCGCGTAGTTCAAATTATCTTTCTATGACGGTAGGGGCTGTTGTGATGGCCAATGCGGTTGTGGGTGGTTTAGTGGGGCAATTCGTTCTGATGAATAACTTCAGTTACCTACTAATGGGTCTATTAGGTGTCGTTTTTGGGCAGTCGAGCTCTGGAGAGAGGTGGCCCTTCCGGAGGGGCGATAAGGCAAATGGAACGAAAGCTGTAACATTTATTATGAAGAGATAGGTTGTTCTTCATTGTGTCATGTGTACTGTTTTTTTATTATTAAGACGGTCATTGGTTGCCGGACATATCTTTCAAGATTTTGCAGCACGATCAGCGCTTTTCAGGGAGTAGCAACTGCTTTTGTGTCTGGCAATCAACGTACTCCTTAATAAGTATCAATATGATATGTCGGCAGATTTTCTGTTGTTGACGCTGAGCCTATGAATGTGATGAATATGGATGTATTATGGTTTGTAAACAAACCCATTACACCAACAATGGTTGAGGCTCATAAAAATTCAGGCACTGGTGGATGGCTAGAGGGTTTAGCAAGCATTGTCTGCGCTGATGTGACACTGAGTGTGGCTTATGTCGATCCATACGGTCCGGCCGAAATAAAAAGCGACTTCTTAACCTGTTATGCGATAAGGCCACGAGCGTGGCGCACCCGGCTTCTGGCACGTTCATTATTTAACGTAGGTCATGATGATGGGCCGATACTGGATCAGGCAAGGGAAATTGTAGAAAAGGTGCGTCCGGATCTTATTGACATTCACGGGACAGAGAAGGCTTTCGGAGGGCTAATGCCGGAAGCTCGCTCAAAAGGTATTCCAGTGCTTTTGACGTTACAGGGGATTCTTGGATCTTTTCAAAGACATATCCAAGGTGGATATGATGACTTGTTTTTGCGTACCTTTTTCTACGACTATGGTGGAAGCTTGCAGTCCTTGTTTCCCAAGCGGGTAGCCAATCACAAAAGACACGTACAAAAACAAGCGATACGAGAGCACCTTTACATCAGACAGGCGGAGTTTATTTCTGGCCGTACACAATGGGATCGGCGAATTTCGATGCTAATTAATCCTCCCTGTCATTATTTCCATGTAGATAGAGCTTTGCGGACTGATTTCTATAAAAACAGATGGTTATCGCCGAATCCATCAGAACCGTTTCGTGTTCATACCACATTGGGAGACTCTCTGATGAAGGGCTTTGACGTGCTCGCCGAAGCGGCGGCGCTTCTTGATGAGAATGACATCCCTGTCGAGTGGTCTATTGCGGGTATTTCATCCAGCTCTATGTCCGTGAAAGCGGCACGGAAGAAAATGGGAGTCCGTTTTCCAGATCGATCATTTCAATTATGTGGGCGCTTGAATCCAGAATCGTTAATCCGGAAAATGTGTGAAGCTCATGTATATGTGATGGCCTCATATATGGAAAATAGCCCGAATAATTTAGCGGAGGCGATGTGTTTGGGCATGCCTTGTGTGGCTACGCTGGCTGGCGGAAGCGGTTCGTACATTCGGGATGGAGAGGACGGAATATTAGTCCAGCCTGGGGATCCTCTTGGTTTGGCGGGCGCTATTGCTCAACTAAAGAATGATCCTGGGTTTGCTCGTGCATTGGGTGAGTGTGCGCGTGAAAGGGCACTGAAAAGGCATTCCCCGGAGCTAGTCAAGAAACAACTACTTGGTGCGTATAAAGAGATTCTTGCTTCTAAGCAGGAATCTGAAATGCCACGGCCCGTGGTGTAGGTTTTGTAAAAGGATAACTTCATACACGGATAATGAGGTGGTAAGATGCGCTTTGAATTGGCTAAAAGGTATGTTTATGGGGTTGGGACTTCACTCCTTAGGCATGCGACGGGGAGTGGTTGGGAGAGATGGTTTCGGATCCTCAACACGATTATCTTTCGTTACCCAGTTACTGCTTCTTACATAAGCGCAAACGATTCTATTTTAGTGTTGGAATCAAATGTCAATTCTATCGAGATTAGCAGGCCCGAGAGAATACATAGATTTTCGAAAGGAGTGGCGCATAGATTGTCGACGCTGGCTTCCGAATACATGCTTGCGGAGGTTGGATTGCAACCAGAAGATGTTGTAATAGATATCGGAGCGAATATTGGTGAGGTCTCCAAATTCGTTTGTGAGACTTATCGGGCTAAAGCTATCGGAATTGAGCCGGATCAGAAGGAGTTCCAGTGTCTACTTCGCAACACATCGCATGAAAGATATCTAGCCTTGAACTTAGCGCTCTGGGCGGAAAGTGGCGAGAAAGAGATATTTTTTAAAAATAATACGAGTGATACATCACTGATTGAGCCAAGGGATTTTGAACGTAAAAGCACTATATCCGTATTCAGTTTAGATGATGTCATGGCCAGAGATGATGTATCGAATTTTGTTGATGGTGCTGTCATTAAGTTGATTAAACTTGAGGCTGAAGGGGCGGAGCCAGAAATTTTAAGAGGTGCTGTGAAGACCTTGGCTCGAACGAGATTCATTAGCGTGGATTGTGGGCCTGAAAGAGGCATAAACGAAGAGACGACTGTAGTTGAGGTGATTCGACTGCTTCACACAAAAGGGTATTCGATTGTCGGTTATTTTGCCAAAAGATCAATTTTATTATTTAAAAACGATAAGATCTCCAACTAGGGAGCGGTTATGAAATTGGTTTTTTTGAATAGGACTCTAAATGGAGTAAGTTGAATAAATAGACACCAAAGTTTTGAAAATATATTAGTAGGCAAAACGGAAGTGCTATCCATGGAAGAAATCACTCAAGGCCGGTACATGAAAGAGTTCCGGGAAGAAGCAGAAGTGACTCTATCTTGTCGGACACAGGAGTTTGTGTGATCGGGATTCGTAGGTTGACCATGGCTACTGGCATGACGAAGAATCTGGTCAGCCATCTTTTTTCGAGGGAACGCCAAATGTCCTAGAGCCGGGCTTATCCTCCACAAGGATCGTGGGAGCCATTACTATACACATGATTACAGGAAATTACTTGACCAGTTCAAGATGCGGTCCACGAGAGGCTGGAAAACTGTTACGATAACACCCCCTGGTGAGTCTTTGAGGAACACTGAAGACCGACCTCGTTATTTATCGTCATTATAAAATCTGGCAAGAGGCCGTCCAGGAGATTACAGAATACATTAAGCTTTTCCACAACCTACAATTCACCAGGAAAAACTTGGCTTCCTTCCCCCCTCGTCTGTTCTTTTATTAATTAGTTCATTAATTAGCGTACATATGTTATACTCCGTTCATGAATGAACTTGACGGCAGAAAAATTGATCGAAAGGCGCTGGAAGAGATTCGCATCAGAGCTGTAAAGCGAGTTGAGGCCGGTGAGAGCCCTGAGGTAGTTATCAAAGCCCTGGGGCTCACCCGGCCTCGCATCTATGAATGGATTGCGAAGTATAGAGAAGGCGGCATAGATGCTCTTCGCAGGCGCAAGGCGCCCGGCAAGACTCCGAAACTTGCTGGTCACCATCTGAAGAAGATTTACAAGTTGGTTGTGGGGGCTGATCCTCGGCAACTGAAATTTGAGTTTGCACTGTGGACTCGCGGCATGATCCGTGAGTTGATCAAGCGAGAGTTCGGTGTTCGACTGAGTGAAGTCTCGGTTGGCCGTTTGCTGAAGAAAATTGGTTTGAGCCCACAACGTCCCCAGCGACGTGCCTTTCAGCAGGACGAGCTGCTGGTTGTTGAATGGATGGCTAAGGATTTTCCTGAAATTCAAAAACTTGCCCGTGAACAGAAGGCTGAGATTTTCTTTGGCGACGAATCTTCTGTGCGTTCTGATTATCACTCTGGCACCACCTGGGCGCCACGAGGGGAAACACCCGTGGTAAAGACCACAGGAGCCAGGCATAGAGTGAATTTGATCTCTGCCATCAATCAGCGCGGCGTCATGCGTTTCATGGTTACCGAAGACAACGTGAACTCCTCGGTTTTTATCACATTTCTTAAGCGACTTATTGCCGGGGCCTCGCAGCCGATCTTTTTGATTATTGATAACCACCCTGTCCATCGATCCACTGAGGTTCGTGACTTTGTCAAGAACACGCAAGGCAAACTGAGACTCTTCTATTTGCCTCCGTATTCTCCCGAGTTGAATCCCGATGAACATGTCTGGAATTATTTGAAAAATCATAAGATCGGCAGGCAAACCACTAAAAATGGATGGGAACTATACAAGAGAGTTGATGGCATCATGCGATCTCTACAGAAACTACCAAGTAAGATACAATCATTCTTTAGGCATCCAATGACCAAATACACTTTAATGTTCGGCAATCAATGCACGGCTTAATATATTGAATTAATAAACAGAAAAATAGCACTAGTTGATTTCGTGATCACAATTGACGTCCCGCCTCAGTCACTGCTGTTTAAGAAAAATTCATGGGGATAAAGTGTGGCCTTTGTTATTATTCGATAGTCCCCTGAAATTGTTTTCGATAACCAAAAGACTCTTGGCTCGAAATGCGCTTAACGCCCTTGGATGGCGTTCCAGTCGTAGGATTGTGGTTATTGAATCCGATGATTGGGGAAGCATCCGTATGTCGTCGCCAGAAGCTTATCGGGCCTTGTTGCAAGCAGGACAGAAAGTCGATGTTGACCCATATAATCGTTACGATGCCTTGGCCAGTGAAGATGATCTCAGTCTCCTGTTTGAAGTATTAACGTCTTTCTATGACAAGCGCGGGAATTCTCCCGTCATTACTGCCAATACCGTTGTTGCCAATCCGGATTTCGAGAGGATAAGGGAAAGCGATTTCAAAGTATATTACTACGAACGCTTTACCGAAACACTGCAAAGATACCCCTGTCATCGGCGCTCGTTCAGTTTATGGCGTGAGGGGATGGCTAACCGTATCTTTTATCCGCAGTTTCACGGTCGTGAACATGTGAACGTCGGTCAGTGGATGGAGGCGCTGAGCACCCAGCGAAAAGAGTTTTTGCAGGCTTTCAATCATCACCTGTTCGGGGTGTCCATGGGGAACCCGATTTCCAAAAGGAAGAATTTAATGGCTTCCCTGGATTACAAAACTAATGAGCAGAAGGAAAAACTCCGTGAAATGTTGGAGGATGGCACTCGAATATTTGAAGAAATTTTTGGCTACAGGTCGCGGTCATTCATCGCTCCTTGCTACCTATGGGACACCGATATTGAGCCTTTGTTGAACACTCTTGGGGTGTCCTTTTTACAGGGCATACCCTTTCAGTATCAACCTTCCCTCGAACGTCAATTCAGGAAAAAGTACCATTTTACTGGTCAGCAAAACCGAGACGGCCAGATTTTCCTGGTCAGGAACTGTTTCTTTGAACCAAGTCTCATGGAAGGCATCGATTGGGTTGACGAGTGCCTGAAGCGCATCCAGACTGCTTTCCGATGGTCGAAACCGGCCATTATTGGCTCCCACCGGCTTAACTACATCGGATTTATTGATGTGCGGAACCGGGATAAAAATCTTAAACTGCTCAGGGAACTCCTGCGGCGCATAATACACAATTGGCCAGATGTCGAATTCATGCACACTGAACAATTGGGTAGACTGATTGAACATTCTAAAAAGCCTTAATCAGTTTGTTGTTGAGTACAATTTGTGATGACGCTAAGTAAAATGGGACATAGTCAAGATGGGGTCTTCATCAGGGGAAATGTCTGACAGGAAGAGACTGTCGGAAGATTTTGGAGGATGTATTCTTGTAAAAAGATGTTGGTTTACTTCAATTAAGCGATTCTCAAGATGCAGTAAGATCTGAAATATTTAAAGCGTAGCCATGCTTTAAAAGATGTTCTGGTATAGTTTTAAAGGATGACTTGGATTGTAAAAGAAGGAAGTCGGATGTATTTATTTAATATCATTAAGCTAATAGCAAATCACCCGTTAAACCGTGGGCACAAGCTCAGTTCTGTTATCCATTTTATAAAGTGGCAGATTGGAAGTAGGTTGGTTTCAGGGGCAATTGTCTATGACTGGGTTAATGGCTCGAAGTTTTTGGTCAGAAACGGAGAAACAGGTTTAACCGGCAATATTTACGTTGGCCTCCACGAGTTTCCAGATATGGGATTTCTGCTCCATTTCTTACGAGCCGAAGATCTTTTTGTTGATATTGGTGCAAACGTTGGCTCATATACCATTCTTGCGTGTGCTGCTGTTGGATCAAGAGGCGTTGCATTCGAGCCCGTTCCAAACACTTACAAGAGATTAGTCGAAAACGTGCGCCTTAACCATTTGGAGGAAAAAGTAAAATGTATAAACAAAGGTTTAGGCGTTCAACAAGGAACAATAACTTTCACCAGCGATAGTGACACTATGAATCACGTGCTTGCGTTTGGTGAGCAATGTGACAACACCATTAACGTTGAGGTGGCTGCAGTGGATACCGCTCTACAAGGTGAGTTGCCATCACTGATAAAGATTGACGTTGAAGGATATGAAACTTCAGTCCTTAACGGTTCACAAAAAATCTTAAACAACCAGATGTTGCATGCAGTGATTATGGAGTTAAATGGAAATGGCTCGCGTTACGGATTCGATGAATCCCAAATTATTGACTTGATGTATAATTACGGTTTTGAAACATTTTCATACAACCCATTCAGCCGAACACTCATTAACCTTAACGGAAAGAACTCTGGGTTAGGGAATACTTTATTTATCCGCAACAAATCATTTGTTGTTGATAGATTAAAAACGGCACCAAAGGTAACTGTCCATGGATGGGAGTTCTAAAATATCATCCAATAGGGCGCTTGAATTTTTGATAATTTTTCTATCCTCCACTAGAGGGGATCGAAACAATGAACAGTTGCCAGGCCCGCATATTTGAATGCAAAAGGCCAGCGCATTTTTTTAAGCAAACCCTAGGTAAATAGATGAAAGAATGCAGGGCTCTCACTATCGGATTTCCACATAAACCTCAGAGGCATGGAGGGCCTGGTAGCTTCCAGATACGATTTGAAAAGGCCCTTAAGAATATGGGTTGGATAGTGGTATATCTTGAGGATAACGTTACACCGGATGTGGTGTTTGTGGTTGGAGGAACAAAAAGATTGATCTGGTTGTGGCGATTGAGAAATAAAGGTGTGCCTATAGTGCATAGGCTTGATGGAATGAACTGGCTCCACCTGAAGATCCAGACCAGTATGAAGCAATGGTTACTCAACGAAACAAGGAACCTGCTCATGCAGACCATCCGTTCCTTTTTTGCCGACGCCGTCATTTACCAAAGTAAATTTGTCCTGGACTGGTGGCACCGGAAAGGCTTCTTTTCCCGAGCCATGGAAACCGTTATACACAATGGCATCGATCTGGACACCTTCGTCCCTCACGCCCGATCGCCGGGTGCGCCGGTATCGCTCCTTTGCGTGGAGGGTAACCTCGATTATTCTCCATACGCGATTGATCTGCTGAATTACCTGCAGGACCGGCTGATTGAGCATTCGAACTACAAATCTCTTATTCTGTATGGCAGTTTTCAGGATAACCGCAATCGGCTGCGGCTTTCCCCTCAAATCGATTACCGTGGCGTGGTTACCCGGTCGGAACTGCCCTCTGTCTATAAGGAGGCTGTGTACTTGTCTCTGGATGTGAATGCCGCCTGCCCAAATACTGTGATTGAAGCGTTGGCTTGTGGCATCCCCGTGATTGGTTTCGACACAGGAGCGTTGAGGGAACTGGTACCATCGCAAGCAGGAGCTGTTGTCCCCTATGGTTCGAATCCCTGGAACTTGGATTATCCTGATTTTGATGCCCTGGTTGTTGCCGCAAAAAGAGTGCTTAATGGCTGGGAACGAATCGCTCGGGAGGCGCGCAGGGTGGCGGAAGAAAGGTATGGATTGCCGTATATAACGCAACAATACCTTTCGGTCATTAACGCGTGCTATTCTCTGGGGAGGTTGAAATGAACACTGGGGTAAACAATGCATCGGGTAAACAAAATTAATGATTTGGTAATACAGGCGCCACGGTATGTCTTTTTCGTTGTTCAATGTTCATTGACGCAATTTCCCTTAGGCAACCAATGGCAGTGACCACGGTTTACTATTTTACTAACATCGCTCCTCATTATCGGCAGCGGCTTTGGGAACTGCTCGCCACCCAAAACGATTTAGAATTCCACTTCTTTTTCGGCAAACCTATGGCCAAGGGAATTGTCGAAATGGATTTCAGTCAGGAATTCTTTAAATCAAAGTCTTGTGTTTTGCACAACTTGATTAATATAAGGTTGAAAAACAATGTGATTGTCTGGCAGATCGGGGTCATCCGGCACTGCTTTCGCAATAAACCCGATGCCGCGATCTTTCTGGGCGATATGAACATCCTTTCTACTTGGATTGCAGCGGCTATTGCTCGGCTGAATGGCATCCGGGTCGTGTTTTGGGGGCACGGCTTTTCGGGTAAGGAGTCCTGGCTCAAAAGGAGTCTTCGCATTACATTCAACCGGCTCGCCCATCACCACCTGCTTTACGGGCATCGGGCTATGGACATCATGAAACAGAATGGATTCGGAGATAAAACTCTATCTGTGATCTATAATTCGCTGCAGTATGAACAGCACCTAGCCACCCGAGCTGGCCATGGTAAGCAATGCAAGTTCGAACACCTGCCATTTTTCAAGAATCCCAATTTGCCGTTGCTCGTTTTCATTGGCAGACTGACTCCGGCCAAGAAGCTTAACTTGTTGATCGAAGCCCACAAGCGTCTGAATGCGGAGGTCTGCCGGTACAATCTGCTGATTATCGGTGATGGTGAGGAGAGGGCCTCCTTGGAAACGCTGGCTGGAGCCGATCCTACTGTGCATTTTTACGGTGCTTGCTACGTTGAACAGAAGCTAAGCGCGCTCCTGTGTCTAGCGGATCTGTGTGTTTCTCCTGGTAATGTTGGTTTGACCGCAATCCATTGCCTGAGCCACGGCACGCCGGTATGCACGCATGACAATTTTGCCAACCAGATGCCCGAGTTCGAGGCCATCATTCCCGGAGAAACCGGATTCTTTTTCCGGGAAAACGATGCGGAAGACCTGGCCGGGAGGATCCTGGATTGGTCCGTAAAAGATGTACTCCGGGATGTCGTGCGCCACAAATGCTATAGGGTTATTGATGAGAAGTATAATCCTTACTATCAATTGACGGTTTTTAAAAAAGTACTGAGTAAGTGATATGAATAACTATCTTATTGTTGGCAGCAAAGGGTTCATTGGAAAACATCTCGCCGGTTTTTTGCTAAAAAAAGGTCTTGCCGTGTGGGGCGCAGATGTCGTAGTGGACTATGAGGCGGGTGACCACTACTTCCTCATTGATGCGTCCAATGCCGATTTCCATGCCGTTTTTAAAGAACAGTCTTTCCATGTGTGTATCAACTGCTCGGGTGCGGCGTCTGTGCCGGATTCTCTGAAAAACCCCATGCGAGATTTCCAGTTGAATACTGCGAACGTGTTCAAGCTGTTGGATGCCATCCGCATATATCAGCCTCGTTGCCGGTTCATCAATCTGTCAAGCGCCGCTGTTTATGGTAATCCGCTTTCTTTGCCGATAAACGAGTCGGTGCACCTGGACCCGGTCTCACCTTACGGATTTCATAAGGAAATGAGCGAGCAAATCTGCTTAGAGTTCCATAGGCTTTTTCAATTAAATACCTGCTCCCTGCGCATTTTCTCAGCATTCGGGGAAGGGCTGAAAAAACAGCTTTTCTGGGACTTGTTCCTCAAAGCCAAAAAGAAAAAGCCTATCGAGCTATTCGGTACCGGCAGGGAGAGCCGGGATTTTATCTATATCCGTGATCTGTGTCGGGCCATTTACTTTGTCTCCCTACACGGTGATTTCAATGCTCAGTGCATCAACGTGGCCAACGGCCGCGAAGTAACGATTGAAGAAAGTGTGTCGGTCTTTTACGGTCTGTTCGATTATCCGGTCGAATACCAGTTCTCCGGTCAAACCCGAGCAGGTGACCCTATCAACTGGGTTGCTGATATCGGCATTCTCAGAAAACTGGGTTATGAAGCGCAGTACAGCCTTGTCGAAGGCTTGACAAACTATTACCAATGGGCATGCGAAGAAGACTCGAAATAGGTATACTTTTCAATTTCAGCAAGAACTGGTTGGGCGGGGTCTACTATATCCTGAACATTATCAAAACTCTTGACTCTCTGGACGAGAAGGACAAACCTCACATTTTCCTGTTTTACAATCAGGAACTGGCCGACTTTGTCCAGACCGTTAACTATCCCTACCTGACGGCCGTGTTGTGGAGGTTTCCGGGTGCGTACAAAGGAACCCTGGAATCTTGGTTGACCGGGAAAAACAGATTTGTAAACGACATCGTGCAGAAGTATCCACTAGATGGGCTTTTTCCGGTGATGGATCATCCGGTAGCTGCTCAGCGTCTCTCCAGGCATAATATTCGGCTCGTATCTTGGTACGCGGATCTGCAGCACCGGCACTATCCGGAATTCTTCTCTGGAAAACAACGCTTTCTGCGCGAATTACGCCTGAAGCTTATGCTGAAAAATACGGAACACTTGGTCGTTTCCAGCTGGGATGTGGCTGCTGATTTTGCCAGATTTTACCGTCTGAAGGCCAGCCTCAACGTGCATGTGTATCATTTCGTCTCAGTTATCGAACCATTCGACGGAGATGACATTCACAGTCTTCGTAACAGGTATGGCCTGCCGGAGGACTATTTCATCATCTCTAATCAGTTTCATAAACACAAGAATCATCGGGTTGTACTGAACGCCTTGACTAGGTTGATGAAAAGAGGAACCCCTATCCATTTGGCCATTACTGGTAAAGTACCCAATGACGAAAACTCAACCTATTTCGCTGAGCTTAAGACTATTATTAACGAACACGATATGCATGAGTTAGTTCATTTTCTGGGAGTCATCCCCCGGCACCACCAGTTGTGCCTGATGAAGTATTCCCGAGCCGTCATCCAGCCTAGTCTGTTTGAAGGTTGGAGCACGGTGATAGAAGATGCTAAATCCTTACAAGTGCCTGTGATCGCCTCCGATATACCGGTAAACCGCGAGCAGCTAGGTGATGCCGGCGTTTTCTTCGACCCGCATCGCGATGATCGACTTGCCGATGTTGTCGAGGTTTGTTCGAGGAAAAGGTCTGCTGGAATGCTTTACGAACCTTATGAAGACCGGGTCAAGGCGGCGGCAAATCGCTTCATTGAAATCTTTAGAGATCCGAAGGCGGTTTTAAAATAACTTTTGGTGTGTTGTATAGAGAAATGGAAGAAGAGATTCGTTTTTTGTCTAGGATTCTGGCTAGTTGATAATCGACATCACCAATATGTTTAATGGCAACATTAAAAATTCAAACGAGCTTTAAGCAGTAGAGCAAAAAAAACATAGGATTCGAGTTTATAGCGGTAATTAACAAATTATGATAATTTGGGTGAAAACCGTCTCTAACACGATCAGCGGTGCTTACTTTACCCGGCTGGCGATAATGTATCAATGTCTGCTGTTTTCTTGTTACGACTGACCTCGGTTTTGCATATACCATCTATACGGATGAGGCGCTCTATTTCGAGCCGCTGAGTGTGGGGCAGACAATGGCAAAGATTTTCAAACTTCATACGGCTTCACATTTGTGGGAAGGGATTGTCTCGGCGGGAAGAGAAAACTCGCACATTTCGGAATGTCCCTGGGGGCGTACAGAGGAATATTTGGCTCTATGTCGATAGATCGCGGAGCGCCTAGCACCCATGATGGAGGAAGGGTGATTACAACCAGGAGAATAGGGCGCAAGATCGTGATCATCAACCAGGCTGCCAACTACCTGACGGTCGGTTTCGCCAATGCTTTCAGCCAGTGCTTCGACAAAGTTGCGTTGATTACCGGCAGCGTTCACGTGCAGGGTGAGGAATTGAATTCGGATATTGAGGTTTGCTTGATCAACCGTTGGTACGAGCGGCCAGCTTACAAGAAGGTACTTTCTTTCACCCTTGCGTTGTCGTGGATATGGATTTTGTTGCTTACCCGGTATCGCAAGTACGAGGTCTTCTTTGTATCAGTGCCACCGATGGGCTATCTGCTGAACTTGGTTCTGCCGCACCTGTTTAGCATGGTGATCTGGGATGTGTATCCGGATACATTACGCATTACGGACATGAAGGAGACACACCCAGTATATCGTCTCTGGGTAACCTTGAATCGCTGCTCGTTTCGTAAAGCTTGGCGCATATTCACCATTAGCGAGGCGTTGGCAGAAAATCTCGCCCAATATGTGGAACGGCGCCGGCTGATCGTGCAGCCAATCTGGTCGATTTTTCAGGAGAATAGTCGCATTCCGGCTGAAGCGAATCCGTTTGTGCATAAACATGGGCTTAAAGGCCGGTTCGTAGTCCAGTATTCGGGCAACATCGGCGTTACGCATAATGTCGAGGTGTTGATCGATGTGGCCGAACGTTTGCTTGGCAAGGAGCGCATCCTTTTTCAGATAATCGGTAGAGGCCCTCGGCTGCCCAAGATCGAGCAGTTGATCCGTGAGCGCAACCTAGTCAACGTGCAGATGCTGCCGTTCCAGTCCGACGAGTTGTTCCCTTATTCGCTTTCGGCTGCACATTTGGGTGTGGTGAGCCTGCACGAATCAGTGAGTCGGGGCAGCGTGCCAAGCAAGGCCTACAATCTGATGAGTTTCGGTATCCCTGGATTGTATATCGCTGGGGTCGACAGTGAGCTGGCCCGCTATGCCCGGGAATACGAGCACGCCGGCTGTTTCGCCGCCAAAGATATCGACGGCATCGCCGAGTTCATTTGCGAGCTGGCCAACAACGAATTACTGTACAGGGCAATGCAAATTCATGCAGAGAATGCATCGAAGCATTTTCGACGAGGTAATGCCGACCGATTTGTAGATAGTTACCTCGCACCTAAGAAAGTAGATCAGTGAAAAGACAGTTGTTGGACAACCTGAAAAACATCCCCGGCTGGCATACACCAGAAAAACTGGTTGTGTTCTCTGTGGACGATTATGGGAATGTCCGTCTGGATTCGAAGACGGCGCGTGATCGGTTGGCGTCAAAAGGTGTTGGGCTACGGGGCCGATTCGATAATTTGGATGCTTTAGAGACGCAGCAGGATTTAGAGGGCCTGCTGGAAACGCTCTCCAGCGTGACTGACAGCTATGGGCGCCATGCGGTGTTCACGCCTTATGTTTTGTCCGCCAACCCGGATTTCGAGGCGATGGCGCAACAGGGCGCAGGCTATAGTTATGAACCTCTCTTTCGCACCTTCGAGCGGCTGGCCATAGACCAGGCAGGGGCCTACAAGGGTGCGTGGGCACTCTGGCAGGAGGGTGTTCGTTTGGGCTTGCTGAAGCCTCAGTTTCACGGGCGCGAGCATTTGAATGTTGAAGTGCTCGAACGGAAGCTGAAGGCGAATGACGAAGCGCTGAGGATCAACATAGAGAATCACTCGATGGCTGGGTTGAGTGATGAGCCGTCGTTGCCTGGGGTGGGTTTCACGCATGGTTTCGGTCTTTGGGATAGTTCCGAGATCACGCGCCATCGCGAAATCATTGCCGACGGCCTGCAGCTATTCGAAAAAATGTTCGGTTTCAGGCCGGAGACTTTTACACCTCCAGCTCAGAAATTGCACCCGGATCTCTATCCATTCGTTGAGGGGCAAGGCGTGCGCGCGATCGACAAGCCCCTCCACTGCGTGCGGCGGCTAAATCGAGACCGTACTGTTCGGGAATTCAACCTACTAGGGTGTCGCCGTGGCCAGGGGCACGTGTCCCTGGTACGTAACGTGGTGTTCGAACCCTCAAATGACCGGACTTTCGATTCCGTCGGTCACGCGCTGGGCCAAGTTGCAGCAGCCTTCCGCTGGCGAAAGCCGGCCATCATAAGCTCGCATCGCGTGAACTTCTGCGGCCACATCGAAGAAGACAACCGCAGGTTTGGGCTGGACGCGTTGCGCGAATTGTTGCGGAGCTTTGTCCAGCGATGGCCGGATGTGCGGTTTATCAGCGCAGATGAGTTGATAGAGAGGATCAATCCAACGATATGACTACTATGGTACGCCGGATACTGTACTTGGGCTATTACCTGAAGCAGCTGGACTGGGAGCGGCTGGAGAAATTCATGGCCCACGTCAAACTTCATAAAGGCTGGTCCCGTGCCGGGCAATGGCGCCGGATCTTAGGCGACAGTCTGCGGTTCAACGTGTCAATCCTTGAGTATTACCAGTTCCGGTTTTTCGAGCTTGCCGATACCGAGAAGGCGACGTGGGCGGGCACCGGCGCCATGTATGAGTTCCAGCGCCGGGCGAACCCCCCCGAACATCGGGAGCTCCTGGAAGACAAGCGCCGCTTCCACGCGGCCTACCGGTCGTATTTCCGTCACGAGTTTTGCTCATTGGAAACACTGGAGCGAGAGCCGGGGCTCGCCGAGCGGCTGCTTGGACTGCATCAGCAACTGGTCTTCAAGCCCGCGAAAGGCAACTGCGGCGTTGGGATCGCCTTCGTTGACAGCAGCACGCTCTCAGCTGACGGACTTGTGCCCTGGATGCGCAGCCGTGACTTCGACCTGGTCGAGTCGCGTGTGATGCAGCATTCGGCACTGCAGGGCCTGTCGCCCTCCGGTGTGAACACGGTGCGGATTTTCACCTGCCTCGACGAGCACGATCGCTGCCGCATCCTGGGCTGCCGGTTACGCATCTCGGTGAACTCGCCGGTGGATAACATGGCCGCTGGGAACATGGCGGCACCAGTGGAGGAAAAGACTGGGCGAATCTGTGGCCCTGGGGTCTATTCGGACATTACGCGGTCACCGGAGTCGGTTCATCCGGTGACTGGTGTCTCGATTGAGGGCTTTCAGATTCCATTCTGGCCGGAGACATTGGCAATGGTACGGGAGGCGAGTGAGCTTCACCCGCAGAACCGTTCAATCGGCTGGGACATCGTGATCACCCCAGAGGGCCCCGGGCTGATCGAGGGCAACCACGACTGGTGCAAATTGGTTTGGCAGTTGCCGGTTGGGCGGGGGCTGAAACGACTATTGGAGCAGTGCGCACAACATGGCTGAGACGGTTTACCCCCCAGCATTCGTCACCTACGGCTGGTGCCGGTCGGCCTACACCGTAGTTCGGTCGCTGGCAGCGCGTGGCGTGGAGGTGCATGTCGGCGGCAGTTCCCTGTTCGCTATGTCGCGCTTCTCGCGCTTTGCGAAATCCTTCACCCGATTGCCGGACTTTTTCGCTGAACCCGAGGCCTATGTCGAGGTATTGGGAGAGGCGATCAAGCGAACCGGGGCCAAAGTGTTGATGCCGTGTTTCGAGGACGTCGAACTGGTGATAAACCACCGGGACCGCTTGCCAGCGGATGTCCTGGTCGCTGTCCCCAAACATGAGGATTGGTCGATGGCCGAGGATAAGCTCGATTACCTGGGAAGAGTGGCAGCGGCAGGTTGTCCGGTGCCCAGGACATACCGGATCGAGTCGAAGGAGGCGCTGAGTGAACTCGCAGCGCAGATTAACTTCCCGGCGGTGGTAAAGGTACGGATGGGTAATGGGGCGCGCGGGGTCGAGATCGTTGAGTGCGCTGGGGACCTCCATGATCGCTTCTTTGCGCTGGTCGAGGAGTTCGAACTGCCGACGCATCGCTGGCCGGTGGTGCAGGAGCAACTCCGGGGCCGGAAGTTCAAACTCGATGGTGTGTTTTGTCATGGCGAATGCGTGGCTACCTCGGTGTTCGAGATCCTGCGCTGCAAGGGTGCAAACAAGTTTGGGACCTCCACCTTTCGGGTGACGGTGGACGAACCCGAATTAACGCGACACGCGATTCAGGCACTGAAGGCCCTTCACTGGCACGGCATGTTCAACACCGACTGGATCTGCGATGATAAAGGAACCGCGTACCTGATTGATATCAACGGCCGCCTGAGTGGTGCGGTGGCGGTACCCTACGAGGCGGGCATGGATCTGCCCTGGATATGGTATCAAGTATCCGCTGGTATCAAGGAAATTGAAACCCAGAACCCCCGGCCCGGGGTCCGCGTCCGCTGGATTCTTGGGGATGGCATTGGACTGGTCGAGCACCTTCTTGCTGGTGAGGTCCGTGCCGGGCTTCCTATCCTTATTCCGATCCCTGGCTGCCGTCATGACGATTTTGTGTGGCACGACCCTTTGCCATTCCTGGGGCAAGCGCTGGATTACCTTGCCAAGTTCCTCCGCGCCCGTGGTTCCGTTCGGCCGATGACGAAGGGGATGGTGCGGTAATCATGGGTGTTAGATGCATTAAGTTTTGAGGCGTTTGGCCATATTTTCCTATTTGTGGAACGTGGCGTTCGTGTTGTGACGACTTAACATAGTTCGTAAGGAAAATTGGGTGGTACCCGTTCCGGATGTTGACGCGGAAGGCTGTGGACTGGGATGTGGAGAATAAGTGGGGGCATTGTCCATAATTGCGATGTGTTTATTAAATGCCGTGGTGGTTTATGTTATTGCGTCTCATACAAAAAAATATCATGCAGTTTCGAAGATCTGGAATGACTTAATGAATGAGTAATTACACAGCTAGAGCCTTTGGTCTCTCTCCCGTTCAGAAATTTTTGAAACGAGGATTCGATTTAATTCTCTCTTCGTTTGGTCTCCTGGGTGTTTTCTGGATCATTGCGATCGCATGGGTATTTGCTACTCTTGATACTAAGGCTAATGGTTTTTTTACCCAACGGCGTGTCGGCCGGCATGGGCGTCCATTCACCGTGCTCAAGATTCGCACCATGCGGCCGCATAGCGAGTCGTTGTCAACAGTTACCACAGACGCCGATCCTCGTGTCACTCGTCTGGGAAGATTCTGGCGGAAGACCAAGATAGATGAGCTTCCGCAGCTGCTAAATGTACTGCTCGGCCAGATGAGTTTTGTTGGACCGCGCCCGGATGTCCCAGGGTTTGCGGATTGTTTGCAGGGCGAAGACCGGATTATCCTCGATCTAAGGCCGGGAATTACCGGACCGGCCACGCTGGCCTATAAGAACGAGGAGACCCTTTTGGCTACAGTCTCCGACCCAGAGCGTTATAACCGGGAAGTCATATATCCCGACAAGGTTCGGATTAACCGCGAGTATGTACAGAACTGGTCTTTCTGGCAGGACATTCGTTATATTCTTCAAACGCTGAGAATACATCGCTAAAGCTAAATAAATGGACCATTTTCCCCTGTTCAGCTATTAAAAAGGAGAGAATTTTGGTTTTCAGGTTGCAGATTGTGAATCTTGGAGATCTTTTTCCAAGTCGGACAATTGAGTTATGTTATGAATAGAATTTTCCTTTCCCCTCCCCATATGTCCGGTTTAGAGCAGCAGTTCGTTGAAGAGGCTTTTGCTTCAAACTATATTGCCCCTCTTGGCCCTCAGGTTGATGCATTTGAGGAGGAGTTCGCCGCTGCAGTGGGCGGTAGGTATGCTGCGGCTGTGTCGACCGGGACAGCCGCGCTCCACCTGTTGCTTCGATATGCGGGGGTAGGCGCGGGCGACGAAGTAATTTGCTCCACATTTACCTTTGTTGCCAGTGCCAATGCGATTGTCTATTGCGGCGCCCGGCCGGTCTTCATCGATTCGGATATCACAAGCTGGAACATGGATCCCCGGTTGCTTGCTCGGGAACTTGAACAACGGGCAGTGCAGAATCGTCTTCCCAAGGCCGTTGTGGTCGTCCACCTGTATGGGCAGCCGGCGGATATTGATGCCATTAAAGAGTTGTGTGATTCCTATAAAATAGCACTGATAGAGGATGCGGCCGAGGCCCTGGGTGCCCGATACAAGGGCAAGGCTCCCGGAATATTTGGTATGGCCGGTTTTTATTCGTTTAACGGCAACAAAATCATCACCACGTCCGGTGGTGGCATGATCGTTTCCGAAAGCAAGGATTTGATTGACAAGGTTAAGTTCTGGGCAACCCAGGCCCGTGATGCAGCTCCGCACTACGAACATAGCGAGTTGGGCTATAATTATCGCATGAGTAACGTTTTGGCTGCCATCGGCCGGGGGCAGTTGAGGGTTTTGTCGGAGCGGGTTGAGAAAAAACGGGAAATTTTTCGAAGGTACCAGGAACGGTTGCAGGCCTTCCCGGGTGTTACATTCATGCCCGAGCCGGATTTTGCCTATTCAACCCGCTGGCTTACCTGTATGACTGTCGACCCTGCCCTTGCCGGTTTTGGCAGAGATACGATATTGAACGTGCTGGCAGAGAACAACATCGAGGCACGCCCCACATGGAAACCAATGCATTTGCAACCTCTATATAAAAATCACCAGATAGTTGGTGGTCAGGTGTCAGCGGATTTGTTTGCGAAAGGCATCTGTCTCCCTTCCGGCACGGCGATGACTGACAGCGATCTTGAACGTGTGATTGTTCTTATCGAAAGTTGCTGGGATGGAAGAAGCTGAGTTGAGCGGTCTTACTGCTCAAGCGAACCTTTTGCCCTCGCTTTATAATAAGCGGGGCACACAAGGCTCATTTTGCAGTTCAATCTACTTGAAGATATCATTCATTATTATCTTCTTCGTCGCAGCTGCGGGGTATTTGGTGTTTCGATGTTGCCATGGTGCAGTCGGGCAATCATCAATACCTGCAGTAGCTGATTTGGTTGTTTGTATGGCGTTCAGTGATGAAAGAGCAGATCGAACTGTTGCCTTGATCAACCAGGGTTATGCTCAAAAGGTAATAGCAACCACACAACAGACGCATGATGCATTGTTGAAACGGCAGGTGGGTAACGATCGGTTGATTTTACTGGCTCCCAGTGCACAGACAACGTATCAGGAAGCAAAACTGCTATGGTGTTATTTGCAGAACAGCCCTTCGAAAAGGATTTTAGTTGTCAGTGATGGCGTGCATTTGTCCCGTGTTCATTGGACGATTGATCACTTCTTTCGGGATAATTCCCATCAATTTTGGTTCGTCTCTTCGGATAGCCCACAGTCTTCCCGCTTGCAATGGATTGAAAACGCCAAAATGATAGCTCAATTATATGAATTGGCGGCTATTATTTATTACTGGTTTGGCCATGGGTTATTCGGTCTTGAGGATAATCCTGTTTGGATAGACGCCGCTAAAAAATCCTTCTTTTTCAAAGAGCTGTATCATAATTAGCAGCGTATACCGTAAAGGCATACGTTTCTTTTGAGCAGACAAACTGCTCAGCTCAACTTTAATTTATAATGTACTGGTTTTTTGTTGGGCAAAGGCAAGCAAAAAACCTATTGGCAAGAGGATGCGCGTATAAGTTGTTCCATTTGAGATTTGCTGTTTCGTCTATCTGCCAAATAAATGCGAATAAACCTCATAATATCTTGCAAGCGATCATGGGCAAGAAGTGTGAATACATACTTCGAGATGCCGGGGTAATGAATGAGCTTTGCCGAGAGGTTGAGTTTTACCCATGCTTCCAGGATAGACTTTTTCGGCTGTTGAGGTGTGATTGCCTTGTAAACTGAAGACGGTAAACACCATGGACTGAGATTGGCCAGTAAGGTTGCCGTAATCCAGGATGCTGTCTTCATTCCTGATTTTTCCAAAAGATGCTGGAGACGATACCAATCGATTTCCTCCTTGGCGATCCATCTTCCGAGGTCGGCAAGTTTCACAAGAGACGACCCTGGCCCCATCGAATATTCTGTGAACACTGGGTGGGTAAGAAGAACGAGGAGGGTCGTATCGTTGTCGAGAGCCCAGAAAAAGTCACATCTCTTTCGCGATTGCAAAAAAAGATTTGTCATGTCTATCCGTGGTCTGCCGGGACGCATGATATGCCAATGCAGATCAAGATGGACGTTGCCTTTCACCAGGGTGACTTCATTGCTGACATTCGCTATATTGGCTTGCAAGGTATAACCAATGGCACAAAGATTTTGGATTGCTTTAAATCTTTCACCGGGTGCTACAAGGATATCGATATCTGCCGATGGCCGGAATACTGGATTTCCGTATAGTATTTCTCTGGTATGTGCCCCTTTAAACGTTGCATAGGGGATCCCCGCTTGGAAGAAAAGATCGTCTAACTCGATGAGAGATTTTTTTTGTGCCAGGTACCTGGCAGTGGTGCTGAAGCACTGCTCTTTCAGTCGTTCTCGCCAGGCCGAGGTAAATGGCAGGCCGGGCAGGGATCGCAAGGCTTCCAGCCAGAAGAACTGCAGTCCCTGGTGCTGTATCAGTGACAGGAGTTGTTGTTGTCCATCTTCCGATAATTTTTGCAGAGCAGAGTGAAGCTCTTCAATCGGCGGCGAGTCGGCGGTCGGCAGC
The DNA here is from genome assembly GCA_030247675.1 of Desulforhopalus sp. Lineage (NCBI taxonomy): Bacteria > Pseudomonadati > Thermodesulfobacteriota > Desulfobulbia > Desulfobulbales > Desulfocapsaceae > Desulforhopalus > Desulforhopalus sp. The sequence continues at coordinate 95,240 of JAOTRX010000008.1, read as the reverse complement.
AGGGCAAGGCGTTGAAGCTTGTAACAGTCATGGGTGATCATTCGCTTTTCATAAAGTAATCGAGTTAAACGGTGATTTGATAAACAGCCATGGTGCCACTCCAGGAGGATTCTGAAAAAGCGAGATTTTTGAGTGACATTTCTGCCTGCCCCACCGGACAGCAAAGCCCTTGCTCCAGATGTACTGTTGGAAATATTGGGTAACTATTTGAAAATATTGCAGTTGCCATTCTTCTCTCTCCCTTGGCGTTTTAAGTAATTTATGTATAGAGAATTGCTTGAAAGGCACTGAGTTGTTAAAGCAGGCTACAGGAATTTTATCATCTCAGCTTCAGGTTTTTAGTAATTTTTTAAATCGAAGGGGTAGCTTCGTATTCTGCCGGGAAGCTATTCACTAGACAATTATTTCTCAAAAGATTGGAGTATTGCTGGGATTTTTTCGGCAGATTAACCGCAATCACGGAAGAGTTTTTCCGCGATTGCGGAGGGTTTGTGCGTCAATCGCAGTTAGAAATGATGTTTTCTGCTAATTGACCAGTATTTCGATGTTTTTGAATGAATTTCGGAATGGTATAGTCATTGCAAAACAATCGCGAATGCGGTAATGGTGTTTTTATGTGTTAGTCTCCATAAATTCTTATAATGCTGCTGTGAAGATAGAGATTTGCCACGGTTTTAAAGTCAAGGAGGTTTAGATGAAAAAGTTTTTATTTGCCTGTCTATTGGTTCTATTCAGTGTTTCGGTCGCCAGTGCTGAATGGATGGTTGATTTCCGCGATACCTATGCCGCTGATGGCATTGATAAAGCGGTTGAGAATGCCCTCAAGGACGGGAAAAATCCGGATATGATTGTTGAGCTTGGCTTGAAAATAGAAGGACTTAACCCGCAGAATCTGGTGAGGGCCTTGTATTGTGCAGGTGCCAGTGGCCAGGATATCAGGGCTGCTGCGGAAAAATACAGCATCTCCGAGCCGATTATTGCCGCCGGCTACAAAAAGAGCATTGACGAGTGCGGTGATCGGGTTGCTGACAGCCAGGCGTACACCCCGGTTGCAGCCGGTCCCAGTTTTGCGACTCCAACAGGTGGGAGAAATGGCCGCTTTGTTAGCCCGGCAACTTTCTGACGCAGAAGTGAGAGGGGATAATCCAAGATATTTTTAACGACTTTTGTGTGCTTATCAAGGGGGGGAGATGGGATTGAAAAAAGGTGTTTCTTTGTTTGCGGGGGTGGCAGCATGCTCGGGCTTGGTTTTTGCCGGGAGTGTGCAGGCGATTCAAATCGACAAGTTGGTCGTGATCGGTGCAAGCAATACCCAGCCACCAGCTGCAGCGGCGCAAGAGATGCCGTTGGGGCAAAGTTCCGGTGACAAGACTTCACTCCTGCCGGAAGATGCCAAGATGTCCGACGAGGGTGATTTGCTTGGCGGAAAGGGTGGGTACTTTCACCTCAACGCCACGGTACAGGGTGAGTATACGGATAACCTCTATAATCTCGACACTGATAAAACCACCAATTTCCTGACGACGATTTCTCCGGCAATATGGTTTACTTTGCCACGGAAGAAAGACATCCCGGTGACCTTGGCACCAAACAACACCTCTCCGGGAGGTTTGGCTCTTCAGTCAAAGGAATATGAGGGAACCGACCGGTTTCAAACCTATGCTCTTGGCGGCCTGGATTTTGAATTTTATTCCGCCGACTCCGATTTGAACACTGTTAATGGTATTGGCGAAGGGATGTTCCGCTATAACATGCCGGTTGGTTTATCATTAATGGTGGTAGACCGATATACGCGCGATGCTGATCGCTTTGATGTCGGTTCGGATATTGGTGTTTCCGAGAACAAGTTTGGCTCAAATATCCTTCTGGCGACCGCCGATTGGAATATCACCGAAAAGTTGCGGGCCAAGTTTGATTATTCGAATTTTTTCCTGGCCTATGACGAAGATATCGATGCCTTTAAGGATCGGTCCGACAATGCCTTCGATTTTTATGGGTATTTCAACTTCAGCGTGAAGACCGCCCTCTTCCTGGAAGGGAAGTTCGTCGATGTGCAGTACGATACCGCCACTATAAACGACAACCAGCAGACCTTCTTTTTCGGGGGTGTAAAGTGGGATACCACTGAAAAGGTTTCTCTGATGGCCAAGGCCGGTGTTCAGAACAAGGAATTTGATAATAGCGAGGATACCGCAACAAACAGGGGCGACTACAACGGCTTTGCCATGGATGTTCAAGCCGTCTACAAGGTGACCGAAAAGACCAAGGTCTCCCTCGATATGTATAGAACTAACGAGGAGACCGATAGCACCTTGGCCTCCGATAAGACGGTTCTTGGGGCCAGCCTTGGCTATAATCAGAAATTCACCGAAAAAATCAGTGGAAGTTTTCTGGCCAAGTTTGAAGATGCTGAATATTCACAGCTTGTTGCCCAAGACAGGGACGACACCAATTTCTCCCTGAAACCGGCTGCACAATACCTTTTCCGGGAGTGGTTGATGGGTGAGATCTCCTATCAGTTCGAACAGCGCGACTCGACCGACGATCTTTTCGATTTCCAAACCAACACGTTTTTTGCTAATATAAAATTTGCATTATAAGCGCCGACTGATCCCTCCGGGCATCCGCTCGGAGGGATTTCCCTATTTGCCAGGTTATGTTGCATCTGATGATGAGCTGTGTGAACAAGATATTCCCAAGCATATTTCTAATTCTTTTCCTTTTGGCTGTTGGTGTTCGGGGCTCCGCTAGCGAGTACCTGGTTGGTCCTGGGGATGTCATCAGTATTATCGTCTATGACAATGACGACCTGAAGACCAAGGTTCGTGTTGCCAGCAACGGCACCATTGTTGTGCCCCTATTGGGAGCGGTGAACGTTAATAAGCTCTCCATTTCCGCCATCACCGAAAAACTCACCAAGCTTTTTGCCAACGGCTATATCGTTAACCCCCAAATCAATGTCTTTGTAGATGAATTTCGTAGCCGGAAGGTCGTCATTCTAGGTAACGTGCGAAACCCTGGGATCATCGAATTGAGTGGACCGACTACTTTTCTTGAGCTGGTCTCAAAGGCCGGCGGCTTTGACAAAGATGCCGGAGATACCGCCACTATAAAGAGAAAAATTGGCGACAAGGATACAGTGATTCCCATCAACCTCACCTCTCTGGTCAAAGGTGGCGATTTAGCACAAAATATCCAGATCAACGATGAGGATACCGTCTATATCTCAGGTGCCGGGATGTGCTACGTCACCGGCGAAGTTGGAACCCCTGGCACCTATCCCTGTGGTGAAGGTACCACGGTTCTCAAGCTGGTTGCCCTGGCCAAAGGTTTTACCGGCAAGGCATCGAAATCCAGCGTTTCCATTATCCGGATGGATGGCGACCAGAAGAACGTTCTGAAAGATGTCAGTCTTGATACCCCAGTAACTGAAAACGATGTTATTGTCGTTCCGGAAAGTTTCTTTTAATTCCAATCGGCTTCAAGTCGGCTCGAAAGTAGGGTGCACTCCGTGCACCATCTCTGGTTTTGTTGGTGCACAGAGTGCATCCTGCGAAAAACAAATGCCATCTTGAATGCAAAAGCGAATAAGAAAGATTTTCCCTCCCCCTAATTTCTCATGTCCAGTGAATCCCAGAATGCAGAATTATCACGCACAGGAACGGTATTACGAGGAAGATGTCGAGCAAGAAGTGAACATCCGGGAGTATCTGCTCATTCTCAGGAAAAGAAAGTTTATCGTTCTTACTCTTCTGGTGATTGTTTTTCTTATCACGGTAATCACAACCTTCTCGACAGTTCCTGTCTACACCTCGGGAACCGAGGTCTTAATCGAAAGGAACCGTGCCACCTCCGGCCTGGAGAACCAGTATTTTATATATGATCCGGATTTTCTTGAAACCCAGTCTGCAATCATCAAGGGGGCCAAGGTTTCAAGAAGGGTGGTCGATACCCTGAAATTGACAAGCACCTACCGGAGCTTTTTCTTTGAGGAAAAGAAGGAAACCTCATCATTTTTCAGCGATATCAAAGCCGGTCTGATAGAGTTTGCCGATAAAATTATCGATCCGATAAAAGTAGGAGAAAATGATTCAAAAAAGCAAAATGAAGGTGGATCAGACCACTTAACTACACCCCTGTCCGATGAAGATATTGTTGCTTCACTAGTCCAGAAACGGTTGACCGTTGAACCTGTTAAAAACACCAAGATTGTCAGGATTTCTTATAGCGATAAGTCTCCGGCTATTGCAAAAATCATCGCCGATGCAGTGGCCAAGGCCTATATGGATGAGATTCTTGATATGAAACTCACCACCAGCCGCTATGCCCTGCAATGGATGACCGCCAAGGCCCAGGACGAGCGGAAAAAACTCGAGGCCTCGGAAATGGCCATGCAAACCTATATGCGGGCCAATGATTTGGTGACGGTTGAGAATAAGTTGACGATTATTCCCCAGCGTTTGTCGGAATTCAGTTCGCAACTATCCAAGGCACAGACGGACCGGAAGGTGTTGGAAGATGTCATGCGACAGATCAGCGCCGCCGGCAAAGATGTATTTCAGTTGGAAAACATACCGATTTTCGCCGGCAATGAGGTGTTGAAGAGGCTTCGTGAGACCATCTTCAAGGCCCGGCAAAACATCAACGAACTCTCGAAGAAATTCGGGGAAAAGCACCCGTCGATGATCAAGGCCAACGACGAAATCAGTGAATTGATAAGCCAACAGCACGCTGAGATTAATCGGGTCATCGCCAGTACCAGAAATTCCTACGAGCTTGCAAAGTCACAGGAAAAAAATCTGGAAGAACTGCTGACTACGACAAAAAGTGAGTTGCTGAATCTGAATGAGAAATTCATTCAATACTCGATAATGAAAAGGGATGTAGATGCCAACAGGCTCGTTTACGAATCCCTGACCTCCAGTATCAAAAAGGAGGGGGTGACCGAACAATCATCGAGCGTTAATGTCTGGGTGATTAAAAACGCCGCCTTACCTGTCGCACCCTCAAAACCGAATATAAAACGCAACTTGATGATAGGCCTTCTGCTGGGTTTGATGGCTGGGATTGGTTGCGCATTTTTGATTGAATACCTTGATAATACAGTGAAATCAGAGAAAGATCTGGAAAACCGTTATGGGTTGACGGTTCTCGGCTCGGTTGAAAAACTCAAGGAGAAAGGCAAGAATATTGAATCCTACGTCGTCCAGAAACCGCTGTCGCCGCTTGCTGAGAGTTACCGGCTGATCCGCTCGGGGCTGTTGCTTTCCTCAGCGGAGCGCCCACCGCAAACTATTCTTGTCACAAGCATGGGTCCCGGAGAAGGAAAAACTTCAACGACCATCAATATTGCCCGGGTTTTCAGCCAAGGTGGCAAAAAGGTCCTGATAATTGATTGCGATATGCGGAGACCGCGTGTTCATACCGTTTTCTCTATGCAAAACGACAAGGGACTGAGCAACTATCTTACCGGCAATTTAAGCGAGAATATTATTCATAAGGTTGCCGGGGAAGAGATCTTTGTTATTACTTCCGGATCCATTCCTCCCAACCCCTCCGATCTGGTGGGTTCGAAGAAATTGAAGGTTTTGATTGAGAAGATGGCCGAGAACTTTGATTTTGTCCTGATCGATTCACCTCCTGTGCAGAGCGTTACCGACAGCCTTGCTCTGACCCAGCTCGTTGATGGCACGGTGGTGGTGGTAAAGGCGGGAGGCACGACCTATGAGATGGTGGAGAGTGGGTTAAAAAAATTAAAAGACGTCCAATGCCACTTTCTTGGCTTTGTACTAAACGGACTGAGCAAAAGCCATGCTCCCGGCGCCTATTACTCGGGATATACAGCGTATTATGCCAAGGACAATGTTGGCTAAGGCCACTGTCTTATAATTTTTTATCTTGGGCCGTTTGTGAAAAATATTTCCTATGCCCTCTTTGTTGTTCCTTTGCTATTCGCCCCTTTGGCCTTTGGGACGGTTGAACACTGGTCTCTGCTGACATTACAGCTCTTAATCGCCGCTGCGGTCCTCGCCTTTTGTCTCAAGCGGGCGCATACTCCTGAAAGACTCCTATTCGTTCCCGGGTTGCTTCCTCTGGTTCTCCTGGTCGGCTGGATGGTTCTTCAGGTTGTGCCCTTACCTGTCGCTGTTGTTAAAGTCTTGTCCCCGGGGACCTATCAAGTCTATAAACCCGTTTACGATATGCTGGCGGGAGACAGCTGGATGTCTCTGTCCGTTTATCCGAAAGGTACGGTGCTTGAGGCCATCCGCATTGCCACCTATATTCTTTTCTATATCCTGACTGTGCAGATTCTCAGCGGCGGTGATCGGCTGAAGCGAACAATAATGATTTGCGTCTGGCTGGCTATTGGTATCGGGGTTCTCGCAATCTTGCAGAAGTTCTCCTCTCCTGGAAAGATTTTCTGGCTGCGTACTATACCGGTAAATACCCAACCGGTTGGACCGTGGATAAATCGTTCCCAATATTGCGGCTATGTTGAGTTGGTGTCACCCCTCATTCTTGCTCTCGCCCTGTACTACCGGCCACTTGTTGCCTCGGGCGAATCGTTGCGCAGGCGGATTGTCGCCTTTTTTTCCAAGGATGAAGGCGTTAATCTGTACATCCTTCTTGGGTTTGGCTTTCTGATCCTGGTGTCTTCTGCCTTTATCAGCCTTTGCCGGGGAGGGATTATCTCGTTGTCTCTGTCGTTTCTAGTCTTTTTTCTTTTACTGGCCTGGAAAGAGGCGAGATACTCCAGCCTGTTTTATGTTTGCCTTTTCTCATTGTTGATTCTCTCCGTTTCCTGGTTTGGCTGGGACCCGATAGTCGAACGGTTTAATAGTGTAGTGACTAGTTCCGGTCAGTTTGATATCAACCGTTTACCTATTTGGATTGACGCTTGGCCACTTTTTAAGGATTTTTGGCTGACGGGGAGTGGCTTTGGTACCTTTATCGCTATCTTTCCCCGGTACAGAACCATTCCCGGAGACGATATTTTCGACCACGCTCATAATGATTATCTTGAGCTATTGACCGATGGCGGGATCATCGGCTTTGTCCTTGCCGCCTGGTTTGTTCTGACGGTTCTCCAGCAAGGCTGGAAGATGCTGCGCCGCCGCCGCGACCGGTATTCGATCCTTCTCAGCATCGGGGCATTCACCGGTATTGGCTCCATGCTCATCCACAGCATCAGCGATTTCAATATGCATAATGGTGCGGTGGGCTTGTATTTTTTCTTTTTATGCGGTGTCCTCGTTTCCGCCGGAAATACCCGGTTCCATTATCAGATACATTCGACCCTCCTTCCCAGAAGCACCTGGCTATCACATAACATCCTGCTGTTTTTCGGGGGCATCTTTTTCTGTGTTGTCGTTTTCGGTCAAGGTGGGGTGACGCTTGCGAGATACCAATACAATAGCATTAAGAGCATCTACCTGAGCAGACAGCTGTCCGAACAACGTCTGCACCAGGTTTCATCTGTCCTGCGAAGTGCGGCCCGCCTTGATCCGTTTGAGGGGATTTATGCGTTTTTACAGGGAGATGTGCAGAGATATCTCAATAATCCGGAAAAGGCTCTAGACTCGTATATCCTGGCGAGTTTGCATGATCCGATGGATGGGGCCTTTCTGCAGCGGATTGGCTTAATGCTGCCGCAGGACCGCCAGAAAGATGCCGAATATTTGCTGGAAGAGGGGGCGAAGCGGACGGTGAAAAGAGACCAGCTCATGCTCACCCGCGTCGAATGGTTGTTGACCACCAAGCAAAGGGCCAAAGCCATAGAGGTGCTCCGCCAGGCAATTGCCGCAAAGCCTGGGCTCGTGACGGTGGCTATTCCCTTATTACAGTCTTTTTCCTTTACCAGGGAGGAGTTGGCCGCTGTTCTGCCGAAAAATACCGAGAGTTGGATTCGATGCGGCACATTCTTGGAAAAGACAGGCAATCTTGAGGAGGCCGTCTATTTTTGGCAAACCGCCCTCGAGTTTATAGACAGCGAGAAAAAGATTCAGCCTCACTGGTTTATACCACTCTATAATTATTATAGAAAACAAAAGGACAACGAAAAATCAGTGGAGATTCTTCGTCTTGGGATCGAAAAGATTCCCGGTTATCCCAGGTTTCATGAATGGCTGGGGGATTATTACGCGGCTGAGGGAATTACCTACAGAGCACAAGAGGAATATCAACAGACCTTGTTGCTAGAGCCATTAAACGAGTCAATTCGTTTAAAGATCGACAGACTCAGCAAACCACAGCAGAAATAATCGGCGTTAAAGTAGGGTGCACTCCGTGCACCAATAAAACAGGGATGGTGCACGGAGTGCACCCTACGAATAAAAATTGGGCTTGCGGGACAACTTTCCCACATGGGAAAAACCAGGTGAGCAGGATAGCGCTTAGCCACGACAATCATCAATCGTTAATACGCTTCTCCACGAATTGGGCCATCAACTCATGCACGTTGTACGGTGCTCGAACGTCGAAATAGTGATCGACTATGGCGTGACCAATTTCATGGGCCAGCACCTCAATTTTTGAATCGTCCACCGAGATATAGATGGTGTCTTCGGAGAGTGAGTAGAAGGCTATATGACTGGCATTTTTGCCGTATTTTTCCCTGAACACCGTCGATACATCACCTGATGTGGCGAGCAGGACAACCCTGATGTGCAGCTTATCGGGAAACATTTCCAGGATAGTCTCAGCCTTTTCGACAACCGCGTCGAGTTTTGCCAGGACCTCGTCTTCGATGGTTACAATTTGGTTTTTTCTTATATACGACCCAAGTTTTCTCCCCAGCTCTATTTCCTCATTAAAGTCCCTGAGAAGTTCCTGGCTGCTGTAGCGCAACGAGACGTACCTGCTCTTTACCTCCTTTGCCATGAGCGAATACGGAGAAAAAAGAAAAAAACACAGTGCAATGCAGAGGAGTATTTTAGACATCCTTCAGGGTGTACGATGAGCAAACTGCCTTTATTCTCTTATTCTTTTCCTCGATATTCCAAAAAATAATCTGCAGTTCTTCTTGCTGTTCCTGGGTGAGGCTCTGGGCCTTTAATCGGGCCTGTTCGAGCAGCTCAACAATCGCATCGGAATTCGTCTGGAGATTTTTTACCGAAAGTGAAAGATTGGCATTGAACTCATTTATCTTCTTCGCAAGATCCTTGCCTTCGTCGTTGGTGCGAAGAAAGATGGTGTCATCCAATTTCCCCTTGAGCATGCTATCCAAGGTCTTCTCCAACCGAAAAAGCGGGCCGGCAATCCGGTGGGTAAGAAACATGGCGGCAACCACTAGCAGGGCGCTGCCTACGACAATAAAAACCCAGTGGGCGGCAAGGGTCTTCTTTAGCAGCATGATCGGTGTGTTACCCAACTGCAGGTCGTGATTGTCGTAGAGAATTGTCAGGCTGTCAGCTGAAAAGAGGCCAAGGAGGAAGAGGAAAAAGAGGCAGCCGGCGGTGACGAAAAGAAAGTAGCCAAGGATAAGCTTGCCCTGAAAGTCCTTCTTAATAAAAAAATTTCTTCTTTTATATGGTTGCGCCATGGTTATTCTTGCCCATTGTGGATGGTGATTGTTGCCTTTTGTTTCAATTCTAGGAGCCAACGGTTCATCTGCTGCTCTTTTTGATACTCCTCAAGCATCTCTCGAATCCGCTGTCTATCTACCGTGTTGGCGGAAGCATCAGGAGAAGCCGGGGCGGGCTGTACATTGTCCAACCTCAAGGCGTATTTTTCCGTTCCCGTGTCAAACCTGGTTGTATATTGTCCGGGTTGCAGGGATGAAAGCAGAAGCCGTACCGGTGTCGCCAGATCGGTGAAGAGGGCGGTGTTGGTGATACCTTTTGCCGACTGTGCCTCTGATGCCGTGTCGGGGATTTTATCCAGCCGGGTAAAGGTAATAATTTTCCCAAGAAAGGCGGCATAATTATCGATATCCGCGTCGCTGACGCTCACCTGCAGCTTGCTGTTCTGGCGATCGAGAAGGATCTTCACGAGAGAGTTTTCATAATAATTTTTCAGGGAACTGCGGAAAGACTCTTCTTTATGTATGGCTTGCCTTTCAGCTTCTTGAATGAGCAGCTCCCGGGTGATCAAGGTGTCGAAGAGCTCAGTCTTTTGATCGGCGTGATATCCGTGTTTTCTTCCCTCCGAGCTTGCAACCGCCTTGGTGATGTCCCGGCCATTGATGGACAGGGCTATCTCGTCCCGGGGGAGTTTCTTCTCGGGAAACAGAGAAATGGCCATGGGGATGGTAGCCAATCCGATGATTGCCAGGATGATATACAGGTACTTCATAGGTGCAATGCCGATTATTAAGATTTTCTAGAGGGATTTTTCAGCAAAACAGGCTGAAAAACATGGTATGCCGCTTAAAGTGCATACATTTCGTTTAAGCAGTCGAGGTGCTCTACTCAGCTGCAAATCCAATACAATTGTAGCGGCAAAAAAATGCCAATTGCAAGGGAAAATCAGGTAATTCCTTATTCGCCCCTGTCTTCTCGAACGACCAAGTCTGTCGGCATTATTTGCCGGCAGAGAAAGACACTATCTATCCTCGGTGCTTCTTTGCATCACAAAATCGAATACGGCTTTCTTGTTTAAAAAAACACCGCTGAGAATATGTTCGCCAACTCGTAGAGCAGGTACCATTCGAATACCTTCCCGCCAAGCCCGATGAGGAGAGGTGAGGATTTCAACCTCCTCAATCTGAAGATATGGATATGTGGCACATAGTTCCTTGAGATGTCTCATGGCCACAGCACAGCGCGGGCAAAGCACGGATTTATAAAAGATAATATTCATAGCGATCATTTCTGAATTGGCAGAAGGGGAGAAAGAGGTCTTCAAAGGTCGAGACCAGAGACCAGCGGTCGGCACGATAAAAAAAACGGTACTGGATGAAGATGCTTTCCACAACTAAAGAATGTGTTTGTATTGCCGGGCAATATGCCGCAAAGCGAAGTTGTTCCCGCAATCCTGTATCTGGTCTGTAAATGGGCTTGCCTTTTTGTTGCTGCCTTATGCTATACTGACTGAGTAGTGGCCGTCGTTTTCGCTCAAGGGGGAGTGGGCGGAATCGAAATTAAACAACCTTCAATGGCCGGTGATATCGGCAATGGAGGCAATATGTATATTTCCGAATACATGACTCCCGACCCAATTACTGTGTCTCCCGACATGTTGCTCCCGGCGGCAAGGCAGCTCCTGAAAACCTATCAAATTCGCCATTTGCCGGTGGTAGACCGTAAGAAAAAGTTGATTGGCATAGTCACTGACCGGGATCTGCGGTCGGCCTACCCCTCCTCAGTCAGTTCAAATCAAGACAAGATCCTGGCTTTCGAACAGGTTGGCAAGACTACGGTAGCCGACATCATGACGACAAGCTGTGCTGCCCTCAGTCCGGAGGCATCCCTCGACGATGCCCTTCTTCTTTTTGACCAGGAGAAAATCGGCGGGATTCCTATCCTTGGAGAAGAAGGTGTGGTCTTGGGTTTCTTTTCGATCCTTGATCTGGCCGCTGCCTATCGGAAACTCTTCGGTATGGATGAAAAGGGATCGGTACTGATCGGTGTGGAAGATGATGGTCGAGAGACTATCTTGAGTGATATCGTTATCTTGCTAGAGAAGAATGGCATTGTACTTACCCGCCTAATCCGGCTCATGGAGAGTGAAGATACTGGAAAGATCTATATGCGGATAAATAGTCAGAGACCGGCGGAGGTTTATAAGCTATTAAAGACCCAAGGTTTCTCTTTGCTGGAATAAAAGGTGGTGGTTGTTGAGTTAAAGCTGAGTTGAGCAGCTTGTCTGCTCTTACGAAACTTATGCCCTTGCGGTATTATCGAAGGTTATGGCGTGGAATAAGTGATGACAACAAAGGACAGAGGTTGTGAAAGGTGCGGAAAATGCTGTGAGCAGGGGGGGCCGGCCCTGCATAAAGAAGATCTCCCTTTAATCAGGAGTGGCAAACTCCCCATCAGCGCCCTGATAACTATCCGCAAGGGGGAGTTGGCCCATAATCCGGTAACCGGAGCTGTTCAGCCGGTGTCCGTCGAGTTGGTGAAAATAACCGGCTCAGGCAGGCAATGGGATTGTTGTTATTATGACACGGACAAGGGCTGTACTATCTACGAGCACCGGCCTCAGGCCTGTCGGACTTTGAAATGCTGGGACACCGAAGAAATACTTGCCCTGGTTGAAAAGGACACCTTGAGCCGTTTCGACATCCTGGAGGAGGATCATTTCCTCTTGCCGGCCCTGCGGGAGCATGAGCGGATTTGTCCCTGCGATGATCTTGAGCTGCTGTACCGCGACGGCGGTAATGTATCCGGCATGGTAAAAACAGCCTTGGAGAAAAAAGCGCGGGAAGAGATGCGTTTTCGAATGCGACTTGTCAACGATTACCAGCTGAAGGTCGCGGACGAACTTTTCTATTTTGGCAGACCTTTCTTTCAATTATTGCAGGCCCTTGGCGTGAGAGTTTCGGAGTCTCCGCAGGGGATTCGTTTGCACTGGGATGCATAGAGATCCCCTGTTCCGAGGGACAAGATCAGGAACAGGGGAATGCTACTTTCTCACCAGATTTTCCGGGTGATTTCCTCGCCCCGGGTGGAGATGGTGATCTGCTCGACCGGCACGGTTTTCCCTGCCGCCTCCATGGCCTTTTTGATGATGACGTTCATGGCTGAGCAACACGGAACCTCCATAATCAACACCGTCAGGCTTTTCAGATTACAGGTCTTGATAATCTCCGCGAACCGCTGGACATAGCTTTCAGCATCGTCAAATTTGGGGCAGCCCATCATCACCGTCTTGCCGGCCAGATATTTTTCCTGGAATCCGCGAACAGCAACCGCCGTACAGTCGGCTGCCACGAGAACATCGGCATTTTGTAGGAATGGCGCGTGCGGCGGAATGAGACGGATCTGGATCGGCCAGTGGCTCAACTCCGAGCCTCCCGTTGCAGCCGCCGCTATCTTGCTCGGGATATTCGCCGATTGGCAAGGTGTGGGTGCCGCCTGGGCCAGAGGCCTGAATGACTGGATATGGCTTGATGCACAGCCGCAATCCATGGTCTTCGGCGGGGCCTGTGCCGCCTTTTTCTTCTCTGCGGCAAGATATTCCTCTACGGCATGTTCATCAAATTCATCGGCCTTTCGTTCGACAATGGTCAGTGCCCCGGTTGGGCACGAACCCAGGCAGGCGCCGAGGCCGTCGCAGAGTTTGTCGGCGACCAGGCGTGCCTTGCCGTCGATGATTTTCAGAGAACCTTCGGCACAATCTGGTACGCATTGACCGCAACCATTACATAATTCTTCATCGATTTTGATAATTTTTCGTACACTTTGCATATAACTTCCTCCCGGTTAAGGTGATTGGATACAAGGTTGATGCGATTCAGCTCGATGATTCGAGCCGGCCCGCCTGCAGCGCTATTCGTGCTGTTGATGATTGTAGAGTACCACAAGCGGGGGGAAGTTCTTTGATCTTGGTCAAGTTGCGATCTTTTTTTTGCTGATTTGAAAATAATTCGAATTATGGCAAAAGGTTCTGACGAGGGCAAAAAAAAAGGGCGGGGTATGAAAATACCCCGCCCCGAATGCCTGCTAGTCCACCGAATAATTATCCGAGGATAGCTTTCAGGTCTTCCTCGGGGGTTGCGGCAATTGGTTTGCACGCAAAGTTCTCAACCAGGACATTGAGGACATTGGGGGTGATGAAGGCCGGCAAGGAGGGTCCGAGGCGGATGTCTTTGATCCCGAGGCTGAACAGGGTCAGCAAGATTACCACCGCCTTCTGCTCGTACCAGGAAAGGACCATGGACAACGGCAGGTCATTGACGCCGCAGTTAAATGCACCGGCAAGGGCCACGGCAATCTGGATCGCCGAGTAGGCATCGTTGCACTGGCCGACATCAAGGAGGCGAGGAATGCCGCCGATATCGCCGAGCTTCTTGTCGAAGAAGCGGAATTTGCCGCAGGCCAGGGTGAGGATCATGCAGTCCGCCGGGACCTTCTCGACAAACTCGGTGTAGTAGTTGCGGCCCGGTTTGGCGCCGTCACAGCCGCCGACCAGGAAGAAGTGGCGGATGGCCTTGCTTTTCACCGCTTCGATAACCTTGTCGGCAACCCCGAGGACGGTGTTGCGGGCAAAACCGGTCAGTACCGAACCCTTGTCGACATCGGCGGCAAAGCCGGGCAGTTCCAGGGCACGTTTGATTACCGGGGTGAAATCCTTATCGGCACCGATATGTACCAGGTCGGGCCAGCCAACCAAACCGGTGGTGAAGACATTGGCTTTATAGCTGTCGGCAGGTCTTTGGATGCAGTTGGTGGTAAAGAGAATTGCCCCCGGGAAGGTCGGGAATTCCTTTGCCTGATTTTGCCAGGCGGTACCGAAATGACCAAAGAAGTGGCTGTATTTTTTCAACTCAGGATAGGCGTGGGTGGGCAGCATCTCGCCGTGGGTGTAGATGTTGATTCCCTTGCCTTCGGTTTGCTTAAGGAGCAGTTCGAGATCCCGCAGGTCGTGTCCGGATACCAAGATGGCCTTGCCGGCTTTTACTCCAAGCGGTACGGCGGTGGGGGTGGGATGACCGTAGTTGCCGGTGTTGCCGGCATCGAGCAGTTCCATGGCCTTGAGATTGACCTCACCGCATTTCAATACAATGCCGACCAGCTGGCCCAGATCCTGACCAGTTTTGGTCAATTCTGCCATGGTTGTGTGGATATAGGCATAAATGGCATCATCTTCTTTGCCGAGGATTGCCGCATGATCGGCATAGGCTGCCAGACCGCGGATACCGTATACGGCTATTTGCTTCAACGAACGGAGGTCGGGGTTGGCGTCGAGACTGTTCATAAAGTCAAGAGCCTGACCCTGGGCTACCAGGCCGTCGACGGTTGGCGCGGGGGTGAAGGCGGCGGCTGGAGCTGTAAACTGGACATTGCCCCCGGCTGCCTGCACCTTGCTTTTCAATGCCTCACGCAGCTCAACGGTCTTGGTGAGCCAGGCTTGGAAACGAAGAGGGTCAAAGTCAACATTGGTAAGACAGGCAAAGACTGCCTCGGCGGTAAAACGATTGACCGCAGCATCGATCACGCCCTTTTTCCGGCCTTCCTCGGCAACCAGAGACAGGCCCTGGACAGCAAAGGTGAGTAAATCCTGCAGTGCGGCGGTTTCGTCAGTTTTTCCACACACGCCGATTTTGGTACAGGCAATTCCCTGAGCAGTTTGTTCGCATTGATTACAAAACATTGTTTTCTCCTGTGGCAAGGGTTGGTATTCGTTGAGTGAATACGTTGGTAATAGGCTTTAACTTGGGTGGAGCGGCGATTGGGACAAGCAAATTGCGCTCATCTCTCAATCATTATGATGGGAGATTACCTGCTAATTGTCTCAGTATCTTTGATGTAGGTCAAGAAGGAAATTTATTTTCAAATGTATTGGCGTTTGAGAACAAGAAGGCAACAGGATGACCCCGTCGGATCATATGAGCCGCAGGAGTAATTTCCATAAATGTGCTCCGCAGTGAAACCGGCCGCGGCAAAAAAGGCCATCCACTCACCAAGGGAAAAGCCGGCAATGGAAGAAAACACCTGGTAGTCCTCATTGGCAATTCCCTGCTGCATAGGGCGAACCCGAAAGCGGTCCTCCAGCTGTACCGTTTGTGATTCCGGCTGGTAACGTGTGAGAATCTCTTTTATGAGGCGGCCACCACCCGGACGGTTGAACATCTGAAACTGGAAGGTTGTTCGGTGGTTTTCCCGAAAATCCGTGGTGGGAATGTAAAGTTGAATGACAAGCCTGCCTTTTCTCTGCAGGTTGGCCCGGCAGCCGAGCAGACAGCGCCGAATGTTGGCTGGATTTGTGAACAGGTTCAGGGTGTTGTAGGGGATGAGGATGGTATCGAAGAATTTCCGGAAGGCCGGCGCCAGCATGTCCATACACAGAAATGAGCAATGGGGGTGCCGGTGTTGCACAGCAAGCCGCAGCATGGGCAGGGAAATATCAATCCCGGTAACCGGCCGGTTTTTGTGTGCCAGATGGCGGGCGACTCGGCCGGTGCCGCAGCCCATTTCGAGAATTACACCGCTTTTAGGGATAACCTGCTCGAAGAAGTCGCAGTCCTCCGAGAAATTCTCCATCTCAAGGGCATAAAAGTCGCAGGCCAGTTCCTCCGGTAAGGGAAGGAAGACATCTGCTGGTTCGTCTTGATAATTCTGGTAAATCGTTACCATATTCGCATCGCTGTTGCCGTCACAAGATACATTCGCCAATAGCATTAAAGGCGTAGCAGGCCGGCTTCTTCCGGGGAGGCTGAATAGCAGTCGATATGAATTAGCCAGTAATGGCCGGGATTTTCCTGGATGGCCGTTCGGGTCTTGGCCGGCAGCCAGTGGCTGTCGTCGAGCATATTATAGAAGTAGGAGTCGATGCCGATGAAGCCGTCAAGGAGATGGGCGAGAATGTGCAGGGTCTTGCTAACATAGCCTTGGGGAATGTCCCGAAGATTGGCAGATGTTTCGATGCCAGCCTTTTGAAGATCGGCAATCAAACTATCAACCATCCTGCGGTTGCGTTCTTCCGCTGCGGCAATTTCGCTGAAAAATGCATTGTCGAGGCCTGGAAAGGAGTGCTCTTTCCGGGCCTCGATGCAGTCGTAGATGACCAGAGAGGTGAGGTCAAAAAACTTATGAAGGTGGTCGCAGCAGTGTTCATAGGAATCTCCGGATACGAGAATCTTGTGCTGAGACATCCTCTTCATGTGTTTCCTTCTCCCTTTATTCTGCCAGACTGTCAATGACCCGTTTGCCGATTCTTTGGCCAAACTCGACACATTCCGCAAGTTTCTGCTCGTCCGGGACATACTTCATCCGCAGGCTTTCTTCAATAACCTCAACGCGCATCTCCTCCAGAGCGGTCTTCATCAGGCCTGGCGCCTCACCGCTCCAGCCAAAGGAACCAAAGGATGCACCGAACTTGTTGGCTGGCTTCAGGCCGCGCATATACATGAGAAAATCGGCCATGCGCGGCAACATGCCGTTGTTGAGGGTTGCCGAACCGAGGACTATGGCTTTGGCATCAAGCACCTCGGTCATGACATCGCTGCGGTGATGGTATTTGAGGTTGATCAATTTGGTGCTGACCCCGGTGTCCCTGAGCCCCGATTCAATGGCATGGGCCATGTGCTCGGTCGAATGCCACATGGAATCATAGATCACCAGAACCTTTTTGTTGACCTTGTTATTACTCCAACGATCGTAGGCTTCCAGGATTTTACCCATATGTGTCCGCCAGACAATGCCGTGGTCAGGGGCAATCATTTTGATGTCGAGGTTCATGGCGGCCACCGCGGCCAGCAATTTCTTGATAAGCGGCGAATAGAGGTAGAGGATGTTGGCGTAATACTTGGCGCATTCGTGCATGACCTCGGCCATATTCACCTCGTCGTCGAAACGTTCGCTGGTGGCATAATGCTGGCCGAAGGCATCGCTGGAAAAGAGAATGCCGTCCTCTTTTATGAAACTGAACATCGAATCGGGCCAGTGCAGCATTCTTGTTTCAATAAAGTGGATGGTCCGTTTGCCGATGCTGATCTCATCGCCTGATTTGACGACCTCGAAAGGCCAGTCTTCCCGGTGGAAATGGTCGACAATGGCCTTCTGACCCATTGGCGAACAGATCAGCTTCTCCGGTTTGATCAGCTCCATCATTGCCGGCAGGCTTCCGGAGTGGTCCATCTCAACGTGGTTGACAACGATATAGTCGATTTTTTCCGGATCAATTATCTTCTTGATATTCTGCAGCAACTCCGCGGTGTGGGATCTCTTGACGGTATCGAAGAGGGTGACCTTGTCATCAATGATCAGAAAGGCATTGTAGGTAGTTCCCCGATAGGTGGAGTAGCCGTGAAAGTCGCGGACGTCCCAGTCGACGGCCCCAACCGAATAAATCCCTTTGGCAAGTTCAGTAGTGCTCATTACATCTCCGTATTGTTGGTATTATTAGGATCACTGAGTATTGATTACTAGGAATAATTACTATAGTAGAGTTATCTCGAAAAGCTAGTCGAAAAAACTATGGGAAAAAACTATCGGGAAGTCCTTCGACCAGGGACCTCCCTTTTGAAGGGAACAAGAAACCAATGAAAAAATTTCCATCAATAGATCTTGGCAGATGTACCGAATGCAAAGGTTGCATCGAAATCGCCCCGGGTATATTCTCCTACAATCCTTCCACCGGCATGATGGAGGTGCTCGAATGCGCCGAGTACCCTGAGGATCTGGTCAATGAGGCCATCAAAAATTGTCCTGAAGACTGTATAACCTGGGAGATGGGAGGTCTGTAGGCATTTACCCATTTGCATTGCCATCCGGCAGCGCTTGTTGTTCTTGTCCTTCTCTTGCCAGGCGCGAAAGGTAGATTTACCCTTACCCTTTTGTTAGTATGGGCGGCGTTGTAAAAACGGATTGAATTAAAGATTGAGATTTCCATGCACATTCCTTTTCAGCTGACAACCCAGTTTAAGCCCGCCGGCGATCAGCCCGAGGCCATCGCCCAACTCGCCGACGGTCTGCGAGCCGGAATTCGCGAACAGGTGCTGCTTGGCGTCACCGGTTCCGGCAAGACCTTTACCATTGCCAATGTCATCGCCGAGGTGCAGCGGCCCTCCCTGGTCATTGCCCCCAATAAGACCCTGGCCGCGCAGCTGTTCAGTGAATTTAAGGAGCTTTTTCCGCACAATGCGGTGGAATATTTCGTTTCGTATTACGACTATTATCAGCCGGAGGCGTACATCCCGCAATCCGACAGCTATATTGAAAAGGATTCGTCGATCAATGAAGCCATCGATAAGATGCGCCATTCGGCCACCCGCTCCCTTCTGACCCGTCAGGATGTGCTGATCGTTGCCTCGGTGTCCTGTATCTATGGCCTCGGCTCGCCGGATGAATATAAAAATATGCACCTGTTCCTGCGGGTGGGCGAAGACTATCCGATCGAGGAGGTGCAGCGTCGCCTGGTCTTCATGCAGTATGAACGCAACGACATGTCCTTCCACCGCGGGACCTTCCGGGTGCGTGGCGATGTCCTCGATATCTTCCCGGTGCACGAGGAAGAACGGGCGATTCGGGTCGATTTTTTTGGTGATACCGTTGAGTCACTGGCGATAATCGATCCCCTGCGCGGGGTGGTGCTGGAGCGCCTGCAGGAATATTCCGTTTTTCCGGGCAGCCACTTCGTCACCTCCAAGGACCGGTTACAACAGGCCGAGGCGACGATAAAGGACGAACTTCGCCTGCGATTGGAGGAGTTCCACCGGGACAACCGCCTGGTGGAGGCGCAGCGCCTGGAGCAGCGCACCATGTTCGACCTGGAGATGATCCACGAACTGGGCTATTGCACCGGCATCGAAAATTACAGCCGGCATCTCACCGGCAAGCAACCGGGGGCGCCACCACCCAACCTTCTCGATTATTTTCCGGAGGATTATCTGCTGTTTATCGATGAAAGCCATATTGCCATCGGCCAGTTGAACGGCATGTACAACGGCGATCGCTCCCGCAAGCAAACCCTCGTTGATTATGGCTTTCGGCTTCCCTCGGCCCTCGACAACCGGCCCCTGCGCTTTGACGAATTTGTCAAGCGCATCAACCAGGTCGTCTATATTTCCGCAACACCAGGTAGCTATGAACTGGAACATGCGGAGGGCAGGGTAATCGAGCAGGTGATTCGCCCCACCGGCCTTCTTGATCCGCGCATCGAGGTTCGTCCGGCGGTCAGTCAGGTAGATGATCTTCTTGAGGAAATTCGCATCCGTGCCGACCGGGGCGAGGCGGTGCTGGTGACGACGTTGACCAAACGGATGGCCGAGGACCTCACCGACTATTATGAAAAACTCGGCATACGGGTCCGCTACCTCCACTCGGATATCAAAACCTTGGAACGGATTGAGTTGATCCGCGATCTGCGCAATAAAGAATACGATGTCCTGATTGGCATCAACCTGTTGCGGGAAGGTCTGGACATCCCGGAGGTGTCGCTGGTCGCTATTCTCGACGCCGACAAGGAAGGTTTTCTCCGTTCCGAGCGCTCGCTGATCCAGACCTGTGGCCGAGCCGCCCGTAACTCCGAGGGAATGGTGATCATGTATGCCGATACCATCACCGGTTCGATGCGCTACACCATTGACGAAACCGAGCGGCGACGGCGAATCCAGGAAGACTACAACCGCCGGAACGGCATCGAGCCGCAGACCATCATTTCCTCGATCAAGGATTCGATGCAGCAACACCTGAAGAATTCCGGGTATATTGTCGAGGAGTATCAGCAGAATCTGCTGGCCACCGCCGAGGAGGTGCCGTACTTTTCGTCGATAAAAGACCTGGAAAAAGAGATTGGTAAACTGGAGACGGAGATGCGCGCCGCGGCAAAGGAACTCGCCTTTGAGCGGGCGGCGGAACTGCGCGATCGCATTAAAAAGTTGCGACGAATGGAGATTGAACTCGGATGACTGAAGGGGTGTTGAATAGTATTCTGTTGCGGATAGTGCCGGTAACGCTTGCCTTGCTTATCCGGCTTTGGTTTTGCACCTGCCGGGTGCGCCTGCATAATGTGCATTTTTTCCTCGATCCGAAGACGACCGGGCAACCGGTGGTGGCCTCGTTCTGGCATTATTCAATCATTTATTTTTTTTACTTCATCCGCGGCTACCCGGTTACCGCCATGGTCAGCGCCAGCAGGGATGGGGAGTATATCGCCCGGCTAGCCCAGCAGTTTGGTTTTACGGCGGCGCGCGGATCGCGAAACAACAAAGGTGTTGAAGGCCTGAAGGTGCTGTTTCGGGCGATTCGCGGCGGCAGCAATTGCGCCCTGGTTGCCGATGGCTCCCAGGGACCACCGCGGATAGCCCAGCCGGGGGCGATTCTTCTTGCTTCCCGGACTGGGTCACCAATCCTGCCGATGCTGTGGTCGGCTAATCGGTATTTCACTGTCCGTTCCTGGGACCGGACAGTTATCCCCAAGCCGTTTTCCCGCGTTGATTTCTATTATGGTGAACCGATCTTTGTCCCTTCAGAACTGAAGGCGGAAGGCATCGAGGAATATCGGCTGCTCCTTGAGCAGCGTTTGAACGGGCTTTACGCCGAGGCATGGGCTCTTTATAATAAGGCGGAACATTAACAAAATCGAGGCCTAGGTAGCCCGGGATGGATACTCCCGGCTTTATCAGTGATGCTGCGAAAAGGAATCAGTTGGACATGCAAAGAAAGGGAATAGTCATAGCCGGGCTTTCCGGGGGGTCGGGCAAAAGTGTGGTTGCCGTGGGGATCGTCGCGGCCCTAGCCCGCAGAGGCAAAACAGTGGTTCCTTTTAAGAAGGGTCCTGATTATATCGATGCCGGCTGGCTGCAGCTGGCGGCAGGACGGAAGTGTTACAATCTTGACCCGTATCTGATGACGCCGGAGGCAATTGTCGATTCCTTTGCACGAAGGTCAGTTGCGGCCGATGTGGTTATTGTCGAAGGCAATAGAGGTTTGTTTGACGGGGTCAATGTCGATGGCGGCTATTCTACAGCTGATCTGGCGCTTGCCCTCGGCCTGCCGGTTGTCCTGGTGGTCGATTGTACCAAGACTACCCGGACGATAGCCGCTCTGGTGCTGGGATGCCAGAAATTCGATGAAGAGCTGGACATCAGGGGGGTTGTTTTGAACCGCATTGCCACCGAGCGGCAGCGCCTGCTGATTACCGAGGCGGTTGAAAAATATACCGGAATTCCAGTTCTTGGTGCGGTGCCGCGGTTGAAAAGGGATATCTTTCCGATGCGTCACCTGGGGATGATTCCCCATCAGGAGTATGGCGACAGCGATGAAGCCCTTGCGTATCTCGCTGATTTGGTCGAGGGCAGTATTGACCTCGATAAGTTGGAGGCGCTGATGGTACCCTTAGCCGGCTCATCACAAGCCGATGGCGAGGGACAGGTTGTTGGGCAACCTTCCGTGAAAATCGGTGTGCTGCAGGATGCGGCCTTCCAGTTCTACTATTCGGAAAACCTTGAGGCCCTGGAGCGGCAGGGGGCCTCCCTCGTGTATATCAATGCCATGCAGGACGCGGCCTTGCCGGACATTGACGGTCTCTATATCGGCGGTGGCTTTCCGGAAACCGGGGCCCGGCAACTGGCGGCCAACACCGCGTTCCGCCAGTCGGTGAAGGCGGCCGCCGACCATGGTCTGCCGGTTTATGCCGAGTGTGGCGGGCTTATCTACCTTGGCACCTCGATAGTCATGGGCGGGGAGGAATTCCCCCTGGCGGGTGTCTTTCCGGTGCGTTTCGGCATGGCCAAAAAACCGCAGGCTCATGGCTATTCAACCTTTCTGGTCGACAGAGAAAACAGCTTTTACAACCTTGGCGAGGAGGTGAAGGGGCATGAGTTTCGCTATTCGAAAATTATCGACTGGCAGGGAACGGACGATCAGCTGGCCCTGCAGATGGTTAGAGGAACTGGCTTTATGAATGGTCGTGACGGCCTGGTGTATAAAAATGTCCTGGCTTTATATACCCATGTCCATGCCGATGGTACATCGCAATGGGCGGAGAAATTTGTGGAGCGGTGTCGAATAACGAAAAAGGACCGGATGGTGGAGGGCCTGATATTGCCCTCCTAGTCTTAATTGGCGGTATTGGACCCGAGTACCTTCAGGCTTATTTTTTGTTGGTCTTCTGCGCTTGGGGCCGGTTCTACCCAATGAATGAAGGATTCGCTGACCCGCATGAAATCACCGTTGTCTTCCTTGCACTTATCGCAGATGGAGTTGGCCATATCCCGGTACATGATGATTTTCGAGGCCGGTTCACCGTCCTTGCTTATGGCAGCCATCTTGCGGCAACCACATTCCAGCCGCACCACGACGACACCGATACCATCCGGGCTGCCTTCTAAGATTCCTTCAATCATGGCTCGTTCGCGTTTTTCTACTTGGATGACTTTTTTACTCTTTTTCTCTTTCATGTGGGGGGAATTCTTCACGGGTGAAATTTGTTGAAGTACTGAATCCGGCCGTTTTGCACCGGTTGGAGGTGAATGTCTCGAGTTTTTGGTAAAAGTGACCCCACTATAGCGAAAATAATGCTGACCGGTCAAGACATATGTGTCAGATCCTTTCTTGTAGGTAATTATTGCTTGTCGATTAAGATAATGAAATTATTACACATAAACTATTGCTGCCGGGCACAATTGCTTTCCGGTCGGGCGCCGTTTTTGCTTGACAAAAATCTGGCCGTGAATTACAGCATAGATCACATATTAACGGGTTCGGGACAGTTTCGGACTGATGATTAAGTATCATGAATACTTATTTTTGAATCTCACTTTTGGAGGTGAATTATGTTTGAAGTAATAGTTGATAAAGACAAGTGCAGCGGTGACGAGGAATGTGTTGCAGCGTGCCCTGCTCAGGTTTTTGAGATGCAAGACGGCAAAGCCGAGCCTGCAGAGGCCGATGAGTGCCTCGGTTGTGAGACCTGCGTTGAAGTTTGCCCCGAAGGTGCCATCACCGTAAACGAAATCTAATTACGCTGCACTTTTTCGAGAATGCGAGCCCATCTCCTGCACAGGGGATGGGCTTCTTCTTTTTCAATCACTTGTAAAAAGTGTTTTGAGCATCTGCACGACGATTTTTTTACAAGTTTCCTCAATGGACATCGTGGGTTGGGGGCGCGTTGGCGTACCTTCGGAGCGCGGATCCGCGAAGAGGTGAGATGATGAAAGGGATAGCTCGGTTTAAGCCGGCGGTGCGAAGAAATACCCTGCTGCTCTCCTCGGCCTGTTTGTGGACGATAATTGGTCTGTTTCTGCTGGTAAAGGGCGGCTACCGCTGGATGTATCTCGCCGACCGTCAGCCCCTCATCGTTTTTGCCGGGATTTTTGCCGGCAGCGTAAAATCTTTTTACATCCTCGATAAATCGGCGCGACGCGGCATTGATCGTATTCTCAAAAAGGCCGACGGTACCTGTCTCGGTGCGGTTTACTCGATCAGGACCTGGTTATTGGTGTTGTGCATGATGAGTTTGGGTGTTATTTTGCGGGACTCCTCCATTCCTGTTCAGTTCCTCTGCTTTTGCTACCTTACCATCGGTTGGGCGTTGCTGTTTTCCAGCAGGCTCGCCTGGCGGGAATGGCTCAAACAATAATCGCCGGCGACAATCAAGCACCAATATGAATGTACGGAGTTTTAACTGTATTCAGGTAAGCAGGCGTGCCCTCCGCCATAACTATCAGGTGATCAGTAAGGCAGCCGGGGCGGAAGTGTCGGTCATGGCGATGGTCAAGGCGGATGCCTACGGTCACGGTATGGTAGCTGCCGCCGAAGTTTTTGCAGATGCGGGATGCGAGAATTTCGGTGTGGCTGAGCTGCGTGAAGCCGTTGTCCTCCGGGAGGCGGGGGTTGGCGGGGCGATATATGTCACCCTCGGGTTCTTGCCCGAGGATGCGGAACTGCTTTTTCGTTATGATCTGGTGCCGGTTATCTACAGTCATGAAACTGCCGCCATCCTCTCAAGCGCGGCGCAGGCTCTGGGGCGGGAGATCGGCGTGCATATCAAGGTTGATACCGGAATGAGCCGCTTAGGCCTGCTGCCTGATGAGGTTCCGGCCTTTCTCGCCGGGATAGCGTCTTTGCAGGGAATCAGGCCCACCGGGATCATGAGCCACTTTCCGGAGGCGGACGTGCCCGGAGCTGCAAGCACGGCACGAGGTTATGCGACCTTTGCCGAGGTATGCCGGGAAGCAAAAAGCAGCTTCGCCGGGATCAGGCATATTGCAAATTCCGGGGCAGTGCTTAACTTCCCCGCCAGCTATTGTGAGATGGTGCGTAGTGGTATTTCCCTGTACGGCTATCATCCGGCGGGTCGCTTGGCTGATGACCACGACGATACCTTGGGAATACTCCCGGCGATGTCTTTTACAACCCGAGTCATGCAGGTGAAGACCATCCCCGCCGGTACTGGGGTCAGTTATGGACACACCTACCATACCGAGCGGCCAACGACCCTGGCGGTTTTACCGGTCGGCTATGAGGACGGGTATTCGCGGCTGTTCTCCAATCGCGGCCATGTGCTGATTGGCGGCCAAAGGGTGCCGGTCTGCGGCAGGGTCTGCATGAATATGTGCATGGTTGATGTCACCGGCATAGAAGGTGTCCGTGCCGGAGACGAAGCGGTATTAATGGGTTGTCAGGGCGGTGAGCAAATCACCGCTGAGGATCTGGCCGAATGGATGGGGAGCATCAGCTATGAGGTGCTTTGTTCGCTCGGCAATAATAATCAACGAGAATATATCGAGTAAAGACAATGATCCGTGCACGATTAAAAAGTGCCCTTGATGGCTGTTTCGACCAGGGCGTGGCCGAAGGCTTGTGGACGAGCACCGCTGCCGGCAAGTTCACCGTTGAGCTGCCCAAGCATGATGGTATGGGCGATTTCTCCACCAATATGGCCCTGGTTGTCGCCGGCGCCGAGAAGAAGAATCCCCGCGAACTCGCCAAAATCATCGTTGAAAAACTGGCGGGGCAAAGCGAACTTATCGCCCGTCTGGATATTGCTGGTCCGGGCTTTATCAATATCTCCATCAATCACGATGTATGGCGTAAGCTCATCCCGACTATTGTCGCGGCGGGAGAAAATTTTGGCAGGAGCACGATCGGCGGCAAGCGCAAGGTGATGGTCGAATTCGTCAGCGCCAACCCCACCGGGCCACTGAGCGTTGGTCACGGCCGCCAGGCGATCCTCGGCGATTCCATTGCCAGGCTGCTCGATGTTACCGGCCATGATGTCTTTCGCGAGTATTATTACAATGATGCCGGTCGGCAGATGCGGGTCCTCGGTGAATCGACCCGTGCCAGATACCTGGAACTGCTCGGTGAAAAGGCTGAATTCCCCGAAGACGGCTACCAGGGACAATATATTATCGATATCGCCCAGTCGCTGGTCGATGAGCGCGGCGATTCTCTGAAATACCATGAAGATGTCACCCCCTTCAAGGAACAGGCGGAGAAGTACATTTTCAAGGATATCTCCGGGACCCTGGAGCGGTTGGGGATTACCTTCGACAACTATTTCAATGAGCATTCCCTATACGAGGATGGCCATATCGACGACGTCGTCGCCCTGTTGCGGGAAAAAGGCTACGTCTACGAAAAGGACAATGCGGTATGGTTTAAGACTACCGCTTTCGGCCACGAACAGGACAGGGTGATCATCAAGAGCAGCGGCGAGCCAACCTATCGTCTGCCGGATATTGCCTACCATCGAGAAAAATTTCGTCGTAATTTTGATTGGTTGGTTGATGTTTTCGGCTCCGATCATATTGCCACAGTGCCGGATGTCCTTGCCGGGGTAAGCGCCTTGGGCTACGATCCGGACAAAGTGACCGTTGTCCTGCACCAGTTCGTCACCCTGACCCGGGACGGCAAGACGGTAAAGATGTCGACCAGGAAGGCGAACTTTGTCACCGTCGATGAACTGATCGACGAGGTCGGCGTCGATCCGGTACGGTTCTTCTTCATGATGCGCAAGGCCGATAGCCAGCTCGAATTCGATCTTGCCCTGGCCACCAAGGAAAGTCAGGAAAATCCGGTCTACTATGTCCAGTACGGTTATGCCCGGTTATGTTCCATCCTCCGTCAGGCGGCGGAACGAGGCTTTACCGAGATCGATCCGACGAAGACCGATACGACGCTGCTGGTAGAGCCGGAAGAGTTGAAGCTGCTCAAGACCCTGTCGACTTTTCCGGCAACCATTGAAGGCAGTGCCTTGGAACTGGCGCCCCATAAGGTCATCTTTTATCTCATGGAGCTTGCCGGACAGATACACAGCTACTATAACAAACACAAGGTCATTACCGACGACCTGCCCCTCAGTCGGGCCAGGCTGTGTCTGGTACTTGCTCTACAGGCAGTCTTGAAGAATGGCCTCGGCATGGTCGGCTTGTCCACCCCGGAAAAGATGTAGAGGTGCTAGTGAAGGATGGGCACGGCAAAGAAAAGCCAGGTAAAAATGGTCAGATTTGAGCTTGCCAGGAGGTCCATTCTTGGTATCGCGGTGGTGGTTTTTTGTCTTTTTCTGTGGATGTTTTTGCTGGGAGTTTGGGCGGGGCAATCGCTTCTTGTGCCGTCGGCCTACGAAAACAAGGCCCTGATTACCGACGATAAAGCCAAGGTTGGAGAGCGTGTTGCAACCAAGGCGGATAAAAAATGACGAAAAAGAGGAGCCATCTTCGGGTGGTAAATTACTGAGCCCTGCGGCCAGTCCTTTCGATAGAATTTGCTGCATCAACTGCGTTTTTGCAAACGGTTCACATATCACACTATACGGCTGGATACTATGATCGGAAAATTACTCACGAAGGTTTTTGGCAGCAGTAACGACAGGTACCTCAAGTCACTCAGACCTATCGTCGCCCGGATAAATGGTTTGGAAGAAGAAGTCCAGGCCTTGGACGATGCGGCCTTGGCGGCCAAGACGGCACTGTTTAAAGAACGGCTGGAGCAAGGTGAGTCTCTTGAGGATCTACTGCCGGAGGCCTTCGCCGTTGTTCGTGAGGCGGGCAAACGGGTACTCGGTGAGCGTCATTATGATGTTCAGCTGGTTGGTGGAATTGTTCTCCATCAGGGCAAGATATCGGAAATGCGCACCGGTGAGGGAAAAACCCTGACATCGACCCTCGCCGTCTATCTCAACGCCCTCAGCGGCAAAGGCGTACACGTGG
Source organism: Desulforhopalus sp. (assembly GCA_030247675.1). Taxonomy (NCBI): domain Bacteria; kingdom Pseudomonadati; phylum Thermodesulfobacteriota; class Desulfobulbia; order Desulfobulbales; family Desulfocapsaceae; genus Desulforhopalus; species Desulforhopalus sp. The sequence continues at coordinate 67,480 of JAOTRX010000008.1, read as the reverse complement.
TAACCGTCAACGATTATCTGGCGGCCCGTGACAGCCAATGGATGGGGCAGATCTATCAGTTTCTCGGGATGAGCTGCGGCAAGATCGTTCACGGCCTCAATGATGTCGAAAGACGAGCCGCCTACGCCGCCGATATCACCTACGGTACCAATAACGAGTTCGGCTTCGACTATCTCCGCGACAATATGAAGTTCGAATTGAGCGACTACTGTCAGCGCGGCTTTAACTATGCCATCGTCGACGAGGTTGACTCCATTCTGATCGATGAGGCGCGGACGCCGCTGATCATTTCCGGACCGGCGGAATTGTCGACCGACCTGTATAAAAACGTCGACAGGATCATTCCCAAATTCAAAAAGGACGAACACTATACCGTCGACGAGAAGGCCAAACAGGTTTCTCTGACTGAAGAAGGCATTGCCCTCGGCGAAGAATTGCTTGAGGTCGACAATCTTTATGATCCGATAAATATTGAAAAACTTCACCACCTCAACCAATCTCTCAAGGCCCATATCCTCTTTAAAAAGGATGTCGATTATATCGTCCGCGACAACCAGGTCATTATCGTCGACGAATTCACCGGCCGGACCATGGAAGGGCGGCGCTATAGTGACGGCTTGCATCAGGCCCTGGAGGCCAAGGAGCGCGTGAAGATTGAGCAGGAAAACCAAACTCTTGCCTCCATCACCTTCCAGAATTATTTCCGGATGTATAAAAAACTGGCGGGAATGACCGGTACCGCCGATACCGAAGCCGCCGAATTCAAGAAGATCTATAACCTCGATGTCGTGGTCATGCCGACCAACCAGCCGATGATCCGCATCGATTATGCCGACGTCATCTACAAAAACGAGGCCGCCAAATATCGGGCGATCATTAAAGAAATCGGTGAGTTACACAATTCAGGGCAACCGGTCCTGGTTGGCACAATTTCCATCGACGTCAGTGAAAAGATCTCGGGCATGCTGAAGAAAATCAAGATCGAGCATGAAGTTCTCAACGCCAAACACCATGAGCGCGAGGCGGAGATCATTGCCGGCGCCGGACAGCTCGGCAAGGTAACCATCGCCACCAATATGGCCGGACGGGGAACCGATATCAAGCTTGGCCCCGGGGTGGTTGAAGTCGGCGGCCTGCATATCCTTGGCACCTCCCGCCACGAATCGCGGCGTATTGACAATCAGCTGCGGGGCCGGGCCGGCCGTCAGGGCGATCCCGGGTCGTCAAGATTTTATCTTTCTCTCGAAGACGACCTGCTGCGCATCTTCGGCTCCGACCGGATCAGTGGAATCATGAATAAGCTCGGGATGGAGGAAGACGAACCGATTGAGCACGGTATGATTTCCCGGGCCATCGAGAATGCCCAGCGCAAAGTGGAAGGACATAACTTCGATATCCGTAAGCATCTGCTGGAGTACGATGATGTAATGAACCAGCAACGGGAGATCATTTACCGGCAACGGCGTGATGTTCTCGTCGGTGAAGATGTTGTCCAGGTTGTTCAGGACATGATCGAGGATCTGGTTGACGGGGTGGTCGATGAGTTTTGTCAGGAACGACAGGACTCGCAGGAATGGCAGTGGCCTGAGTTTAAGGTGCGGATGGGTGAGGTGTTCTTTCATGTCCCGGAGTGGCCGGAAGAGGAATTGGCGGGTTTGACTCGCGATTCCTTCCGGGAAAAGACCCTGGAGTTCGTTCGCCAGGCCTACGCCAACCAGGATATCACCAATGGCGCGGAAACCCAGCGGCAGATTGAAAAACTGATTCTTCTCCAGGTCGTCGACGGCCATTGGAAAGACCATCTCCTGGCCATGGACCATTTGAAGGAGGGCATTGGCTTGCGCGGGTATGGCCAGAAGAATCCCCTCAATGAATATAAACGTGAGGGCTTTCAGCTGTTCCAAAGTATGGTCGAGACGGTGAAGGCCCAGACCATTTCCAACTTAATGCGGGTTCGCGTCGTCCGGGAAGACGATGTCGAGCGCATGGAGGAAGAGCGGCGGAGAAAGCAGGAGCAGGAGCAGCTTCGCCTCAACAGAGGAGCGGCGGGAGAGGCGCCCCAGCCCCCCAAACCGGTGCGGCGCGACAGCGATAAGACCGGCAGGAATGCCCTCTGCCCCTGCGGCTCCGGGAAAAAATACAAAAGGTGCTGCGGTCAGGAAGCGTAACAAAAACCAGCGCAGTTACAAGAAATGGGGGGGGACGGCCCGGACTTCGGGTGCCGTCCCCTTTTTACATTTTATGGGAGAAAAATCCGGAGCATCGTCCGCAAGGGAAAAGGGCTGAGCTTAGCCGCGCAGCTGATGGGGCTGCATCAGGTTGTCTTCCATATGCTTCAGTTCGTCAATGCCGGAGATAACGATGGTCGGGTCGACCTCCAGATCCTTGGCCGGCAGCTTATCCTCATATTCGAGGCGGCTGAGGATGAACTTCATGCAGTTGAGGCGGGCCTTTTTCTTGTCATCGGAACGGACAATTGTCCAGGGGGCGATGGTCCGATTGGTTTCGGAGAGCATCTGGAATTTGCGCACTGAGTACAGATCCCAGTATTGCTGTGCTAGATTGTCGACCGGCGACAGCTTGTATTGTTTCAGCGGGTCTTCCTTGCGGGAGTCAAAACGTGCCTTCTGCACCTCTTTGGAGACCGAGAAATAGAATTTAAACAGCTTGATGCCGTCTTTGACCAGCATCTCTTCAAACATCGGCACGTCTTTTAAGAAGCGCTTGTTTTGCTCATCGGTGCAGAAACCCATGATTGGCTCAACCATCGCCCTGTTGTACCAGCTCCGGTCGAAGATGACCAGTTCGGCGGCTGAGGGGAGGTGGGCGACGTAGCGTTGGAAATACCACTGGGTCATCTCCGTTTCGTTGGGCTTCATCAGGGCGACGACCCGGGCGCTCCGCGGATTGAGGTTGGCGGTTATCCGTTTAATCGTTCCGCCCTTGCCGGCAGCATCCCGTCCCTCAAAAATTGCCAGAACCCGCTGGCCGTTGGCCCGCATGGAGTTCTGCAGTTTCATCAGCTCTATCTGCAGTTTTTTCAGCTCTAACTCATACTTCAGCTGGGAGTTCTTGATATTGATTGCCGTCGTCTCATCGCTGTTTTTGGTGAGGATGTTGTCGGCAGCAGTACCCTCCGCCAGCCTGAAATTCTCAATGCCATTTTTCCCTTTATTATCAGACTTCTTTTTTGCCATGCCGATTATCCTTGGTCGCAGAGGTTGACGAGATTCTAAGGTATCTATCTCCAGAAGATGTGTTTGTTTTCATAGCATACATGCCGAGATGTTGTCAAAACATTGCAAGGTAAGAGGGGGGGCAGACAGGGTAGTGTGGCCTTGCGATAATCCGCATCTCAGTTGAGTTTCCGGCCTTGTAGAAACATTGTGGCGTATATCTCCGGCAGCTGGTGTCTACCGAGAGCGGTGACAACGGCATCAATGTCGTAGCTCACACGCAGGTGGCGGACCTTGATGTTGTCCTCGGTTATCTCCATGACAGCGCAGCTGGCCTGTGGATTGCCGTCGAACATCCTTCCCGCTGATCCCGGGTTAATAAAATGGGTGCCGGCGATAACCTTGTAATATGGGGTATGCGAGTGCCCCGTGACGACAATCTGACAGTCGGTGATCTCGGTCAGTTCGAGAAAACGGCTGTCCGGGGTGTCGGCAAAGAGGAATTCGTCCGGGTCGGCTGGGCTACCGTGGAAGATGCCCAGCCTCAACCTACTGTTTCGATAATTTTTTGATGCCGGATGGCGCAGGTCAAGGACCTTAAAGGCCGGGAAGGAGAGAAGATCACGGCGTCCTGGGGCATCGAGGGCCTCGGCAGTGGAGGTGTACATGATGCGTTTTTCGGCCTTTCTCGGTTTGCCAAAGGTCTTGCCTTTGAGGATACCGATGACCTTTTGGTCGGTGTTGCCGAGGATGGACACGGCCCGGTGGAGGCTCAACCAGCGCAGGGTTTCATTGGGGAAGGGGGCATAGACGAGGGAGTCGCCGCAGTTGATGATGTAGTCGAACGACGCCGCGTCCAACTCGCGGTCTATGGCCGTGAGTGCCGGATAATTGCCGTGGATGTCGGCAAGCAGTAAGATCCGGGTTGGCATTAGAGGAGAGGTGAGACGAGAAGACATGTGTTTTCCTTGAATTTGGTGAGATGACCGCGGCGAGAGAAAGTTTGTAGATCAAGTGCCGTGGATTGCTGAAGATACTCCTGCTGGACGGCAAAAAGGCGCAGGGAAAACTCCTCGCAATAGATAAAAAGGGTGGCTTCAAAATTCAACCAGAAGCTGCGCATATCCAGATTGACTGATCCGAACAGCGAAAAATTCCGATCGACGGTGATGGTCTTCGAATGGAGAAGACCGCCATGGAAAAGTTGGATTTTTACCCCGGAATCGGCAAGTTCTTCAAAACGGGCCTGGCTTGCGTAATGGACCAGCCGTGAGTCGTTATTGTGTGGTACAATGATGGTAACTGCCACCCCACGCTGGGCTGCCGCTTTCAAGGCAATGAGCAGTGGTTCGTCGGGGATGAAATACGGGGTGGTCATGATCAGTTCCCGGCGTGCTGCGTAAATGGTGGTGAGGAGTAGGCTGTGGATGGTTTCCGGGACAAAGCCGGGGCCGGAAGGGACAAGCTGGATCGGGCATTGGCCGATGAGCGGCAGGGGGTGGATGTCGCCTTTGTGCCGAACCGTTTCGATATCTTTCTGCAATGACTCGGTTTCGAAGTCGCTGCCCTCCGCATCAAGATACCAGTCACTGATAAATGTACCGGCAAGGCTTTCCACAACAGGCCCCTCCACCTTCACCATGACATCGATCCAGTTGCCGACGCCGGCGTCTTTTTTGAAGACGGCGGGATCGACCATGTTCTGGCTGCCGGTAAAGGCAACTTCGCCGTCGATCACCACTATCTTTCTATGGTTACGGATATCGATGCGGGAAAACAGTGCTTTGATAAGGCCCGCCGGCAGGGACTCGCGAACCTTGATGCCGGCCTCTTGCATTCTCTTCGCTGTTGTACTGCCAAAGAAATCACTGCTGCCGATGGAATCAAGAAGCAGCCGGCAGGTGACACCGCGAGCAGCGGCGTTGATAAGGGCCTTTGTCACCCTGTCTACCATGCCGCCATCTTGCCAGATATAAAATTGCAGATGACAGGTAGAGGTCGCTTTGTCAATTTCCTCTATAATCGAAAGGGTTATCTCCTCCGGCTTGGTGATGAGCGTCAATTTATTACCGGCCATGGCCGGTAAGCCGACCAGGGTTTCCACCTGGCGGTGGAGCGGGGCGCATTCCGGATTCAGATTGTGCCAGGAGACCGGCGCCCTCTTGCGCAGGGTGGTCAGCCAGTGCTGGTAATATTTCGAGGAAACCCGGGCTCGTTCGATACGCTTTTCGGGTATGCGGTTTTCACCCAGAAGCAGGTAAAAGAATCCTCCCAAAAAAGGAATGACCAGGATTACTACCAGCCAGGCCAACGACACGCCGTACGGGCGTTTGCGCATGATAACGCGAATCGAAAGTCCAAGCCGGATAATGAGATCGGCGAGGAGCAATACCGTCGAAAATAAAGAGTAATTTAAAAGGTAGTCATGAATAGCCATGTGCGATATAGGGCCGTTGAAGTGGGGCTGCAGCATCGCTGCCGGGGGTTATCTCTGAGCTGGTGCCTTGCGGAAAACATGCCCGCCTCAAATGAGATCCATTGCCATCTTGATTTAAAAGTAGCATAATCAGCCGGATAAGTGGTAGATGTATTTTGCCGTACCGACCTGGAAAGTGAAGAGGGAAAGGGCTCGGTGGAGGTATTAGAGTGGGAGAATGGGTCCATTCTTCCCCATGATTTCTGTCATCTAAGGATTTTTTCACATGAACATCAAAGGTTTTTCATTTTCCGCCGTTGAGGCTGGTATTCGTTACGCCAACAGGCTCGATCTCGGACTTATCTATAGCGATATTCCCTGTGTAACCGCCGGGGTATTCACCACCAGCCAGGTCAAGGCCGCACCGCTTGTCCTCGACCGGGAACGGCTGAAAACCGGCCAGGCCCAGGCGATTCTCGTCAACAGCGGTTGCGCCAACGCCTGTACCGGTGAGAAGGGCATGGAGGCCGCTCGCGCAACCAGCCAATGGGTTGCCGACAAGCTTGGTATCCCGGAGGCCATGGTCCAGCTGGCGTCAACCGGAGTAATTGGTGAACACCTCAATCTACCGGCCTTCGAGCAGGGTATTCCGCGTCTTGTCGAGGGCCTGGCAAGCGATGCCTTTGACAAGGTTGCGCGGGCGATAATGACCACCGACACGGTCATGAAAACCGCCGAAGCAAGGGTCACTATAGGTGAAAAAACTATCAAAATCATTGGGATGGCCAAGGGGGCGGGGATGATCATGCCCAATATGGCGACCATGCTCGCCTTTGTTATGACCGATGCCCGCATTAATTTCCCCGAACTGCACAAGTCACTGGTAAAAGGGGTCGAACGGACCTTTAACCGCATCACCGTCGACGGCGATACCAGCACCAATGACATGGTATTGGTCATGGCCAACGGTACGGCGGACAATCCGTGGATTGACGGCGATTCCGAGGCCGATCGGCAGGTCTTTCAGGATGGTCTGGAACATGTTCTGAAGGATCTTGCCCTGCAGATCATCAGCGACGGCGAGGGGGCTACCAAGACCATCACCATCAGGGTCAGCGGTGCCAAAGAGGAAGATCAGGCCGAGCAGATTGCCAGAACTGTCGCCACATCGAGTTTGGTGAAGACGGCCTTTTTTGGTGAAGACGCCAACTGGGGCAGGATTATGGCGGCCATGGGCCGCTCCGGGGTAAAATTCTCTCCCGATCGGGTAGATCTTGCCTTTGGCGACGTGACCATCGTTAAAAACGGTCTGGCCCTCGGCAAGGATGTCGAGGCGGCGGCGACGCGGGTGCTCAAGGAAAAACAGATCACGGTGGACATTGATTTACATGACGGCAAGGCCAGCGCCGAGGTATGGACCTGCGATTTTTCCATCGATTATGTAAAGATAAACGCTGATTATCGCTCCTGAATTTCGGTTTCCCCAGAAAAACGAAGGGAAAGGGAGGCAGCAATGAAGCGCTTGTATTTGATCCGCCATGCCAAGTCGAGCTGGTCCGATCCGGGGCTTGATGATTATCATCGGCCCCTCAATCATCGCGGCAAAACCGATGGTGCGGCAATGGCGAGACGACTTGCCGCCGCAGCAATCAAACCGGACCTGATAGTTGCCAGTTCGGCCACCCGGGCGAAAAAAACCGCTCGACTTATGGCGGAGGGAACCGGTTACGACAAGGAAGCCATCCGCTACGATGAGAGTTTGTATTTGGGAGCGTTTTCCTACCATTGTCGGCTGATTGAAAGTCTGCTCAAACAGGCCGATGTCCTTTTTCTGGTTGGTCATAACAACACCATCACCGAATTGGCTGAGCATCTTTCCGGTCGCGCCCTCGGCAATGTGCCGACCTGTGGCATTGTTGCGCTGGAGTATGCCGGTGCAGGAGGTTTCTCCGATGCCGCCGGGGCCGGTAAACTCATCCATTTCTGGTTTCCGAAGGATCACGGCGGTGCCGAGAAGAGAATATAAAGCTGAGTTGAGCAGCTTGCCTGCTCAAATGAAACGTATGTCCTTGTGGCAAAAACAAGATGAAATGGCAGATCTTTGTAGGTTTTAGGCAATGGCGGTAATTTTTCCGAACTGTTTGCTCTGTATCCATTATTTTATTACCCACGACCCGGAGAAGCCTTACGGCTGTCGGGCCTTGCGGTTTAAGAGCCGGACAATTCCCTCGCGGGTGGTCTTCGAATCATCGGGGATGAATTGCCAGCTGTTTGCGGGCAAGAAGCGACAGAAGGATGGTTCGGGGAATTCGCGGGTGGCATAGTCCTGATGATTGGTTCTTTGTGGTGTACGATGAACGATTGGTATCAACAGAATAAGGGAAGGGCAAAGGAGTTTGCCGTCTCCCTCTGCCGGGAGACCTGGCTTACCAGCTGGGAACTCATCCGTATCACCGTGCCGGTGGTCATCGTCACCAAGATCCTCGACGAACTCGGACTCATCTCTCTTTTCAGCATCGTCTTAGAGCCAGTGATGGGTTTTATTGGGCTGCCCGGTGCCCTCGGCCTGGTGTGGGCCACGGCCATGATGACCAGTTTATACGGTGGTATCGCTGTGTTCGCGGCTCTGGTCTCGGGCCTTACCCTCACCGGAGCCCAGGTAACCGTCCTGTGCTCTGCCATGCTTATTGCCCATTCCCTGCCTGTGGAATTGAGTGTCAGCAAACGTGCCGGGGCCGCCCTTTTGCCGATTGCCTGTATTCGCCTGCTGGGCGCGGTTGTCTACTGTTTTCTGTTGAATCGCCTCTGCTTGGCATTTGACATCTGGCAGGAGCCGGCCAAACTCCTTTTTAAGATTACCGCCCAGGACGGCGATCTTCTGCAATGGGGGCTCGATCAGCTGCAGAACCAGGGCTTGATCGTTGCCGCTATCTTTCTTATTATCCTCGGCATGCGGTTGTTGCGGGCGATCGGCGTCCTCGATTTATTAGAGAAAATGCTGGCCCCGGTTCTGCCGTATTTCGGGATGAGCCGGAAGGCCGCGCCGATCACCGTTGTCGGTATGATCATGGGCATCGGCTATGGCGGGGCACTGATAATCCGGGAGACGAATACCGGGAAACTGGGCAGAGAAGAGGTCTTCAACTCGATGGCCCTGATGGGGCTTTGTCACGGTTTGGTCGAGGATACCCTGATCATGGCGGCGATCGGCGGCAAATTTGGGGGGATTTTGTGGGGGAGGATTGTCTTTTCCCTGATCGTTACCTACCTGCTGGTCAGGGGGCTGCAGTTTTTATTCGACAGACGGACGCGGCAGCACGCTGACGGCCGTCAGGCACCATTATAATTGGCCAACTTATGGAATTTACACAATTCGGCAATAAGATGACCGGTAATGCCGGGATCCTTTCCTTGATGGATGACCTGGGCAAGGCAACTGCCCCCGGCAGCAGGCCGGTTATCATGATGGGCGGCGGCAATCCCGGGCAGGTGCCGGAGTTTCAGGAAAGAATGCGCCGGGAACTTCTGGCAATTGGCGCGGACCAGCAGAGTTTTCAACAACTCATCAGTGGCTATGCTCCGCCGCAGGGGGAAAAGGGTTTTGTCGACGGCCTGGCGGCTCTTCTGAAAAAAGAGCATGGTTGGGATGTTGGGCCGGAAAATATCTGCTTGACCAATGGCAGCCAGACCGCCTTTTTTATGCTCTTTAACCTTTTTGCCGGGATATTTCCCGACGGACGCAAGAAGAAGATTTGTCTGCCTTTGGCGCCTGAGTATATTGGCTATGCCGACCTTGGTCTGGCGGAAGACATGTTTGTTTCGACCCGGCCGGAAATTGAGCTGCAGGATGAGCGGTTCTTTAAATATCATATTGATTTTAATAAATTAAAGATCGGTAATGATATCGGGGCAATCTGTATTTCCCGGCCAACCAATCCCACCGGCAATGTGGTAACCGATGGGGAGGTGGCCCGCCTTGTTGCCCTGGCCGCTGAGAAAAACATTCCTCTGATCATCGACAGCGCCTATGGACTGCCTTTTCCCGGCATGGTGTATGTCGGAGCGCAACCGGTCTGGAACGAAAATCTCATCCTGTGTTTGTCCCTTTCGAAGCTTGGCCTGCCCTCTCTGCGAACCGGGATTGTTGTGGCTCACAAGAAGGTTGTCGAGGCCTTGACGGCGATGAACGCCATCATGTCACTGACACCAACCAGTTTTGGTGCGGTTCTCGCCCGGAATCTGATTGCCCGGCAAGAAATCACCGACCTGTGCCGGCAGTACATCCAACCCTTTTACCAGGGAAAAATGGAAAAGGCGGTCGCCGCGGTTGGTGAGCAATTCGCCGGCATCCCTTGTCGCGTTCACAAGCCGGAGGGGGCGATGTTTTTATGGCTGTGGTTTGAAGGGCTGCCGATAACCAGCCTGGAGCTGTACCAGCTGCTCAAAAAGGCCGGGGTCCTGGTGGTCTCGGGCCACTATTTCTTCCCGGGTCTTGCCGAAGACTGGCAACATAAAAACGAATGCATCCGGGTGACCTATTCACAAAGCGATGACGATATACAACGCGGCTTGGCGATTATCGCCGGAGTAGTGCGGCGAATTTACACGGAGCATGGTGGCAAGAAGGTGTAATTCGATATTTTAGATGGAGAAACCCATTGACGAAGAAAGCGTATTTACGGGGAGTCTTGTTGTCTCTGGTGGTGTGTCTGCTGCCCGGTCAGGGACTAGGCGAGTGTTTGCAGGGAGACTGTCGCACCGGCAAAGGTGTCTTAGTGACCGGCGATGGTCGGCGTTATGAAGGGGAATTTAAGAACGGCCTTGCCAACGGCACGGGAACACTGGCTCTCCCCGATGGAACGCACTATACCGGAGAATTTCGTGACGGCAAATTTCATGGCGTAGGACGCTTGAAGGGTCAGGATGGACGGCGCTATCAGGGGCAGTTCCAAGACAATGTCATCCACGGTCAAGGTACCCTGGAAAGGCCCGACGGCTCACAGTATATGGGTGATTTCAGCTTCGGACGGTTTCATGGTAAGGGGATTCTGTTCTTCCCTGATGGCCGTGAGTACCAGGGCGATTTCCGTAATGACATCATCGATGGCCGTGGCAAACTCATCTATCCCGATGGCACCTGGTATGAAGGGGTGTTGCATGATGGGAAGCCGGACGAGAAGGGCACCAAAAAATATCTCGACGGTTCGACCTATGTCGGCGAGGTAAAAGGCACCCGTCGCCATGGTAAGGGTGTCCTTGAGATGCCCAGTGGTGAGCGTTATGAAGGGTCGTTTGTCGATGACAAATATCACGGTGAGGGTACCTTGAAATACCGTGACGGCCGCATATATAAAGGCGAATTTAAAGGCGGGGAATACAACGGTAACGGCACCCTCCAGTATCCCGATGGCTCGCGGTATCAGGGCGGTTTTAGCGCCGGTCTTTTCCAGGGGGAAGGGGTGCAGGAGTACCCCGACGGGACGGTATATAAGGGGGAATTCGCGGCAGGAAAAAGGAGCGGTCGCGGCGAATTACGTAATGCCGATGGATCAAACTATAAAGGTGATTTCCTTGACAATAAGATGCATGGTCAGGGGAAGCTGGTTTATAGCGATGGCAAGAAATTTTCCGGGAAGTTTGTCGATGGTGAACCTCAGTTGCCAAAGGCTGAACAGGTTGCGCCAAAGACTGAACAGAGTGCACCAAAGGCCGAACAGGTTGTGAAAAAGGATGAGAAAGCCCCCGAGGTGACAAAGGCACCTGAGGCAAAGGTTCCGGTCGTTCAAGTTGCTCCTGTTGCTCCTCCAGTTCCTGTTGATGCCCAAGCTGCAACCGCCAAGGCTGCCAAACCGGAGAAGGTGCCGGCAACGGTAAGCGCAAGCGAGCCCCCTCCGCCGGCAGTCGCAGCTAAAGGGTCTCAAGGCTATGTTCTCAAAGACGGTCTGGTTTATGAGGGTAAGGGCGGCGCTCTTGTAGAGGGCACAGCTCAGGTAATCTTCCCGGACGGCCGGGAGTATCGCGGCCAGTTTGCTAAGGGGCTGATGCACGGGTCAGGCAAGCTGGACTTTGCCGGCGGTGACCATTATGATGGCAAGATGGAAGGTGGTCAGATTCATGGCTACGGGACTTACCGCTACAAGGATGGCAGGGAATATAAGGGTGAGTTTGTTAAAGGAAAAAAACATGGTAATGGGGTCTTTACCTACCCCGACGGCACCCGCTATGCCGGTGAATTCAAGGATGACCTGTATTCAGGCAGCGGAGAATACCACTTTGCCGATGGCAGCCGCTATAAGGGCAATTATGTGAATGGCAGCTTCAATGGTCAGGGGGAACTCGTCTATTCCGATGGCAGCATTTATAAGGGTGAGTTCAATAATGATTTACCCCATGGCCAGGGTGTTCTTACCTCTACTGATGGGAGTAGGTATGAAGGGTCATTCAAACTCGGCCGCCGCGATGGGCAAGGTCGTCTTGTTCGTGGTGATGGACGAATTTTTGAAGGTGTTTTTGAGAATGACAAACTACTCGAAAAGCAATGATAAAAGCCGGGTTGTACAGCTTTTCTCCTCAGACGAAACGTACGCCCTTGCGGAAAAAGGCAGTGGCTTATCGAGAAAGAGTCGGCAGGTATAATTTAAGGATGTAACTATGCGGTGGAGCTATAAAACAGTACATTACGAGTTAAAGAAGGAAGGATTGTTGGGCAGTGCGTTTCTTGATGAATCGGAAGTGGAGTTGTCCCTGAACGAATACGGTAAGGCGGGGTGGGAGCTTGTTTCGATTCTCGAGACCCAAGATGGGCTTATCGCCATATTCAAGCAGCCACTTGGTGTTGACTGTCAGGCAGAGGACGACGAAGAAGACGAGCGTCAATATGTGGTCGTCAAGCGCCAACAAGATGATCTTGAGCCGCCCCAATATTCGAGGAAAAATATCAAAAAACCGGTACTGAGAGAGTCACCAATTGAGCCGGTTGACGACTATGAGATTGTCGTTGACGAGCCGGTGCGGGAGGTAAAAAAATCTCCGCCGGTCGAAAATGATATCGGGGCGATTCGCATCGAATAGGATAAGACGAATAAAACCGTATCTCTCTGTCGTGCAATTGCCCCAATTATTGTCGGCCTTCCTAGCCGAGATTGAAAAACATACCGATCTGAAATACTGCGACCGCCATGGCGAAGGCAAAAACCGTGTTGAAGGTCATTGAAAACGCGGCCCATTTCCACGACGCCTCCTTGGCGATACAGACCAAGGTAACAAAACAGGGTGAGTAAAACATTATAAAGACCAAGGCCGCAACCGCCACCACCCTGTTCCAGTTGCTATCATCTTTCAGGCGGTCGCCAAGAGATTGTGATTCTTCCACCTCAACCTTACCCATGGAATAGGCCGTTCCAAGCGTTGAGACAATGACCTCCTTTGCGGCAAAGCCGCCGATGAGAGCTATGTCCGTGCGCCAGTCAAATCCTGCTAGTCTGGACACGGGCTCCATGCTGGTACCGAGGGTTCCTGCTACCGAGTGGCGCAGGGCTGCCTCGGCTTTTTCGTTACTGATGGTGGCCAGTTTTTCCTGAAGAGCCTTAGCTCGTTCAGATAAAGGCTCGGCATCTTTCTCCAGTTCTGCAACAATCGCCGGCTCGGTGGCGGTTAGTATCTCCTGGCGTTTCAGGTCAAAGGTCTTGGCTGCATCCTCGGGCAGACTGGGAAAGGTCATCATTGCCCACAATAGAATGGAGATACCGAGGATAACGGTGCCGGCTTTTTTGATATACTGATAGGTGCGTTCCCAGGTGTGGATAAACAGGCCGCGCATGGTCGGAAAGCGGTAGGGTGGCAACTCCATGACAAAAGGGGTTGGGGTACCCTTGAGGACGGTCGAGCGCAGCAGCTTTGCTGCCAGCAACGCCACAATCCAAGCAAGCATTGTGAAGAAAAACATGTAATTAGCCTTGTTCTCGCCGAAAAATGTGCCAATCAGCAGGGCAACCACTGGGAGCTTTGCCCCGCAATTCATAAAGGGGACGGTGAGGAGGGTGGCCATTCGTTCCTTCGGCGAGCGGAGTGTTCGCGTGGCCATGACGCCTGGGACCGCACAACCACCGGCAATGCCACCGGAGACAATAAATGGCATGACTGAGGAACCGTGCAGGCCGAAGATCCTAAAAATCCTGTCCATCATAAAGGCAACACGGGCGAGGTATCCGGAGTCCTCAAGAATGGCAATGCCGAAAAACATAAACATGATCAATGGCACAAATCCGAGAACGCCACCTACGCCATCAATCATCCCGGAAATGATCAGGGATTTCAGGACGCCATCCGGAAGGCTTTTGTCGACAAAATCACCAAGCCAGCTGAAGGCATTGGCAAGCCAGGTGACGGGCAGCTCACTCCAGCTGAAGGTGAATTGGTACAGGGCAAAAAGGATCGCCAGCATCAGTACTGGTCCGACCAGTCGGTTGGTGAGAACCTTGTCGATCTTGTCGGAGGTGTATAGCCGGTCGGCGTCGAATTTTCGGCTGATTACCCCCTGGCGAAGGAGCGATTTGATGTACCCATATCGATGATCAGCGATGATTGCCTCGGGATACACATCAAGAGTCCGGCGGGTGTGTTCAGTGGTTTTGTCAACAAGCTGTTGCAGAATTTGAGCGGTTTCCGGGGCGAGCTCCATTCCTTTTGCTTGTATTTGTTCATCATTTTCCAGGTACTTGATGGCAGTATACCGGGCATGATAGGTCTCGGTCATCAGTGACTTGGCGGTAATTATTTCGATCAACTCGACGAGGGCGGAATCGAGGTCGTCGCCGTAGGAAATATTCAAAGGATTCCACTCTTGGCCTTCTGAGGCCACCTGCATTGCAGCTTCGAGCAGAGCTTCCTTGCCGAATCCGGAGCGGGCGATTATCGGTATGACAGGGACCTGGAGATGTTTTTCTAAGGCTGCCGCGTTGATTTCAATACCCCTTGCCTCAGCAACATCCATCATATTCAAGGCCACCACCAGGGGGGCACCGAGTTCAAGGAGCTGACAGGTGAGATAGAGATTGCGCTCAAGATTCGAGGCATCAACGATATTGATGACCACCTGTGGCCGGTTATAAACCAGGTAATCCCTTGCCACCAATTCTTCGGCGGAATAGGCGGTCATAGAGTAGGTTCCTGGGAGGTCGGTGATTATGACGGCCTTGTTTTTGAATTGCAGGTGGCCTTCTTTGTGGTCAACGGTGATGCCCGGATAATTACCGACGTGTTGTCTGGCCCCGGTTAATTGGTTGAAAAGGGTGGTTTTTCCGGCATTTGGATTGCCCGCAAGGGCCATTTTTATTTGCATGGGTGTTCGTGTTCGCTATGTATAATGAAATGATAATATGAAAAGAGCAGGGTAAGGAAAGGGATGCTAACTATTCGGTATCGACGAGAATATGATCTGCTTCACTGTTGCGCAGAGTAATCGTGCTGTCCTGTATTCTGATGGCTACAGGGTCGTGGAGCGGAGCTCGGCCACAAATGGTGATTCGCGTTCCCGGTACGAGACCCATTTCGCGAAGCCGTCTTCCGAGTTCCCCTCCGACATCAATCGTCTTGACAATACCGTGCTGATTTTTGTGCATTTGCCGTAAGCAGAGAGTATTCATCGGTGGTCCTTTGGTAAATTATCAAGTGACTATTCGCATTTGGTTGAGCAACCGGAGGAGGAAGAGCATGAACAACACCCTTGGCCACAGGAAACCTGCGCGTTTTTATCAAGGGCCATCCTCCAGCTCCGGTAAAATCTGCGCCCGGTGAAGAAGGCACTTATCGAAATTATTATCCAGAGTATTATTGTTTCAATCATTTTCTTGCCCTTGCAGTTTAGTTAGTGTGCCCTAACATGATTGGCCAAAAAATAAGCCCGATTCCGGACTTAGGATCAAAATTATACGCTTGTTACTAAGATATTTTCTGAGACATCCGCGTCAAGACTGATTGTGCCGCCATTGACCTTGAGAACACAACGACTTCCCTTCCCAGGACAGATAAGATCGGCCTCGATCCCAGGATAGACCCCCATAGCCGCAATCCGACTGCAAATCCTCCTGTCTCCAGTCACTTTGCAAATTTTAACCCGGCCAGCTTCGCCCTTTATCGAGAGAGGAGAAACCGAACCGGTGCATTGCTGGCCCCGACCGAAACAACACCGTATCGCATCCGCTAAACAGCGCACATTGAATTTCTCAGTATCTTGTCTCATCGGTTTCTCCATAGGATAACTCTTTAGGTACTCCAAACAATAATATCAGTCAACAGGTATTTCAATGACTCGAAATATTATTAGGTGGTTCTAACAAATCGGTGTGGTTATCGAAAATTGCAGGAGGATTTAAATAAGGTAAAATGTCCCTGCAGTGCGGGGGCTGGGCTCATTGGAAGGAGGGGAAACAGCAAGAAGATTAAAAAAACAAGAAAATCAAGAATGTTCTCAGCGGCTTATAGTGTTGCATCGATGATGAATTTTTATAAAGCTGAGTTGAGCAGAGTGCCTGCTCAAACGATACTTCTGCCATTGCGGAATAAATAGAGATGCGGCTTATCGTCAAGGGTCTTTAATCTCCACCATTATATAATCCGCTTCATTGTTGCGCAGGGTGAGGGTGCTGTCCATGACCCTGAGTGCAACCGGGTCATTAAGCGGGGCTCTGCCCTGCACAGTGATTTCTGTGCCGGGAACAAGGCCCATCTCCCGAATGCGTCGGCCGAGTTCGCCTCCCACCTTGATTGCTTTAATGATGCCGGATTGTTTTTTTGCCATCAGTCGCATATTGATGATCGGCATATTCAATTACCTTGAGATCCTGAATGAGGTTTTGAGGAAAATTTTCGGTGGGCTGGGCCTCATACCTATTTAGTAATGTTTTCCCAGGAATCCTTCAGGGTCACAGTCCTGTTGAATATTGGTCTGCCGGCTTTTGATTCAACGGGGTCGGCGCAGAAATATCCCAAGCGCTCGAACTGAACCTGGTCACCGGGGTGCATTGCCAAAATACTCGGCTCGGCCATTGCGTTATCGACGACGACCTTCGATTCTGGATTGAGTTGGTCAAGAAAATCTATGTTTTTATCGGCTTCCGGGTCCTCCACTTTGAAAAGCCGGTCGTACAGCCGGACAGGCACCGGCACTGCCTTTTCTGCCGAAACCCAATGGATAGTCCCTTTTACCTTGCGTCCGTCAGGCGCGGACCCGCCTCTGGTCTCCGGGTCGTAGGTGCAATGGATTTCGATAATTTTCCCGGTGTTTGGATCAGTTATGTGAGACACATAGCTTACCAGATAGGCAAAGCGCAAACGAACCTCACGACCGGGTCCCAAGCGATGGTATTTTTTCGGGGGGTCTTCCAGAAAATCATCTCGTTCAATATACACTTCACGGCTAAAGGGCACGGTGCGTTCTCCCATTTCCGGGATCTGAGGATGGTTTTTTGCAACCATCTCTTCGATTTGTCCCTCTGGGTAATTATCAATAATCACCTTTACCGGATCGAGTACACACATGCGGCGCGGGGCGTTGACATTAAGATCGTTGCGGATCTCATTTTCGAGAACCCCCATGTCGATACGGCTTTCACTTTTGCCGATACCGATGGACTTGCAAAAATTGCGTAGCGATGCCGGGGTGTATCCACGACGGCGGAGGCCGGAAATGGTGAGCATCCGCGGATCGTCCCAGCCGCTGACATAATTGCCCATGACCATCTTGAGGAGTTTACGTTTGCTCATCACCGTGTAGCTGAGGTTGAGCCTGGCGAATTCAATCTGTCGTGGGTGGCATGGGGTGTTGAGGGTGTCCAGCACCCAGTCGTACAGGGGGCGATGATCCTCAAACTCCAGGGTACAGAGGGAATGGGTGATTTTTTCCAGCATGTCGGAAATACAGTGGGTGTAATCGTACATGGGGTAAATTACCCAGGTGTCGCCGGTGCGGTGATGGTGGTCTTTCAGAATTCTGTAGATGACCGGATCCCGCATATTCAGGTTTGGTGAGGCCATGTCAATCTTGGCGCGCAGCACGTGGCTTCCTTCGGCAAATTCACCATTTTTCATGCGTTCGAATAAATCGAGGTTTTCTGCAACACCGCGGTTGCGATACGGACTCTCTTTGCCGGGTTCGGTGAGGGTGCCGCGATATTCCCGTATTTCATCGGGGGACAACTGGCAAACATAGGCCTTGCCCATTTTGATGAGAGTTACGGCAAATTCATAGAGCTGCGGAAAGTAGTCTGAGGCGTAGAGCGCCTCCTTGCCCCACTGGAAACCGAGCCATTGTACGTCTTCTTTGATGGATTCAACGTAGCTCACATCTTCTTTGCTGGGGTTCGTGTCGTCGAAGCGCAGGTTGCAGATACCGCCGGTTTCCTCGGCGATGCCAAAGTTCAGGCAGATCGATTTGGCATGACCGATGTGCAGAAAACCATTAGGCTCCGGTGGGAATCGTGTAATACTTTGCTGGTGTTTGCCGGATTGCAGGTCGTCGGCGATTATCTGGCGGATAAAGTCGAGTGGTCGGTTCTCAGATTCTTCTTGCAGGTCCATGATGAAAGTCCCGTTTGTTTATGGAGCGTTCAATTTGCCTTAAAAAATTTTCCAACATCCCGTAGCCGTCGGATTATCCTGTCTCTGCCTATCGCCAGAACCACGTCAAACATCGACGGGCCGGCAAGTTGTCCGGTAACTACGGTGCGCATGGCGTTGATCAGGATGCCGGGTTTGATCGATAATTCTTCGGCAAGTTCCCGGGCGACCCGTTCCGTCTCCTCCAGGGTAAATTCGCCGAGTTTTTCGAACCTGACGGCGAGCTCCGGCAACCATGTTTGCAGTTCCGGGAATTTCAGTACATTCTTTTCGAGAGGTTTGGGGTCGATCATGTAGTCATCGGCAAAGTAGGCCCGGCCCAGGGAGGTAAAATCCTTCAGGGTATGGAAACGTTCCCTGATAAGTCCCAAGGTGTCGAGATACCAGCTTTTCCGATCGGAATCGTAGCTCTCTTGCCAGAGATTTTCGGACTCAAGTTCTTTTTTGACCATCTTGCCGATTTCATTGATATCCATGGTTCGGAGATAGTGCTCATTGATGTGCAATGCCTTGGGATCGGTAATGAATTTCGGATCATCTCTTTTAAAATTGAAAATAGCACTGGATTTGTTGATCCGCTCAAGGGAGAAATCCCGGATAAGTTCTTCTTTCGAAAAAATCTCCTGATCGTTGCCGGCTGACCATCCCAATAGGGCAAGAAAATTATTGAAGGCCCAAGGGATAAAACCGTTGTCCCGGTAGAACTGTACAGCAACGATCTCTCCATGACTGCGTTTGGAGATTTTTGCTTTTTTGGTATCGAGGGTGAGCGGCATATGGCCAAAGACCGGCAGTGGTATCTCAAGTGCTTCGTAGAGCAGGACCTGCTTGAGGGTGTTGGTCATATGATCCTGCCCTCTGATAATATGGGTTATACGGTCCCGGATGTCGTCGACCACATTGCAGAGAAGATACAAGGGTTTTCCGTTTGAACGTACGATGACAAAGTCATCGACTTCTGAGTAGGCGGACTCTATCCGGCCCATGATTTTATCGTCGTATCCCAGCAGCCCATTACGATCAGGTACCTTGAAGCGGATGACGGAGGGGACTCCGGCGGCCTCTTTTGCCGCTACCTCATCAGGCATAAGATTGCGGCAGGTTCGGTCATATCCCAAAGGTTTTTTTGCAGCGAGGGCAGCTTCACGTTTTGCGTCGAGGTCTTCCTTGGTGCAAAAACACTTGTAGGCGCAACCTTTCTCCAATAATTTCTGCGCGGCGGCCGTGTGGTCCTCCTCGAAATCAGTCTGAAAATACGGTCCCTCATCGAAATCGATACCGAGCCATTCCAGGCCTTCGATAATGCCATTGATTGAAGATTCGGTGGAGCGGTCAGCATCGGTGTCTTCTATGCGAAGAATCAGCTTGCCACCGGTTTTCTTTGCGTACAGCCAATTATACAGCGCGGTTCTCGCGCCTCCGATGTGCAGGTAGCCGGTGGGGCTCGGTGGAAAGCGCAAACGCGTTTCAGTCATAATATGCTACTCCTCGAAGACGCCACTTTTGGGGCGGTCAGAACAATGGAAAACGGGTTTTTTAATGATTGTTATCTCACTCCTGAGAGTAAGTTGTATGCTTCTACAACGCAAGTATTATGCTTCCAATGACTTGCCGGCAGTTATATATCTTCTTCCAGCTAAATGCACAACATTATTGCTGTTGAGGTTTCTTCTGCCATGGGTAAGCGGGCAATCCCCCTTGCAAAAAATGCTTCAAAAACCGTGCTGACGCTTTTGAGTAAATAAGTAAAAGATTTGCCGAATGGGGTCAATAAGTCCCTTGGGAAGGCTGGTAAATGCAGATTTTTTGGTTGTTCAATGATGGGGAAGTTTGTATAGTTTTTCATTTATTATTGAGAAGTTGTTGCTTGTTTTTCTCTATAGAGGGCAATGAGAGGGCGGTTGGTGTATTCCCCTGGAAGGGGAGCACCTGAGAAGTGCGAGGAGCTGTCGCAATGAATTTTACGGGGGAAATGAAATGAAAGTGCTTGTGAGTGACAATTTGTCTCAGATCGGGATAGACGTTATGAAAAAAGCCGGTCTGGAAGTTGATGTGAAAACCGGTTTGGCCCCGGAAGAATTGAAGAAAATTATTGGTGATTACGATGGATTGGCGATTCGCAGCGCCACTCGTGTCACTGCCGATATTCTTGAGGCTGCCCATAAACTGAAGGTAGTCGGTCGAGCCGGTATTGGTCTTGACAATGTTGATATTCCTGCCGCGAGCCAGAAGGGCATCGTGGTGATGAACGCCCCTGACGGCAATGCAACGACCGCGGCGGAACACGCGATTTCCATGATGATGTCTTTGTCTCGTAACATTCCGCAAGCCTGTAAATCGATGAAGGAAGGGAAGTGGGAAAAGAAAAAATTCATGGGCCGGGAGATAACCGGCAAAACCTTCGGCGTTATTGGTATTGGCAGGATTGGCTCGATAGCGGCAAGTCGTGCCCAGGGCTTGCGAATGAAAACTATCGCCTATGATCCCCATATGCCGAAAGAGATGGCCGAAAAGATCGGTGTTGAACTGGTGAGTTTGGTTGATCTGGCAAAGCGTTCTGATTATATCTCTGTGCATGTACCTCTGACTCAAGAAACGAAGAACGTTGTTTCTACCGAATTTTTCGAGAACATGAAGCCTGAGGCCATGTTCATTGACTGTGCTCGCGGGGGAGTCTGCGATGAAGCAGCCCTTTATGACGCATTGGTAAATAAGAAGATTGCCGGGGCTGCTCTTGATGTCTTTGCAAAAGAGCCGACGAATTTGGAAAACTGTCCCCTGCTCGGGTTGGATAATTTTATTTGTACTCCTCATCTTGGTGCTTCAACAAATGAAGCGCAAGAAAACGTGGCACTGATTATTGCCGAACAGATTGCTGACTATTTGCTTAAGGGGTCGGTGACCAATGCCGTCAACGTTCCGTCGGTAAGTGACGATGTTCTGGCTCAGGTTGGGCCGTATCTCACCTTGGGTGAGAAACTCGGTTGTCTCCATATGCAAATCGCCAAAGGTGGCGTGGCGGAGGTAAACATTGAGTACAGCGGTGCCTTGGCTGAGATGAATACCAATCCCATTACTGTTGCATTTCTAAAAGGGCTTTTCTCACCAATCCTTAAAGATGCGGTGAATTATGTCAATGCGCCGATTATTGCCAGGGATCGTGGTATTCGGGTAATTGAGTCGAAGAGCGACAGATCCGATGATTTTATCAACACCCTGACGATCAAGGTAACAACCAAGGAAGGTGAGAATACCCTGATTGGCACGGTATTCGGGCGCAATGAGCCCCGGCTTGTCAGGCTGAATTCCTTCCGGCTGGAAGCGATGATCTCCGGACCTATGCTGCTGGTCTACAATAATGACGTTCCCGGGGTAATTGGCGCATTGGGTACTACCTTGGGAGCTGGTGGAGCGAATATCTCCCGTATGACGGTAGGCCGTGAGGAAAAAAGCAATCAAAATATCATTCTTCTTAGTACCGATGAGCTTGTTTCCAGGGAGTTGCTGCTTAAGGTTAAGGCCTTGGCGAACATTAACAACGCCCAGATTCTTGATCTGACGACCGTTTAAAGGTTGTACCAAGAATTGAAAAGCAGTTTTGATGTTATACTGAGAGGATATAAGTTTCGTTGGAGCAGACTAGTCGTCCAACTCAGCTTTATATCTCGGCAGCATAGTTTCGCTGTGCTGCCTCTTGGTTTTGGCGCTGAGAAAGGAACAAAGCTAATGTGTTGTTGGGCTTGAATAATTTTCCTTTGTAGGGGCGTTCTGTTGAAGATCTTTTAGAAGAAGTTACTTCAGGCAATCGAAGATGTAAGTGACGTGACAAGGAATACGAATTATGAGCGATGCTGATAAGATGGTGGGAAGTGAGTGTGGGTGCGGAGAGGGAAAAGTTCCCAACAAGGAGGGGAGATGCGTAATGCCGGAGGTAACATTTCCAGCGTTTGTAATGTCTCTCAATACGTCAGCGCTGTATCATCTCGGCGAAATCGCTGATCCGCAAACTGGAAAGAGGGTGATTGAACCAGATCTTGCCAGGCATGCGATAGATACATTGATGCTGATTCAGGACAAGACAAAAGGGAATTTGACCCCGGATGAGGCAGAGCTGCTGAAAAATATTCTTTATGACATCAAGATTCGCTTTGTCAAAGTAGTAAGAAAATAGCTGCAGCCAATGGTCTCCCAGACTCGTACAATTACGCTCCAGGCCCCCGCGAAAATAAACCTGTTTCTCCGTGTTGTTGGCCGAAGGCCTGATGGCTACCATGATCTAGAGACCTGGATGCAGAAACTGCAGCTATTTGATACCGTCACCATGGAGATACTTCCGGGTGAGGCTGGTGAGGTTGTGTTTTCTTGCTCCAGTCTTCACGTCCCAGCTGATGAGACCAATCTGGCAGTGCGTGCCGCGAAAGCCTATTTTGCAGCAAGCGAGAAAGGGAAAAATTGCGGGGTCAGAATCCATTTGAAAAAAAAGATACCGGTTGCAGCCGGTCTTGGTGGGGGGAGTAGCGATGCCGGCACGGTTTTGCGCGGGTTGAACTCCATCTTTAATAATGAGTTCAGTGACGAGAGTCTGGTGGATCTTGCCCGCTCTCTGGGCGCCGATGTGCCGTTTTTTGCAGTTGACTATGATGCTGTATTTGCTCGGGGTATTGGAGACATACTGCATCCTGTTCCCTCCATCGATGATTGCTCTTTTATATTGGTTAATCCCAATATTTTCGTGTCGACATCCTGGGTTTTTCAAAATTTAATATTGACAAGACTTTCGAAAAACTCTAAGCTGTCATGCTTTCAAAAGCACGAAACTGTTTCCTTGTCCCTGTCGGAGATGTACAACGATCTTGAGCAGGTGACATGTGCAAAGTATCCGGAAATTGATCGAATCAAAGGGGCTCTCTTGGCAGCAGGGGCATCGAAGGTGTTGATGTCCGGGAGTGGGCCGACGGTGTTCGGGATTTATCCAGATTCCAGTTCGTCGAGTTGTCCAGATTTTGAACGTATTGTTGGTGGGTTGCGTCAGGAATACGGTGAGAGAGTATATTTGTTAAGAGCGTGCACTGGGGCGTCGCCAAGCGGTAAGGCACCGGGTTTTGATCCCGGCATCCGTAGGTTCGAATCCTTCCGCCCCAGCCATCACTAACATACGGTATCCGGTTATCCCCGAGTGCATAAAACATGGTACGAGACTTAAAAATTTTCTCAGGCAATGCCCACAGGCAATTGGCGGAAGAAATTGCTGGCCATTTGAATATTCCACTGAGCAAGGCAGATCTGCGTAAGTTCAGTGACGGAGAAATTTTTGTTGAGCTAAAAGAAAATGTCCGGGGCACTGATGTCTTTCTGATCCAGCCCACATGCACTCCGGTTAATGATCATCTGATGGAGTTGGTGATCATGGTTGATGCGCTGCGTCGCGCATCGGCAAGAAGGATTACCGCCGTAGTCCCTTACTACGGATATGCACGTCAGGATCGGAAGAATGCTCCGCGTGTCCCCATTTCAGCCAAGGTCGTAGCCGAGATGTTTATGGCCGTTGGAGTTCGCCGTGTACTGTGTATGGATCTGCATGCCGGACAAATCCAAGGTTTTTTTAATATTCCCGTTGATCATCTTTTCGCGGCTCCGGTGATTCTCAAATATATCAAACAAAACTTTGGCGAAGATGTCATTATGGTTTCTCCGGACGCCGGCGGGGTCGAGAGAACCCGGGCTTTTGCCAAAAGATTGGATTCCGGTTTGGCGATTATCGATAAGCGCCGAGATAAACCCAACGAATGCCAGGCAATGCACGTAATCGGCGATGTCCGTGGAAAGACTGCAATTTTGATGGACGACATGGTCGATACAGCCGGAACTCTTTGTGCAGGCGCAGAAACCCTTATGGAGAATGGCGCAAAAGAGGTTCATGCGTGTTGCTCGCATCCGGTGCTGTCCGGCCCGGCAATCGAAAGAATCAATGCCTCGCGTTTAAAATCGCTCGTCGTAACCAATTCAATACCCCTTCGAGGGGAAGCGTTAAAGTGCGAGAAAATTAAGGTCCTGTCGGTTTCCCGGTTGCTTGCGGAGGCGATTAGCAGGATCCACAATGAAGATTCCGTCAGTTCGTTGTTTGTTTGATTTGGATAGTTTGTTTAATTGATATTTATATAATATAGCTAGTTATAATATTCTGCTCAGTCGCTTCTCAAGCGAGTAAATAACGACTGTCTGGCAAAGGAGGATCTATGTATCAGGTTGAAATGTCCGCATCTGTAAGAAATGCTTCTGGGAAGGGACCCATGCGGCAGCTTCGTTTGAAGGGTATTACACCCGCAGTTGTATATGGTGGTGGTGGAGAGGCTCTGAAATTACAGCTTGAGACCAAGTCGCTGATGGCAAAACTCCTTGAGTTCTATAGGAAGAATACTGTAGTCACATTGAAAATTGACGGGGCTTCAGACAAGTGTGTGATGGTCGGTGAGGTGCAGACCGATCCTGTTCGTGACACCTTGATTCATGTTGACTTCTGTGAAATTGACCTTCAAAAGGAAAGGTCGTTCACGGTACCGGTCATCTTTAACGGAGTAGCTAAGGGAGTCGATCTTGGGGGGGACATGATCATAAACCATGACAAGGTCGTTCTCGAAGGAAAACCGCTTGATATCCCAGATGAATGCCTTGTAGATGTTAGTCCTCTTGGTATTGGTGAAAACATCAAATGCGGTGAAATAGCCGTTCCCGCAAATGTGAGAATGGTAACAGATGCAGAGTCCCTTGCTGTCAGCATTTTGAAGCCTGGACAGAAGGCTGCTGCCTGATATGGTGTCATGAATAGTATTTGCAGATAACACGCTCAGTAATTTTTAACTGAGAGTAAGTTGCTCCCCAATAGAGGTGGAGTATGAAAGGTTCGGAAAAGGTTTCTTTTTCGAACCTTTTTTTATTTATTAGAAGAGAATCTTTATGGAAGGAAATGACTATTTGGTAGCCGGACTTGGCAATCCTGGAGAACAGTACAGATTTAACCGGCACAATGTCGGGTTTCAGGTAATTAATGAACTTGCTACGAGGTTGGGGAGTACAATATTTCAGGAAAAATGGAATGCCTTCTCAACAAGTTTACAAATGAGCGGGAAAAAGATTCATCTCGTTAAACCAAATACTTTTATGAATCTGAGCGGTAGAGCGGTAGCCCAATATTACCGGTTCTTTAAATTGTCGCCTGACCGTTTGTTGGTGATTCATGACGATCTTGATATGACTTGTGGACGCATTAAGCTCGTAAAAGGTGGAGGTACTGGCGGCCATAACGGTATAAAGTCTCTGGTTGAATGTCTAGGAACAAAGGATTTTTATCGTTTGAAGGTTGGCATAGGAAGGCCCGGCAAGGGGGATGTGCCTTTGGAGATCCCGGTAGAGAGATATGTGCTCAGTGACTTCAGTGAAACTGAAATGGCATTTATAAGTATCAGATATTCTACGATTGAAGAAGGTGTGGCGCTATTCTTTCAGGAAAAGGCCGATTTGGCGATGGGGCTTCTGAATGCGTTAAAGTGAAATCTTAGATGCTTAAATTCTTTTGTTCATTCCAATCCTTGGATGTGTGTATATCTGTGCTGGAATGGATCGTTGGGAAAAAATAAGGCAATTATTCTTAGAATAGGTTATAGTAAAAGTGTACAGTGCTTGAAAATACTGATGGATCAGTATCACCCGCTGCAGCAAAAATATCAATTACAGCCGGAATGAAGAAAAACTTCTTTACAATCCGGTGCGTTCCCTTGTTCGGTAAAGCTTTTGCAGTGTCTTGTATTTCAGCTATTATTGTGTTTGGCCTTATGCAAGGCGCTTTGTTAAAAGGAGAAACCTGTGTTTTCTGAAGGTGATATGGCTGTCTATCCAGCTCATGGTGTTGGTGTAATTAAGGCCGTCGAAACGAAGAAAATCGGTGGAATTGACCAATCTTTCTATATTTTGGAAATTCTTGATAACAGCATGAGAATTATGATACCCACCGCGAGCAGTAAAAACGTTGGGTTGCGTGCCATTGTCGGGAAGAGTGAGGTGAGTAATGTCTTCGATATATTGGCGGATCGATCTGTCGCATTGGGTACCCAGACGTGGAACAGGCGATATCGTGATTATATGGAGAAAATTAAAACCGGTTCAGTCCATGAAGTTGCCGTTGTGTTAAGAGATCTCTTCCTCCTCAGTGTTGATAAGGATTTAAGTTATGGCGAAAGAAAAATGCTTGATACCGCAAAAAACCTTCTCGTCAAAGAGCTATCATTAGCGCAGGATACCGAGGAAGCTGCTGTCAGCAAGACCATCGATGCACTTTTTTCATAGACTACTTGCTGTAGCGGACTCAGTTCTTCATTTTTGCCTTTAGAAGTAGTCAATATGGAATGTGAAATTCCAGGCCGGGAACCTGCATCGCCCCTGGGCAATTCCTTTCAAATAACAATCGAAGCATCAGATGCTGGAATGCGCCTTGACCAATTTCTTGCTCTGACCAATCCTTCGCTCTCAAGGTCGGTTTTTTCCAGTTCAATTCGTAACGGGAGTATCCTTGTCGATGCGATGTGCCGCAAGGCGAGTTATCGCCTCAAAGAAGGAGAGATTGTCAGTGGAGCTATTGAGCAACAGGAAATGCCTGGCATTATTCCGCAACCTGTTGATTTTTCCATTATATTCGAGGACGAATTCTTTCTGATTATCTCAAAACCTCCTGGAATTGTTGTGCATCCGGGAAGTGGCAATTCAGAGGGGACCCTTGTCAATGGTCTGGTTCATTACTGCGAGTCGATTGCAGCGATAGGTGATGGCCTGAGGCCCGGTATTGTTCACAGGTTGGATAAGGATACGTCTGGAATTATGCTTGTTGCCAAACAAGATTCTGTCCATCGCAAGTTGGTGGATGACTTCAAAAACCGGCGAATTACCAAAGAGTATCTAGCAATTCTTCATGGAACACTCAAAGAAAAGAGCGGGAGAATGGTCGCGCCTATTGGTCGACATCCGGTTCATCGCCAAAAGATGGCAATCAACGAGAGTAGTGGCAGATATGCCGTTAGCAACTGGCAGGTTTTGGAAGAATTTTCGTCAAAATTCAGCCTTGTTAAGCTGGTTATAGAAACCGGTAGAACGCATCAAATTCGAGTTCATATGGCAAGTCTCGGCTGTCCTGTCGCCGGTGATGGAGTTTATGGCGGTAACCGTAATAACAGTGCCTTTCCACGGCAGCTCCTCCACGCATCGAGACTGGTTTTTTATCATCCCGTAAATGGTCAGCTGTTAGACCATAGGGCCGAGCTTTGGCCTGATTTTACATTTTGTTTGGAAGAGCTCAGGGGCAATCAGACAATAGGGGCAACAATGAAATGAATATTGCCGTGACTGGTGGGCTGGGATCGGGCAAAAGTACGGCCGGTCGTATCCTCGCTGTCGCGATGGCAGCTGAGCATATAGATACCGACGAACTTTGCCGGCAACAGATGCAGCCTGGAAATCCCGGCTTCGAGCGATTTCTACAAGTGTTCGGCACGCGATATCTCAATGTCGATGGTACCCTGAACAGAATGCTTCTTCGGCAGGCTGTCTTTTCCGATAGTGGAGTGAAAGAGCAACTTGAGGCGATTCTTCATCCTCTTGTTCGAAAACAGGTGGCGGATCGATACACACATTGCCGTGAGGTTGAACGCGATCTGGTGGTGGAGGTGCCGCTTCTTTTTGAAGTAGGGTGGCAGCATGATTTTGCCGTCTGGGTGGTTGTATATGTTCCTGAGGTTCTTTGCGTGCAGCGCGTGTCGCTCAGGGATGGAATGACCGTGGATGAGATTTACAGGGTCTTTGCTACTCAGTTACCCCTGGCGGAAAAACTTGCGGCGGCCCATTTTGTTATTGATAATGGCGGAACTTTTGTTAGTACTGTCCAGCAGATTGCTTGGCTCGGGAAAAAACTCATAGCCAAGAAAAATGCTTAGGAATGTCTCCGTGACAGGCTAAAAAGCTTGACAGTGGAAGCGTGAATACGTATAAGGGAAGCGATGATTTGAAAACTCAATCCCTGTCTTTACCGAATCATTTCTTTGAATCCTGTTTGTTACATACCGCTGTGATAGTATCTTCCGGAAGAACGTTCTCGGGCCGTCCGCAGATGTCAAACGTTTGATTCGTAGCAGATCTGGTCATTTATCCCATTCTATAGATAATATCTGGTAGACACACAGCACGTAGTAGGTCGTATCGAAGTCATAATTTGATTATCGTGGCCGTGGATCTTACCCAGGCGTTTCCTGCAATGTTTAGTCTTGACAGCAAATTTGTATACACACCGATGCCATGGCGCGTAGCCTGACGACATTCTTGGCGTCCGCGGTGTTTTCTCGTTATCCTGCCCATAATTCCAGAAAGGAGAAGTAGATTAATGAATCTGGCGGAACTCAAACTGATGAAAATCGGTGAATTGGTGCAGCTAGGCCGATCATTAAAGGTCGAGGGCTATAGCGCACTACGAAAACAGGAGCTCATTTTTGCAATTCTTAAAGCCCAATCCGATAAAGATGGGAAGATGCGTGGCAATGGTGTCCTGGAAATTCTTCCCGATGGTTTTGGTTTTCTGAGAGCTCCCGATTACAACTATCTTCCTGGCCCTGATGACATATACGTTTCTCCTTCGCAAATACGCAGGTTGAATCTCCGTACCGGCGATACCGTAGAAGGATTGGTTCGTGCCCCCAAAGAAGGAGAAAGATACTTTGCCTTACTAAAGGTAGACAGTGTCAATTTTGATCCGCCCGAGGCGGCAAAGCAGAAGACGTTATTTGGCAACCTGACACCGCTGCATCCCAATGAAGCGTTTACCTTGGAGTGGCAGCCGGACAACATATCCATGCGGATTATGGATATGTTTGCACCAATCGGCAAGGGGCAAAGAGGACTGATTGTGGCTCCACCGCGCACCGGAAAAACAGTTCTTATGCAGAAAATTGCCAACTCTATTGTTCGCAATCACAAGGAAGTGTATCTCATTGTTTTGTTGATTGATGAGCGACCGGAAGAAGTCACCGAAATGACGAGAAGTGTCAAGACTGCGGAGGTCGTCAGCTCGACATTTGATGAGCCGCCGCAACGGCATATTCAGGTGGCTGAAATGGTAATTGAGAAGGCGAAACGACTGGTTGAGCATAAAAAAGATGTGGTGATCCTTCTTGATTCAATCACCCGGCTTGCAAGGGCTTATAATACTGTTACCCCGGCCAGCGGCAAAATATTGTCGGGTGGTGTTGAGGCCAATGCCTTGCATCGCCCCAAACGTTTCTTTGGCGCAGCGAGGAATATCGAGGAAGGTGGAAGCTTAACAATTCTCGCCACGGCTCTTATTGAGACCGGCAGTCGGATGGATGAGGTTATCTTTGAGGAGTTTAAAGGTACCGGCAATATGGAATTGATTCTTGACCGCAAGATGGCCGATAAGCGCATTTTTCCGGCGATTGACCTTAAGCGCTCGGGTACGCGGAAAGAGGATCTGTTGATCAAACCTGAGGCCCTTAATCGGATATGGATACTGCGCAAACTTCTCAACTCAATGAATCCAGCAGATTGTATGGATTTTTTGATAGATAAATTGAAGCTGCAGAAAACCAATGCCGATTTTCTTGATTCCATGAACGGATAAGCGCGTATCAGCAGCTGGTGATAGCCATTTTTTGTTGAAAAAAATCGCTATTTGGGTAATATGTCTCTCTTGTGTTAAAATTTTTCTTTACTATTAATATTTGCTCACCCACAGAGGTGTTGGAGGACTAGAGGTCATGAAAGAAGGAATTCATCCAGAGTATCACACCATTAACGCGGTTTGCGCTTGTGGCAACCAAGTGGAATTGGGGTCGATCATGAAAGAGATGAGAGTGGAGATTTGTTCTGCCTGTCATCCCTTTTTCACCGGAAAACAGAAACTTATCGATTCAGCGGGACGTATAGAGAAGTTTAAACAGCGCTATGCTCAACATTATGCCAAGTTAGACAAAGGCAAGTCCTGATCGGCTCTTCTTTCTCTGTCGGTAGTTTCCTCCGACCAGCCATTTTTCTCTTGAGGTCCACAACGATGCTCGTCATGGTTGTGGACTTTTTTCTTTTTTCTTTTCGCGGTTTATACGGCTATGTTTGAAAGATTTGCTGACCTCGACGACAAGATTTCTGACCTTGAAGGCCGGTTGTCCGATCCGCAGCTGGTAAACAACCAAAAGGAGTATCAAAAGGTTGTTCGTGAGCATTCCCATTTGGCAAAACTCAATGCCAAGTACCGCGAGTACATGAAGGTCCAGCAGGAAATTCAAGAAAACAAAGCAATCCTATTTGATGAGTCGGAAGATCAAGAGATGCGGGAGCTTGCCAAGCTGGAGCTAGACGTGTTGGCAGAGAAGGAAAAGCAACTTGATCAAGAGATGAAGATAATTCTTCTCCCAAAAGATCCAAACGATGACAAAAACATCTTTCTTGAGATCAGAGCAGGAACAGGTGGAGATGAGGCGGCCCTTTTTGCCGGGGATTTGTTCAGGATGTACAGTCGCTTTGCCGAAAATATGGGCTGGCGGGTTGAGGTCATGAGTTCGAATCCCATCGGTATCGGCGGTTTTAAGGAGATCATTGCCCTGATCAGTGGTGAACAGGTCTATTCAAAACTGAAGTATGAAAGCGGTGTGCACCGCGTGCAACGAGTTCCCGAAACGGAAACTCAAGGCCGAATACACACCTCGGCGGTTACCGTGGCAATTTTGCCTGAGGTCGATGAAGTAGAGTTGAATATCGATATGAATGAGTTGAAGTTTGATGTCTTCCGCTCCTCCGGTCCGGGTGGCCAATCGGTAAATACCACCGATTCCGCTGTCCGGGTTACCCATCTGCCAACAGGTCTTGTCGTTATTTGTCAGGATGAAAAGTCGCAGCATAAAAACAAGGCAAAGGCGCTTGTTGTCCTTCGGGCACGCTTGCTTGATCAAATGGAACGGGAGCGGCATGATAAAATTTCCATGGATCGAAAGAGTCAGGTCGGTAGCGGCGATAGAAGTGAAAGAATTCGCACCTATAACTTCCCACAGGGGCGGATGACTGACCATCGCATCAACCTTACCCTCTATAAACTTGACTCGATAATTAGCGGAAAAATCGAAGACGTCATTTTTCCATTGATTGCCCACGACCAAGCGGAAAAACTCAAGGGCATACAATAATTATTCTTTTTGTATTGAGGCTTGTTCCGGTCCTATGCGTCTTGTTGAACTCCTTGAATCCGCTGCGTTACAGCTAGAAAAGGCGGGTGTAGCGGAATCTCAGCTTGAAGCTCGGCTTCTCCTTGAGGCCTGTTTGGCAAAAACACGAACTGAGCTGTTTCTTCTTGGTCAAACAGAGGTACCGGTTGAGGATGAAGCACGATATATTGACCTTATAAATCGCCGGAAGCAACGAGAGCCGGTCGCATATATACTTAAAGAACAAGAATTTTGGTCAATGCAATTTCTTGTTACCCCGGCAGTCCTTATTCCCAGACCCGAAACCGAGTTTCTCCTCGATCGGGTGCTAGCACTCGTTAATCCACAGAACCTTAGGCGTGGTCACCTCCTTGATCTTTGCTGCGGCAGCGGTGTCATTGCCACGGTCCTTGCAAGAGAAACTGGTGAGGATGTGTTTGCTGTCGATCTCTCCCGTGCGGCACTTGCGGTGACACGAAGTAATTTGCAGCGCCACAATCTATTGGCGCGAGTTGCGATGGTGCAGGCCGATCTTTTCTCAGCTTTTTCACATAATCGACAGTTTTCTCTCATAGTGTCGAATCCGCCCTATGTGAGCAGCTTTGATATAGAGCATACCCTTGAGCCCGAAGTTGCCGAACATGAACCGAGGCTTGCCCTTGATGGGGGTGACGGAGGGATGGATATTATCCGGAGAATACGCCGGGATGTATCCCAGTTTATGTGCCCCGGGGGACAGTTATTTATGGAAATCGGTGCGGATCAGGGTGAAGAGGTACGTTTACTTTTTGCCGAAGAGTTCGATGGATCTCCAGCTTTTGAAAAAGTTGACATACTCGTCGACTATGCCGATCGGGACAGGGTTTTGCATGCAACAATTAGAAATAACTAACATGGTGATATATAATGGAAAAACTCGTTATTGAGGGCGGTGTGCCGTTACACGGAAAGGTACGAATCAGCGGGGCTAAGAACGCTGCACTGCCTTTGATGGCCGCGACCCTGCTGACGCCTGGGCGACATATTCTGCGCAATGTTCCCGATCTCCGGGATACTCGCACATTTATCCGGCTCCTGGAAAATCTCGGGGTTAGAAGTGAAAGGACCGGCGACCTCCTGGTCATTGATTCAACCAATCTCATCCATGCCGAGGCGCCATATGATTTGGTGAAAACCATGCGTGCCTCAGTGCTCGTATTGGGGCCGTTGCTAGCCAGGCTTGGCAAGGCCAAGGTCTCGTTACCGGGAGGTTGCGCTATCGGAGCGAGGCCAATAAATTTTCACATAATGGGCCTAGAACGCCTTGGGGTTACCTGCAATCTTGATGGTGGATACGTTGATGCTCACATTAATGGACCGATGCAGGGGAGTGTCATATACTTTGATATTCCCTCGGTGACTGGTACGGAAAACCTGCTAATGGCCGCTGTCCTGGCAGAGGGTACCACCTTCATCAAAAATGCCGCCCGTGAGCCTGAGATCGGCAATCTCATTGATATGTTGAATGGAATGGGGGCAAGAATTGAAGGGCGCGACACCGATAGGCTGACCATCCATGGCGTAAGGAACCTTACGCCTGCCGATTGTGCAATTATTCCTGACCGAATCGAGACCGGAACCTACCTTATAGCAATTGCTGCAACCGGCGGGTCAGGTACGGTAACTCACTGTAATCCCGGTCACCTGCCTTCACTCCTAGAAAAATTACGCAGTGCCGGGTTGCAGATCACTGAGACTCAAGACACCATCAGTATAGGCTGGCCTTCCGGTTTGAGAGAATTGCCAACTTTGAACAGCGTCGATATTAAAACCATGCCCTATCCCGGTTATCCGACCGATCTCCAGGCACAATATATGGCACTGATGACTCTAGGGTCAGACATTTGCGTAATCACCGAGACAATCTTTGAAAACCGTTTTATGCATGTGGCTGAGTTGCAAAGAATGGGGGCTAAGATCAGGGTTGACGGACATTCTGCGGTGGTTTCTGGTCTTGGCATGAAAGGGTTGAGCGGTGCACCGGTCATGGCAACTGACCTTCGAGCTAGTTCATCACTGGTTATTGCCGGGCTTGCGGCCAACGGGAGAACTGATATCTCGCGTATATATCATCTTGAGCGTGGTTATGAGAACCTTGTGGACAAACTCACTGGTCTTGGTGCCAGGGTGTGGAAAGAACAAGAGTGATTCTATGGTAAAAGAGCTAGAAGGTTCAGAGGTTATTAGGTGGTGCTGCTCCTCTTGCCATGATGGGCTCTAGGTTCTTTGCAGTTACTCTTTGTTTCGATTCTGTTTGAGAATAGAATAAAGACAATTTTAGCGAAGTGATGATTTGCTAATGGTTCCGCCAAATATTATCATTGCTCAAGAGGCTGAGGCGACAGACGCCGCAGGAAGACCCGGATCATAATCGTCGGATAAGGACGCATTGAACATGCTACCGATACTACTAGAATATCTAAGAAAGAATCGAAAAAGAGCGGTACTCGCCGGTTCAATAATTGTCTTCATTTTAATCGTCGGGGGTGGAGGTAGTTTGCTCATGCTGATGCGTTCGGAAAAGGAGCCTCTGGCAACGAATATTCCGAAGAGTGTTGAGCTTAAAGTCGAACATCAAGGCGTAGATGCAACAGGTCAGGAGCCATCGCAATCCGCGACGTTTTCTCTTACACCTTCCCCTGACGAACTTTTGCAACAGTTGACTTCCCTGGAAAATCTCAATGAGGACGTTGTCGAGGCGAAATTTACCGGTCTGCGTGTATTGTGGCCTGGGTATTTTTTTACCTTGCAGGCAACTGAAGGCAGTAGCAAGGCTACCCTTGTCCTCGATGCGGCCGAAAATGGTTTTGGAGTGGTGATTGAGAGTGAAGTTGATACCTCCCTCTACCCTAAGCTTCGGCAGCTGGAGTCTGGCAAGAAACTTTGGATTGGTGGCGCGATAACAGCAGTTGATCGCACTGGGACAGGGACCGTCCATTTGAAGGCAGAAAATTTTAACTTCAATGACGAGCCGGCCTTTCCCCCAGCTATCGGCCAAAAGGCAAAGTAAAAGAGGTGAATGTGTAGAGTCTTACCCGGTTATTGGGGCAGGGGGAGGGTTATGGTGAATCTGGCCCCTCCATCCCGGCTGCACATCACCTCGATAGAGCCCTGGTGCTCATCAATAGTCTGTTTGACTATTGCCAGGCCAAGCCCAGTTCCCTCAGGGCGTGTCGTGTAAAACGGCTCGAAGATCTGTTCCCTTTTAGCCTCCTCAATCCCCGGTCCATTATCACTGATTGAAATTTCAATTGCCTCATGAAGTTCCTTGTCTTTTATCTCACGGGCCTCAATGGTGATGCACTCTTTGCCTGGCGGGCAAAAAGCTAAACCATTGAGTATGAGATGGGTGAAGACTGTGAAGATCTCTTTTTCATCCGCCCAGATATCGATTTTTTGATCAAAATCGCAGTGTATCTGCGCTGACTCCGGCCAAGCGGGATCCACCTTGCAGACCTGCAGGACTTCCTCAATGCAGCCGCGGAGAGAGAACCAGTTGCAACGGGCGATTTCCGGCCTGGAAAACCGCAGGAAATCGCTGATGGTTTCAATGAGGCGATTTGATTCTCTGAGGATGATGGTAGTCAATTGGAAATTGGTATAATTTTCCGAGCCGCCGGATGAATACTCGTTGGCGAGAACCTGGGCTGAACCCGATATAGCTGTCAGAGGGTTACGGAAATCGTGCGCAATACTCGCACTCATCATGCCGATAGCAGCGAGCTTCTCGGTTTGTCTGACCTGGCGTTCCAATTTTTCAATCTCACTTATGTCCTTTAACGTTATGATTTTATGCGGAGGCTCCTGTGTTGGCCTCGGGTCGTTCGACGGTGGAATATTAATATGGGAATAGCCTATTCGGACCTTATTGCCGTCTTGTTTGATGAAGTCGGCGGTCAAGCGGGTGTTGTCTCCCGATATATCAAGATTCGGGAAAGCTACTTCGAGCTTTTTCCCTAAGAGATCAAGGTGATGGAATCCGGTAATCTTTTCGACAGCATTGTTAGCCGAGGTAATCGTATGGTGGACGTCAATTGTTATGATGCCTGTAGAGATATTATCGAAGATTTGTTTGTAGAGAATAGTCAGTTGATCGAAATCCCGTAAGGAATCAGAGAGGGCGTTTTCGGTTTTGTGCAGCCGCATGCCAAAAAGGGCACTAAGAACCGCAGCGAGAAAGAAGGTCAATCCATGAACCGAGAAATGGTTGAGGATAACCGTTGGATTCGGCGGTGTTATTCGCAGATACTCTGGGTAAAGTTCGTAAGCCTCAAGGAAGAGAATGCTTCCAAACAGGAGAGTTGCCGATGCGGCGGCAATCAGTCCACCTTTTCTTGGCAGGATCAGTCCGCCGGCTATAATCGGAAAAAAGAATACAGAGGTGAAGATTGATTGCGAAGAGCCGGAAAAGAAGACCAGCAATGCCACGAAACATGTGTCGAGGAGGTTTTGGGCAAAGCCGAATTTCCGCAAATTTCCCTGATAAATCATCAAAAAAAATGCCGAGAAGATGGTTGTCAGGAATACTAACAGAAGCAGTAAAATCAGGATATTGGGCGGCAGGACGATAACATCAAAACGGGCGCTGCGGAAAACATAACTAATGACCATCAAGAGGGTATAGAGGACAATCCGCAGCGCCAGCATCCAGAGCAGCTGATTTCTGAGAATTTGGTCGACGCTCTTGGTGTTCCGGGCGTTTTCGATGAGGGGGGAAAGATCCATTGCGTGCTCAACTCAATCCGTATTTCTTGACTTTATATCGCAGGGAACGAAAGCTAAGGCGCAAAAGATCGGCGGCCTGCATCTTTGAATTGTTGGTTTTTTTCAAGGCATGGGCTATGAGGCGCTTTTCCAGATTGTCGACAATTTTTTCAAGCCCCAAATCGAAGAGTTCCTCTTCACTTGCGGCTGCTTGAAAGAGATTGTCGTATTCATTCTTTTCCATAGGCGGGGCTGCCAGCGTGCTTTTGCTGGCGAAAGTCAGGCTTTCAGGGAGGATGATGTTCGATCCGGCCAGGGCAACCCCTCGTTCGATAATGTTCTCCAATTCCCGAACATTGCCCGGAAAATGGTAATTCATTAATACCTGCAGACCATAGGAGGAGATTTCTTGGACTTCTTTACCAAGCTGCCGGGAATATTTCTTTAGGAAGTAGTCGACCAACAAGGGGACATCTTCCTTTCGCTCGCGGAGCGCCGGTACCCGCATCGGAACAACTGCCAGACGGTAAAAAAGATCCTCTCTGAACCTTCCCGCGCGGATTTCATCTTCAAGAATCTTGTTGGTGGCGGCAATGATCCGGACATCAATGCGTTTTGACCGCGTTCCGCCGACCGGTTTTATCTCTCGTTCCTGCAGGACGCGCAACAGTTTTGTTTGGATAATTGGCGTCAACTCACCTATTTCGTCGAGGAAGGCGGTGCCGCCGTCCGCCTCATTAAATAATCCCGGTTTGTCGCTGATCGCCCCGGTGAAAGATCCCTTTATGTGGCCAAACAGTTCACTTTCCATCAGGTCTTCCGGGATAGCGCTGCAGGTAATTGGCACAAAGTTATGGGCAGCCACCTTGCTATGCTGATGAATGGCTTGTGCCACCAACTCCTTGCCGGTTCCGGATTCTCCATAGATGAGGACGTTGGCCGGTGTCGGGGCAACACGTTGGATCATGTCGAATATTTTCAACATTTCTCTGCTCTTCCCGATTATTTCCGGGAAACAGTCACTGAGATCTTCTGGTTTTTTAGTTTGCTGGGTTTTACTGGTTGCTGATTCAATTACTGCTTTGATTTCGTCAACATTGAACGGCTTGGTGATGTAATCGAAGGCCCCGTTCTTCATTGCCAAAACGGCATCATCGGGAGACGCGAAGGCGGTGATCATTATGACCGGCAGATCGGGGAAATTCTCTTTTATCGTTTCAAGGAGTTCAATTCCGGTCATTCCCGGCATACGAATATCACTGACGACGACCTCCACCGGTTGATTATCGAGAAGTGCCAATGCCTTTTGACCACTTTCGGCGATACTCACCTTATGCCCCGCTTTCTCCAGAAGGATCTTGAGAAAATCCCGCATACTGCGTTCGTCATCGACGATTAATACCGAGGCCATGGGCACCTTCTTCTCTGTTTATTATAGTTGACTGAGGATTCATTTATAGCAGCTTTGCCAACTGATCATCTTGGGGATGATCAGTTGAAAATCTCTTCACCAAGGATGAGTTTCTTGATGATATCGTAAAGCGCTGCAAGAGACAAGAAAGGGATGGGGATCACCAAGGAACTTTATGGTACCGACTGGAACCATTGCACCAAAGTATCGGCAACAGCGGCTGGAACGTAGTGTTTTATGCCCGCGGAGGTCTTTTGGCAAAAAAGCATCTGTGTGACATTAAAAGGCTGATTGCTAGTGTTCCCTAGTCAACAAGGGTGGCCGCAATCTCTTTGGCAGAATTGGTAAAGAACTTCTTTACTGAGGTCGGTTGAGTTTTTCGGTCACTTGCCGGTTTTTCTTTCAATTCTTCCTGCATTTGTCTGAGCGAAAGAGCGTCATGGAGAATTTTTGCCTGGAGCGAGTCACCTTCGCTAACCTGGTGGTCGTGAAGAAGTACTGTACAGATTTCTTTAATCATCATTTCGCCGGCACCAAGTTTATTCAGTATAGCTTGAGCCTCGCTCAGACCGGTGTCGTGGAGGTATGCGGCACAAAGCAGGACAGCAAGATTGCCTCCCTCGGCTTTGCCTATGTTTTCAGCGAACTTGGCGGTGGTGGTAGCTTGACGGATCCGCTTGAAATCAGATTGAAAAAATCTCTTCATCTCCACGGCAACCTTGTCTTTTAAGAGATTTTCTTTCGCTCCGGTGAAGTCTTCCGGTAGGGCACCCAGGCACTGCTCGGCGTATGGGCAATAGGAAGCACAGCCAAAGTCCAAGTTTGGATTGACAAAACGATGACCACAATTGCCACATTTCCGGCTGGTGTCATCCTTGTAAAATTCAACGGAGGTGTTGCATTTAGGGCACTGCACTTCAAAGATGGCGCCTGCTTTCCAATATTTTGTGTCCTGGCCTGGGCATTTCATAGATGTTTCCTCGGGGATGTTTATAAATGAAGATGGTTTATATCTCTCTGGTATGGAGAGTGTCCCATTATTGAAAAGTCTACACACATTCGCAAAACGCAACATTGATATAGGTCAAGATTACTGCAAGGATCAAAAAAATCTGCAAGGTAGGGCGAAAAGACGCGGTCTTGTGAAACGGCCGGATAGAAGGCGGGATTTTGGGGGACTGTGATCGTCCCCCATATTTGGTCTATTTTGAGAGAGGTGGGCAATAATCAGCCATCAATTTTTCGATTGCCTGCACGGATGGTGCATTATCGGGGAGTTCGAGCAAGGAGCGCCTTTCCATGTCAAACTCGAGGAGCGCTGGATCATGGGGGATTATGCCAGCAATCGGTAAGCCAATTTCCGTCACCTCGGCCATGAAGGCGTCACTGAGCTTCTCCGGGCCGCGGGTCACGACAATTGCCAGTTTTTTTACGTCGAGTTTTAGACCCGGGAGCATTTGGTTGATTCTACGCACGGCCCTGAGACCGCGCAGGGAATAATCGGTGACAAGAAAGAGCACATCCACCTTGCCGCTGGTCCGTCGGCTGAGATGTTCCATGCCGGCCTCATTGTCGACAATTGTGTATTTATAATGACCGGCCAATTTGTCGGTAAAGCGGTTGAGGATATTATTGACCATGCAATAACAGCCTTGGCCTTCTTGGCGGCCCATGACCAGGAGGTCAAATTTTGGCTTTTCAATTAAGGCCTGCTCGATAAGGGTCTCAAGGTAATTAACCTTATCCATCCCTGAAGGAATTCCCTGCGGATCCTTCATATAGTTTTCCCGTATCTCGCCAATCGTCGTTGTAACGTCGAGTCCCATCGTTTCCCCAAGGTTGCTATTGGGGTCGGCATCGACGGCCAGAACCGGTGTTTTTCCTGTCTCCCCGAGGTATCGCACAACCAAGGTTGCGACAGTGGTTTTTCCTACCCCTCCCTTTCCTGCAAAGGCAATAACCTTACTCATAGATATCTCCGTCTAAGTTTCACGTTAATGAAAAAACAATTATCAGTGCCATATCCCGAAAAGCTGTTATAACAAACAAGAAGATGAGCTTGGGGCAACCTTGATAATTAAAAACTCATCAAGGTCCTTTTTTCCTTCTTCTATGGGCCGGGACGGTGGCCCTTGGGGGGCGGGCGCGAAAGCCGGCTCTACCCGTAAGAACAAAGAAGTTGCACAGTGCGTCTTGATCGACAAGTGTAAGCATCTTCTAGAGAAATAAAAGAAAAAACCACCCAATCAAGAAAGTTGATGGGGTGGTTTTTGCAGAGTCCTTACTGCCTTATTGGCCTGCCGGTCAAGCTGCCACTTTTGCCTTCTTTTTCTTTTTTTCCTCGGTAGGTGGTCCAAGGAGGCTCTTGATTCGATTGATGTCTTCTGTAGCAATAGTACTGTTGCTGGCAATTCCCAGGGCTTTTTCATCAATGCCAAGACACAACCCGAGGAGCTGTGGGAAGAGGAGCACCGGCAGGAGTTTTTCGCCTGCGGCACCATTGCGGATGTTTTGCTGGGTGGTATCGAACTGCAGGTGACAATAGGAACAGATAGGCGTTATATATTCAGCCCCCGCTGCCTGAGCACCGGTAATTTTTTCCCTGAGCAACCTGTGGGACAGATCATTGTTGATGCCGGCCAGTGCAGCGCCGCAGCACTCGAGTTTTCCTTGCCAATCAAGACTTTTGACCCCGGTTGTGCCGATAAGTTCCTCGGTGATGCGGGGTACGAAGGAATCGTCAAAGTGGGTGATTTCCCTCGGGCGAAGGACATGGCAACCCTGGATGACCGCGATATTGAGATCGGTAAAGGCATTAACCCGCTGGGCCTTGATTTTTTCCGTACCGACCTCTTGGTAAAGCACTGTAAGGTAATGTTTAACTTCAGCTTTTCCTGAATAATGGAGGTCTTCTTTGGCGAGGATGCTGTTCAGTTCCTCCATGAGTTGCGCATTTTTACTCATCACGTTCTTGGCCTTTTGCAGGCTGGCAAAACAACAGTTGCAGATGACCAGAATATCTTGACCTCTCTTTTCAGCAATGGCCAGGTTCCGCACTGAGGGGAGAATATACGCCTTCTCATCGACGTTCCGAGCTGGATATCCGCAACAGTTGAAGGTGGGCACCACCTCCAGCTCTATTCCGAACTTGGCGAGAACAGCGGTGGTTGACGTTGCATATTGCTGGATGCGGATCGGGATGTTGCAACCCTGAAAAAATGCATATTTCATGAGTGTACTCCTGTCTCAACTTTTTTAAGGGCACTGTTCTTAAGAGAGTAGAAGATATCAGTGAGTTCAACCTGATTAGGGCAGTGCTCCTGACAAAGGTAGCAGGTGGAGCAACTCCAGATCATTTGCGAGCCCATGGCCAACTCGGTGTTGCCGATACCAAGGCTGAACATGATCTGATGCGGCAGCATCCCCAGTGCCTCGACAGGATCATCATAGCTGCGCACCACTGGGCAGATGTTGGTGCAGCGCTGGCACGAAAAACATCCACGAAATGTAGTGTTACCAAAACCCTTGGATGTGCCCAGTGTTATCGGCGAAGAAGTATCGGCAAGATGCTGAAAGCTCTTTATGAAGATGTCGGTCACCTTCTTCAATGCCTGTAAATGGTCATCAACGAAGTTCTGAGCCAAGGCCAAGGGGAAGGAGAAGTGGCTGAGCATAGTCGTTTCGGGCATTCCCTCTTTGAGTAAGGTGTAACGCGAACTGACGAACAACTCTTTTAAGTTGATGCCTGAAGGGCAGACCGTGGTGCAGCGGTCACAGCTGGTGCAGACATACAGGCCCTGCTGCATTTGCTTCAAAACTGCCGGATCGGTTTCCTTACCGGCCGCAATTTTCTTCAGATATTGAACCTTTTCTGAAGGGAGGATGAAATCGTTCTGGAAGGTTTCGAAGAACATATTCGAAGAACATTCAAGACTGCATGAGCCGCAATGGGTACATGCCGATAGACCTATCATCTGTCTGGTCAGAATATTTGCCGGTTCACGTATTTGATCCCCGGTGACGCCTTTGATGAGCAAGCTAACCGGCGCCGCCAGGATATGAAACATCTTACTGAAGGGGAGCCAGGCGAGGAAGGCGAGGCAAGCCAGGATATGCAAATACCAGAGGAGTTTTACCGTCAGGGCGTCACCGAAAACCGCGAAGAAGATGGGGCTTATCTTGGCCAAGGTAAAGCTTGCAAATGCGGCCTTGTTGGATGCGTGACAGTCCATGCAGTAGTCGCCGTTGATTTCCTTGCCCTTGGCGACGATCTCAGCGGGGGGAGCAGTCTGGAAATTGGTCGGCGCAAGGCCGTTTTCCTGAACCCAAAAGGCTTCTAATGCCTTTACCTCTTCCTCGTCGGAGAGTGATACGTCTTCGACCATTCTTTGAAATGTAGACTGGGATGCCATTTTTGACCCCTCGAGAAGCATGCCGGAGAGGATAATGACAAGGAGGAAAATCAGGGCAGTCCAGTCACTGGCGTAGGTCTTCAAACGTTGCGGTTTCAGGGTTATTCTTCGGAAAATGGCAATTACCACTCCCAAAATAACCATCAATCCGAACAGATTACGCAGGAAAAGGTAGGGGTTGAGCGTTGATTGATAATCCTTGAAAAGGGGCTCAGTCACTACCGAATGCAAGGCATGCATGAGCAGTAAGAGAATAAAGCCGCTAAAAATCAGGGTATGGGCAATCCAGCGCAGTACGCTTTTGTCAAAAATGCGCTTTTGAAAAAGAAGGTCAACAAAAACCGATTTGATAATAAGAAAAATCTTGGCACTGAAAAACGAGCCGACAACTGCCTTGAGTGCCTCGGTCATCCTTGTGCCAACTGGTGCGGCGGGGGCGGCGGGCGGGCTCATGCCCTGGGAAAACCATATTGACAACCTGATAATGAGGCCAATCAGACAAACAACTGCAGAAAAACCAAATAGTATATTCAAAGTCATAATGAATTTTCTATACCCTCAGTCTTGTTTCCATTCAGTGGAATGATTGTTGATTTATCAATTCATGGTTATCGAAAATCCTGGCAAGTGTCAGATGATAATCATAAATGATGCCATGCTTCTCCCTCTTCCTCCTGGTTCATTTTTGTTGCTGCTGCATGATTTGCCGAATGCGACCAAGGCTCTGTAGAGCAGCTGCAATACAACAACATTTTTGAGAAATATTTCTTAAAGGTTGGCGCAGCTTTTCGAAGAATTCCTGTCAACGTCCGGTATTATGGCCATTGCCGAGAGATAACTACCCAAATAGCAACGAAAAACCATTGGAATATACCGCCTTTTAGTGTCTCCGTCGAGCAGTCATTTACACAATCAGCAAAAAACGATGATGAATTATTGTCGATTTCGATGGCCATGGGCATCGTATTTTCGCAGAGAGTATTGTACCGTTTCCTGTCTTTCGTACCGTTTCCTGTCTTTCGGAAAATCGTGACGGATACGGGGTGTCCGCTGCCGGTGGATGTCGGGGAGTCTTTGCCGAATATTCGGTGAGTAACAGATCAACAGTTCGTATATCAAATTCTAATCAACGAGGGAAATGATGGAGTCAGTCAATTTTGTTGGTGCCGCCAAATATGTTCTCGACCCGGAATTGGCAAAGATAGTCAACATCTCCATGGTATTGGAAATGCCCCTACTCTTGAAGGGGGAACCTGGTACCGGGAAGACCATGCTCGCCCATGCGATAGCCGAGAGCCTGCGGATGCCGCTGATCATCTTGAATGTCAAGTCGAACATGAAACTGGTCGAAGCCCTGTATCAATATGATACCCTAACGCGCTTAAACGACAGCCGGTTCGGTGACTCCAGGCGAAACGTGAGCAATATCTCCGAGTATATTAAAATGGGCAAGATCGGTCAGGCCTTTACCGCCGACAGCAAGTGCGTTTTGTTGATCGATGAGATCGACAAGGCCGAGACCGAATTTCAGGACGATATGCTCGATGTCCTTGATCAGATGCAGTTTGATATCATGGAGACCGATGAGACCGTACGGGCAGTGCACCGGCCGGTCATCATCATTACTTCCAATGCCAAAAAAGATTTATCCGACCCGTTTCTCGGACGGTGCAACTTTCATCATATTGCTTTTCCCGATCCGAAGATGATGCGCAATATAATTGCAGTTCACTTTCCCGCTATCGATAAAAAATTGACTGACATCGCTATAGGTGCCTTTTATGATCTGCGAAATCTCGATGGCCTGGAAAAGAAACCGGCCACCCGTGAACTGATCAACTGGTTGCGCGCCCTGGCCAGCGATCCCGATTTCAGGGACGGTGAACGGCTGAAAAAAGAAATCCCCTATCTCGGGGTACTTTTTAAGAAAAGTGCCGATTACCAACGGTCAACCGCCAGTCTTGCCAAAAAACGCTTTTTTTGATCGAGGAACGGACATGTTTGTTAGCTTCTTTTATCACCTGAAAGATGTCGGCATACCCGTCAGTCCGACATCCTTTCTTATTCTCCATAAAGCGATGCACCGCGGGCTGGTTAATTCGGTCGATGATTTATACACCGCTGCAAGAACTATTCTGGTGAAGAATGAGAAGTATTTTGACCTCTATGACCAGGTATTTGCCCATGTATTCGCTGGTGCGGAGCTGCCGGATGGCGCCGCAGATGAGGAAGCCCTTGATCTTCTTGCCAACGGGATGATCCAGGAA
Source organism: Desulforhopalus sp. (assembly GCA_030247675.1). Lineage (NCBI taxonomy): Bacteria > Pseudomonadati > Thermodesulfobacteriota > Desulfobulbia > Desulfobulbales > Desulfocapsaceae > Desulforhopalus > Desulforhopalus sp. The sequence continues at coordinate 23,196 of JAOTRX010000008.1, read as the reverse complement.
TGGCTCAAAAATCCGAAAGAACTTGCCGGGGCACTGGGGCTTGATGCAAAGAAGTTGGCGGCGATGTCTCCAGGTGAATTGTTGGAATATTTTAAAGCCCGCCTGAAAGATCAGCAGGGGCGGCATGATGGCGGTTCAAAATGGATTGGCACCGGTGGTACTTCACCAGTCGGACACTCGGGGTATCATCCCGGCGGTTTACGGGTCGGGGGTATGTCGATGGGGCGTTCCGCCGTCAAGGTGGCAGGTGAGAGACGATACCGGGAGTATTCAACTCGTGGCGTTCTTACCCGGAATTCCGTTGGTGAGGCACTGAAACGGTTGCGCCATCTGGTTCCGCAGGGTGTTAAGGACCGGTTGAATATCGACCAAACCCTGTATCGGACCATGAAAAACGGTGGTGAAATCGAACTGGTGTTTGACCGGAGTGTCGTCGATAGATTGAAGGTGATCCTGGCTATTGATAACGGCGGGTGGTCGATGGAGCCCCACGTCGAGTTGGTTCAGACCCTGTTCAGCTATGCCAAATCACAATTTAAGGATTTGAAGACCTATTTTTTCCACAACACGGTCTACGACCTGCTTTGGGAGGATGCGGCACGCTATAAACGGCCAACTGCTATTAAAGATTTTGTCCGGCTCGATCCCGATACCCGTCTGATCATAGTCGGCGATGCCAGCATGGCACCGTATGAATTGATGGCAACCGATGGTTCCATCTATGCCTTCGAGCGCAGCGGTAAGCCCTCGATCGAACAACTCAGATTCTTGGCCGGGACCTTTCGGCGGGCAATCTGGCTGAATCCCATAGAGGAACGCCTTTGGCCGTATACCCAGTCCCTTAACGTCATTCGCTCGATCTTTCCAATGTTTGAGTTGTCCCTCGATGGTTTGGAAAAGGGGGTTCATCATCTGATGACCCGGTAAAGTTGGGGAAAGGCAGATGACCAGAAAGCGCAATCAACTTTGTCGTATCGCGCCGGGGCATACGTATTGTTTGAGCAGACAAGATCGGTAAATCAGCTTGGTTACCGCTCTGGTTGCCGATTTGTAAAAGGCACCAGTCCATTGGAAAAGAGGGATGACATTCTTGCCATCGGGATTACTGTACGATAGCTACAAAACAAGATTCCGGTTCACTTATCACAATAAAGGTATCAGCCATGTCTGCATTTACGCCCAATTGTTTGCCGCTGCTCATTGGTAGCTTGCCCCTCGCAAGTCATCAGGAAGCCACCTCTCTGATCTTTGACTATACTCCCAATATTCCCCTTTGGCCGCAGTTGCCGATGTATCGGACAGAAGGCATGATGCAGCAGTTTCTTCCTGGATTGCCGGGTGTTGTAGAATCTGATGGTAAGGTTTTTGTTGACACCAAGGGTAGCTCCTTCGAGGAAGAGATCCTTGCCTTCTATGAGGAATACCTGGCCGTGGCAGAGGGCATTGGAGATCTCGGGGAATCGCAGTTTATTTTGTCTCCAGCCGCCGCTCCCGGATTTTACACTTTTTTGCAGATGGCCCAGGCCAGAAAAGAAACGCTAACCGCCCTGAAAGGACAAACCACCGGGCCATTCACCTTTTGCACCGGCCTGGTTGATCAGGCTGGGCGAGCGATATTTTATGATGATCAATTGCGGGATATCGCAGTCAAACACCTGGCGATGAAGGCGAGATGGCAAGTCAGAAAAATGAAGGAATTATGCGGAAGAACAATCATGTTTTTTGATGAACCGGGGCTTGCCGGTCTCGGATCTTCGGCATTTATTACCATTACCCATGAAGATATTGTGGCTTGCCTTTCGGAGGCCTTTGCCGCCGTCAGGGCCGAAAACGGACTGTCGGGGGTGCATGTCTGCGCCAACACCGAATGGTCGGTGGTATTTGAATCAGGTGTCGACATCGTCAGTTACGACGCCTATTCCTATTTTGATAAGCTGATTCTTTACCCTGACCATCTTGTCGAGTTTTTTAAGAAAGGAGGGATTCTCGCAAGCGGCATTATTCCAACCGCCCCGGAGCTAATCGATGCAGTGAATGCCGAATCCCTTGTCGAAAAATGGTTGCAACAGACCGAACAGCTGCAAGCAATCGGCATAGACCGGAAAACGATATGCGCCCAGACCTTGATAACCCCCAGTTGCGGCACCGGTGCCGTATCAAGGGATCAGGCTCTGAAAGTCCTTACCCTCACCAAAACGGTTTCAGAATCCATCCGGGTAAGCTTGGGCTAAATCGCGGTTTTTGCAGGGGCCGCCTGGCCTGCGGTCTGCTGGATTACCGCATCTACTGCACCAGCACCTAAAATGAGGCGGATTTTTCTGGTAAAGGGCATTTTTTTTACCTGGTGCTCCCGCCGTGCCGCAACTGCCCTGGAGGCTGCCGGTTCGCTGTAGACGAGTTCTACCGGTCGGCGGGGCCTGGTGTATTTTGCCCCGCCTTTCGGGGAATTATGCTCGACAATGCGTCTGGCCAGGTCGGTGGTAATCCCGGTATAATAGGAGCCGTCTTTGCAGCGGACGATATATACAACCCATGGCTCGCTCGAAATTAAGGGATCTTGGCCGGGGTCATGCATTGGTAAGGGGAATGGGCAGGTTTTTAGGAAAAGGGGAAGGGTCAGTATTTTCGCCAAGTCTGCAGAGGTTCTTGTCAAAATTTGTTGCAAGTGGTAATCAAGTCCATTCTGAAGATGCAGACCAGAACTCTCAAATCAAAGTCCTATATGCCATATGAACGAGCAAGACGATAGTGGAAAATTACAGAAGCAGGCCCTCACTGAACATCTTCGCGAGCTGCGTTCGTGTCTCATTGTATCGATGGTCGCCACGATTATCGGTTTTTGTTTGTCCTATGCTGTTATCGAACCCATCGGGACCTGGTTTTTTAAACCCCTTGTCAAGGTCCTTCCCGAAGGGACGACTTTGATCTTCACTTCCTACCAGGAGGGGTTTTTTTTTATCTAAAGCTTGCCCTGGTTTGCGGTGTGCTCGCCGCCTCGCCCGTTATCTTTTCGCAGATATGGCGATTTGTAGCACCCGGTCTGTATAGCCATGAAAAGAAGGTGCTGATTCCGTTCTCCCTTCTCTCTTCCATGTGTTTTGTCGGTGGCGCGGCCTTTGGTTATCTGGTCGTCTTTCCACCAGCCTTCAAATTCCTGGTCGGTTACAATAATGAGTTTCTGACTTCGCTGCCGGCGGTAAGCGAATACTTCGACCTTGCCACCAAGTTGTTGCTGGCTTTTGGTGTGATCTTCGAGATGCCGGTGTTTATGGTCTTCATCGCCAAGACCGGGTTGATAGATGTTGCTTTTCTCAATCGCAATAGAAAGTATGCCATTCTCATTAATTTCATTATTGCCGCCATCCTCACGCCGACACCCGACGTCGTCAACCAGATGATGATGGGTATACCTCTGGTAATACTTTACGAGATAAGCGTGATTGCCGTCTGGCTTTTTGCCGGGAAAGGCTTTTCCGGCTTCTCCAAGGAGTCATCCGACAACGAAAAGATCTCGGAATAAAAGAGTTTCCTCCCTGGATTTCTTTTGGACCATGGTTTATAAAAAGAAAGTATTAAAAATTTGCTTTTCACCAGCCTCTCCTGCCCGTGAACTTGTTGTTGCGGACCGGAGAAATATGGAAATCATGCTTTCTGGAGGTATCTCATGGGAATGAATGCAGAATATGATAAATTGATTCAGATCGGCCGGCCCCCTAACATAGTCAAACGCTTTCCCCACTCCAAGGCATTGATTGTCAGCGGCAAAGTTATCGACCGGGCCTTGCTGGCCAAAGGGCAGGCAATGACCATCGCCGCCAACGGCCGCAACAGCTTTATCATTCGTGGTGCCCTGCAGGCGGCTCAGCGTGCTGATGCCGCATTGATTATTGAAATCGCCCGATCGGAAAGTAACTATTGTCCGGTAAACTCGTATAATATCGCCCTGCATGTTGATGCTCTGTGCAATGAATTGGGCATCACCGTGCCGGTGGCTGTTCATGCCGACCATTACGGTATCAAGAGTGAGGCCGATCTGCCTTTTGCCAGGATGGAGATTCCGGCAATGTTCGATGCTGGAATCACCTCGATCGCCGTCGATGCCTCGCATATGCCGGATGACCTGAACCTCTTGGCCAATATCGAACTCAGTTCTTTTATTCCGACATGGGCCGGCCTGGAAACTGAGGTGGGTGAGATCAAAGGAGATCAAGGATTGTCGACGGTTGCTGATGCCTCGTTTCTCATTAAGGGGCTGAATGCAAATGGCGTTTTTCCCGACTGGATAGCCTTGAACAACGGCACAACCCACGGTCTTGAGGCAAGCGGCCAGGGAATTCAGGTGGAACTTACCGCTGAAATTCACAAGGCACTTGAACCCTATAAGATTTCCGGAGCGCAGCATGGGACATCAGGAAATAATTCCGATAAATTGCGAGCCATTGCCGCAAAGACCAACACCACCAAGGCCAATGTCGCCACCGCCCTGCAGATGGTGTCCTGGGGAGTGGAGGTCAACGACTACGGCAATGCCATACTTGATGCCGACGGCAATTTCATCAAGGTTAAAGACCAGGGGATGAGCGAGGAAATGTGGTTGAAGATGACTGCTCTGGCCGCTAAGAACGGGTGGAAGGGCGGTAACTATAAAAATCTCAACCTGCCCTTTGAGAGCCTGTTGCTGTCACAGCCAAGAGCGATCCGGGAGCGGATGAGTAAGGGTGTCGAGGACTTTGTTTACAAGATTCTCACTGAGGTTTTTAACGCAGCAGGGACCGCAACGCTTGCCAAGGAGGCCATCTTGCGAGCTGGTTCATATGACCTCGGGCCCAAGGGTAAAATTGTCGAGGATCCGGCCGACTGGACCAAAGAAATGATCATAACCAAGGCAAAGGCGCTAGCCGGCAACAAGGGACCTGAGGGCGATTTCGATGATTAATTGGTCCCGGGGATGTGGGACAGGGCATGATGCCGGAAAGTTAATAAAACAATAACATGATAATGAAAAAGATACTGATCACCGGCGCGGCCGGTTTTATTGGGGCGCATTTATCGCAAAAACTGATCGCCGGTGGAGCCGAGGTTGTCGGCTTGGATAATCTCAATGACTATTATGACCCACAGCTGAAAAGGGACCGGATGGCAGAACTCGCGGCGGGGCCGATGTTTCGCCACGTCAATGTTGAACTTGCCGACCGCGACGCGGTGGCCAGACTCTTCCAGGAGCACCGTTTTGACGCCGTGGTCAACCTGGCCGCCCAGGCTGGCGTTCGCTATTCGCTCATTAATCCCCATTCCTATGTTGATACCAATCTGGTCGGTTTCGTCAACATCCTCGAAGGATGCAGGCATTCCGGGGTGAAGCATTTTGTCTATGCCTCATCGAGTTCCGTGTACGGTGCCAACACCAAGATGCCCTTTTCCGTCCATGATAATGTCGATCATCCGGTGTCGTTGTATGCCGCCTCGAAGAAGGCCAACGAGTTGATGGCCCATACCTACAGCCATCTTTTTAACCTACCGACTACCGGCCTGCGGTTTTTCACGGTTTATGGGCCATGGGGCCGTCCGGATATGGCCTTGTTCCTGTTCACCCGGGCAATTCTTGAAAACCGGCCCATCGATGTCTTTAATAACGGCAATATGGAGAGGGATTTCACATATATCGATGATATAGTCGAGGGTGTCTTCCGGGTAATTCAACACCCCCCGCAGGCCAATCCTGAATGGCGGGGCGACAGCCCCGATCCGGCCACATCCTATTGTCCGTATCGGGTGTATAATATCGGTAATAATAACAAAGAAAAGCTGCTGCGCTATATCGAGGTGCTTGAAGAGGCACTGGGGAAGAAGGCGGAAAAGCGGTTTCTGCCGATGCAGCCTGGTGATGTCCCGGCAACCTATGCCGATGTTGATGATCTCGTGCGGGATTTCCACTACAAACCGGGAACGACCCTGGAATACGGGATAGGGAAATTTGTGCAGTGGTACAAGGAGTATTTTAAAATCTGATCCGTTTTATTGCTGCAGTAGCTCCGCAAAAAAAGGCCGGCACCGTGTCAACGGAGCCGGCCTTTTTGGTTTTGTAGGGTAGCGGCTACGCTTCTTTGCCGGTTAGCTTGATCGCCGCCCGGATGATTGCCGGCGGATCAATCTGGCTGTTCTTCCACAGGGTATGCTGGGGGCCATGTTCAACGAAGTTGTCGGGATGGCCGAGCATGCAGGTCTGGACAGAGTAGAGGCCGCGGAGGCTGAGGAGTTCGAGCACCGAGCTGCCGAACCCGCCGAGGCGGGAACCGTCTTCAATGGTGACAACTCGTGCCGTATGCTGAGCCCAGTGGCAGATAAGGTCGGCATCGAGGGGTTTGACAAAGCGTGGATTGATGACTGCGGCCTTGATGCCGATCTTCTCCAGGCCCTCGGCGGCCTCCATGGCCGGATATACCCGGTTGCCTACTGGCAACAGCAGAATGTCGTCGCCTGGGCGCAGCAGTTCTCCCTTGCCGATCTCCATCTTCACTAAGGTTTCAGCCAAAGGCACATTATACCCCGGTCCCCGCGGATAGCGAACGGCGGCCGGGCCGTTGTGGTAGACGGCGGTATAGAGCATGTGCTGAAGCTCCTGCTCATCTTTTGGGGCCATGACAATCATGTTGGGGATGAAGCGGAGGAATGACATGTCGAAGACCCCGTGATGGGTCGGGCCGTCGTCGCCGACCACACCTGCCCGGTCGATGGCCAGGGTGACCGAAAGGTTGGGAATGCAGATATCGTGGATAATTTGATCGAGGGCGCGCTGAAAAAAGGTGGAATAGATGGCTACCACCGGTCGCATTCCTTCCACTGCCAGGCCGGCGGCAAAGGTCAGGGCATGCTGCTCGGCAATCCCCACATCAAAAAAACGATTCGGGAAGGTCTGGGCAAACTTGCTCAGCCCGGTACCGGAGACCATGGCCGCAGAAATGGCGATGATTTTGTCGTCATTTTTCGCCATGGCAGTGATGGTGTCACCAAAGACCTGGGTATAACTTGCCGCCCCCGTCGATTTATGGGGAGTGCCGCTGAGGATATCGAAGGGGCCAATACCGTGGAAGATGCCGGGATTCCGTTCCGCCGGCTCATAGCCCATGCCTTTCTTGGTGAGGACATGAATGAGCATGGGGCCTTGGGAGTTGTCGCGAACCGTCTCCAGGGTTTCCAGAAGGTCCCCGAGATTATGGCCATCTATCGGACCGATATAATTGAACTTAAATGCCTCAAAGAGCATGCCGGGGGTAAAGAAGCTCTTGAAGCTTTCCTCGCTTTTGCGGAGGATGTTGAGAATGTTTTCTCCAACATCGGAAATCTGCAGTTTTTCAACGAGATGGGCCTTGACCCGGCTCATCGTCTTGCCGGTGAGTTTGCGGCTGAGAAAACTCGAAAGCGCACCGACGTTTGGCGAAATGGACATCTCGTTGTCGTTGAGGATGACGATGAGATCCTTGTCAAGATGGCCGGCGTGGTTGAGGGCCTCAAAGGCCAGTCCGGCGGTCATCGAGCCATCACCGATCACCGCGATAGCCCGGTGTGGGTCGCGCTTGAGGTCCTTGGCCAGGGTTATACCCAGGGCGGCTGAGATGGAGGTCGAGCTGTGTCCGGTTTCGAAGGCATCGTAGATGCTCTCCTTAAATTTGGGGAAGCCACTCATCCCCTTATATTGTCGGAGTGATCCGAATTGTTCCCGTCTGCCGGTGAGGATCTTGTGGGCGTAGCTTTGGTGGCCGACATCCCAAATCAGCTTATCAAGCGGCGTGTCGAAGACGTAGTGCAGGGCGATAGTCAGCTCGACCACTCCGAGGCTCGGCGCCAGGTGGCCGCCGGTGCGGGCTACCGTCTCAACAATGAGGTCGCGAATATCCTGAGCAAGTTCCTGGAGTTGCGGCAGGGCGAGCTTGCGGATATCGGCGGGCGAATCAATTCTCTCAAGGAGAGTTTTTGGGGGCGACAGTGTTGCAGTGGACTTTGACATAACTTTTCTACACAAACCTGCGAGCCCATATTCGTTTCATTGCGGCATTCTCACGCATGACAGGGTGGCTCAATAAATGAATAATAATACATGTCATCACGTTCAGCGATCTGCGGCCGTTTTTTTCGGCTCGCAAATAGCGGAAACGTTCAATTACTCCGGGTATAAATATAGGTGGCAATCTGGCGGAGTGGATCGGCCTTATGGTCAAAATCCCTGAGGGCGTCCAGAGCCTCATCAACCGCCTCCTTAGCCATCACCTTGGTTTTTTCGATACCGAAAAAGGCAGGATAGGTCGCCTTGCCGCGGTTGGCATCGGAGCCGGCGGCCTTGCCAAGTTGTTCCGTAGTAGAGGTGACATTCAGCATATCGTCAACAATTTGAAAGGCAAGGCCAATCTTCTCCCCGTAAACGGTGAGTCTTTCAACCTGATCAAGGGACGCACTCGCACCAATGGCTCCCGCCTGTACCGAGCAGGTTATCAAGGCCCCGGTCTTGGCTTTATGAATGGTTTGCAGGACGGGAAAGGGTACAGCGACCTTTTCGCTTTCGATATCAAGCGCTTGCCCGCCTACCATGCCCAGTGGCCCAGCTGCCCTGGCGATCTTCTGGATTATCCTTAGACGGTTTTCAGCTGGTATAGCGGAGATTGCCGTGTTGCTGAGCAGATCGAAGGCGAAGGTTAATAGACCGTCACCGGCAAGGATTGCCCCGGCCTCGCCAAAGAGGATGTGGTTGGTCGGTTTGCCGCGCCGCAGTTCATCGTTGTCCATGGCCGGCAAGTCATCGTGGATGAGGGAATAGGTATGGATACATTCCAGGGCGCAGGCTATCGGCAGAAGGGTATTCGCCATCTCCGGGCTGTCATCCAGGGCCTCGCCGGCCGCCAGGCAGAGAATTGGCCGAATCCTTTTTCCCCCGGCAAAGAGACTGTAGCGCATAGCTTCGATATGACTGGAAAAAGATCCATCTGCCGCCAGCATGAAGGTTGCCAGGCCTTCTTCGACGGTTCGCTGCTTGCTATGCAGATACTTCTTTATGTTCATTTTCCGGTCCTTCAAAGGGGCTGGCTTCGAGTTTGCCGTCTTTCTCCAGCAATATCTCAATCTTGGCGCGCGCCTCACGCAGCTGTTCATTGCAAAAACTGGCGAGTTTTATGCCTTCATCGAACTTTTTCAGGCTGCTTTCCAGGCTTTCATCACCACTGGCCAGTTCTTCGGTGATCTGTTCCAGTCTTGCCAGGGCCGCTTCAAAGGATTTTTTTGCCATATTCAACAGGTCGGGTTAGAGCAAAAGGGGGTTGCTTCGGGTGATCTTTCGGGCTAGAACTACCGCCAGGAAGGTCGCTTTGCCATGAGCGTAAACAAATCATATATGACAGAAAAAAGCACCCAATATTCCCTTAGAGGGTGGAAGTCGAAGGGAATGTTTTCCTTTGAGGCTGCCGCCGAGGTCAAGACGATGGTGGCTATCTTTTATCGTTGTTGGAAGAGATGATACAAGCACTTGAACTTTTTACCGGCTGGCTGGCGACGGAAAAAGGTTATTCGGAACATACTGTCGTCGGCTACCGTCGTGATCTTAGCGAGTTTTTCGCGTTAGTGGGTGAGGAGGTAGCTCTTGAATCGATATCTGCTCAGAATGTCCGCTCATTTATCGTTAGCCTGCACGGTCACAATAGCAGTGCTTCAGTGGCCAGAAAACTCTCAGCCCTGAGGACCTTTTTTCGTTTTGCCGTACGACGAGGCATGGTCGCCTCTGATCCGCTTATTGGCATCACCGGTCCGAAGGCCGGGCGCTTTATCCCGGTTTTTCTTACCGTCGATGAGACCTTCGCTCTCCTTGAAGCCCCTGGGGGGCAAGATGCCTATATGTTCCGCGACAGGGCTATGCTTGAGCTGCTTTATTCAACAGGGATGCGGGTTTCCGAACTGGCGTCGCGGAATCTTGATGATCTTGATTTCACCACGGAAGTGCTTAGGGTACGGGGCAAAGGAAATAAAGAGCGATTGGTTCCCGTTGGTCTGCCGGCAATTGAAGCGGTTAATGGTTGGTTGCCGCAGCGATTGCAGTTGATTCGCGAACGGGCCGAACGGGGGCTGCCGGTTGAGCAGGATGCGATGTTTTTAAATGGCCGGGGAACCCGTCTGACCACCCGGAGTGTTGAGCGGATGGTGAAGGGCTACGGAGAACGGGCGGGGATCTCGCAGATCGTTACCCCTCATGCCCTGCGCCATTCCTTTGCCACCCATCTCCTGGAGATGGGAGCCGACCTTCGCTCGGTCCAGGAACTTCTCGGTCACGCCAGCCTGTCGACCACCCAGCGCTATACCCATCTAACCCTAGACCATCTGGCCAATGTCTACGATAAGGCTCACCCCCTATCGAACCCCAAAGAATAATTGACGTTTTAAACTGGAAAAGAACAGCAATGAAGATACGATCGACAACCATACTGGCGGTGCGCCATAAAGGGCAGGTTGCCCTGGCCGGAGACGGTCAGGTGTCTCTTGGCAACACCATCATGAAACACCATGCCCGCAAGGTGCGCAGGCTGTACCACGACCAAGTCATTACCGGATTTGCCGGGGCGACCGCCGATGCCTTTACCCTCTTTGACAGGTTGGAGCAAAAGCTTGAACAGCATAGCGGCAATCTGCTCAGGGCGGCGGTGGAACTAGCCAAGGACTGGCGAACCGACAAATACCTGAGAAAGCTTGAGGCGATGCTCATCGCCGTTGATAAGGATCATTCTCTTCTTCTTTCGGGCACCGGAGATGTCATAGAAGCGGACAAAGGGATTTTGGCAATAGGCTCCGGTGGTCCCTATGCTCAGGCTGCGGCCCTGGCCCTCGTTGAGCACAGCGATCTGGACGCGGAGGCGATCTGCCGGGCAGCCATGGAAATTGCCGGAAATATTTGTGTATTCACCAATAATTCAATCATCGTTGAAAAGATATGAGTGCAAATCAGTCGTTCACCCCGAAGGAAATACTAACCGAACTGGATAAATACATTGTCGGTCAAGCGGCGGCCAAGCGTTCGGTGGCCATCGCCCTGCGCAACCGCTGGCGGCGGCGGCACGTTCCTTCGCCCCTACGGGAAGAGATAGCGCCAAAGAATATTATTATGATCGGTCCGACGGGCGTCGGCAAGACAGAGATAGCCAGGCGGCTGGCCACCCTCGCCCAGTCGCCGTTTATTAAGGTCGAGGCCTCGAAGTATACCGAGGTGGGATATGTCGGCAGGGATGTTGAGTCGATGGTCAGGGATCTCGTTGATCTTGCAATTAATATGGTGAAGGAAGAAGAAAAGAATCGCATCGAGGGGATCGCTGCCGCCAATGCCGAGGACCGCATGCTCGACCTCCTGCTTCCGCCCGGGCCGGGATCATTATCTACCATGGGGCCGGAAGGCGGCCATTCCTTTACCATCCAGGATGCTGATCTGCCTGTGAAAAAAAATGCTCCGGTGGAAAATTCCACCAGAGAGAAATTCCGAACAATGCTCCGCGACGGCAAGCTTGATGATCGGGAGATCGAGGTTTCTCTCAGTGAGTCGAAGTCCATGCCGATGGTGGAGATCATGACGACCTCCGGCATGGAGGACATGCAGTCCAGCCTGCAGGACGCCTTTAGTAAGATTTTTCCGCGGAAGAAGAAAAACCGCAAGATGAAGGTGCCTGAGGCGATGGCGGCGGTCAAGAAAGAGGAGATGGAAAAGCTCGTTGACATGGATAAGGTCATCAAGGAGGCCCTGCGGCGAACGGAGGAATCGGGCATTATCTTTCTTGATGAAATCGATAAAATTGCCTCGCGCGGCGGTGGTGGTTCGCACGGCCCCGAGGTGTCACGGGAAGGCGTGCAGCGTGATCTCTTACCGATTGTTGAGGGGGCAACGGTGACCACCAAGCACGGCATGGTGAAGACCGACCACATTTTATTCATTGCCAGCGGCGCTTTTCACATGAGCAAACCCTCCGATCTTATTCCGGAATTGCAGGGCCGTTTTCCGATTCGGGTCGAGCTGCATTCCCTTGGCAAGGAGGAGTTCATCCGCATCTTGACAGAGCCGGAAAATGCCCTGATCAAGCAATACGTGGCCCTGATGCAGACCGAAGGGGTCGACTTGTTTTTCGAAGATGCCGCCATTGAAGAAATCGCCGCTATTGCCGTTGAGGTCAATGAAACCACGGAGGAGATTGGCGCCCGGCGCCTGCATACGGTTATGGAACGGGTGCTCGACACCTTATCCTTCGATGCCTCGGACCTCGGTGACACGCGGTTTGTGGTGACAGCCGAATATGTGCGCAAGCAGCTCTCTGATATCGTTAAAAATCAAGACCTTAGTCGATATATCCTTTAGTATCGATTTGGGGTTGACCATTTTTGCAAGGAATACTATGTTCTTGAAATTCTTCCGGAAAAAAGCAGGGGATAAGGATTCAGCTGGAGCACAGGCCAGCCGGTCCGGGCATGGCGTAGATCCAGCGATGCATTACTGCTATTCCTGTGGCGAAGAATACCGGCTTGCCCTGGAGAACTGCCTGTCTTGCGGTGGGGTGATGGTCAGCGGGGCTGCCAGGCTGGCACAACTGGAGGAGCAGGCCCAACGTTCCCGCCGGGTTATGGCTTTAGAGCCTGGCGCTGATTTGGTGACCATTCGTCAGGGCCCCTTGCCGGAGATGAAATACCTGCAGCAAGTTTTGGCCCGGGGCGGTGTGCCGGGACTTATCGGCGGCGATGCGGCGGGCTGCGGCAAAGGATGCCGTGGCCCGGAGATGTATCTGCAAATCGGCAGCGGTGATGTTGATCTGGCCCTGCGTGTCCTCGCCGAGGATTTCGTCAAAAGTACCGCCCTCGATAGCCATGATCTCAGCAATGCCGCAGCTGTCTACGATCCCACCGCCGCCGAAACCGTCTGTCCCGCCTGCGGCAGCCGGTTTTCACCCTCGATCGGTGCCTGTCCGGAGTGTGGCCTTTCCTTCGAGTAGACCTGATCCTCAGTTCGGTTTGGCCTGATTGTTCTCCCAGCGTTTTTTCCGTTGCGCCAGGACAATCGGTTTCTTGCTGAAGGTTACCGCCTTGTACTTCAGTATTTCTTCAACCATGTCGGTCAGTTGTCGGCATGGTTGAATGGTCATGTCTTTCAGTACCTCAATATCCACCTCGCCTCTTCCCGGAAAGTGCAAGGTGAGGAGAACGGGGCAGGGGCCGTGAAACTGGTACAGTACCTTCTTGATCTTTTCCAGTTGCTGCCTGGATAATTTATCCGCCTCAAGCAGTATTCGCGCTGAGTCGGTGTATTTTTCCCTGGCCACAGGAAGGGAATCGATACTGTCGGCGATGATCTTCGGGCCCCGTTCATCCTTTTTCACCGTACCCTGGACGATGACCGGATCGGTCGAGGCAAGAATCGCCTCGCAGTTGCTGTAGGCGTCGGGAAAGACCACGACCTCCACCGATTCGTAGATGTCCTCTACGGTGAGAAAGGCCATCGGATCACCTTTCTTACTTTTATGTTTCTTGCAGGTGCGGATGAGGCCGCCGATGCGCACCGGCTGATCGTCGGTCATCTCGGCCAGATTTTGAATGGTGCAGTCGATAACCGTTTTAATCTCCGGCAGGGCGGCATCGAGGGGATGGCCGGTAATATAAAAACCGACGGTTTCCTTTTCAAAGGCAAGTTTCTTGCGATCATCCCATTCGGGCACATCGGGCATGACCAGGGTGCCGATTTCCGGCGCCTTGGTTTCCTTGGGGCCGACCGAGAAAAGCGACATCTGGCCACTTTGTTGATCTCGTTGCACTGCCTTTGCCTGCTCGATGGCCTTGTCGATCATGGCAAAATTTTGCGCGCGATTATGACCGAGAGAGTCAAAGGATCCGGACTTGATCAGACTATCAATCACCCGGCTGTTCACCCGGCGGGAGTCGATACGGTTGCAGAAATCGCCCAGGGAGGTGTATTTGCCGTTTTTCTCCCGCTCCTCGATGACCGAGTCGAGGGCCGATTCGCCGACGTTCTTCACCGCCGCCAGGCCAAAGCGGACGCGGTCGTTAATGACGCTGAAATCCTTGACACTTTCATTGATATCCGGGGGTAACACCTCGATATTGTGCTCTTTGCACTCATTGATATAGAGCACCACCTTGTCAGTGTTGGTCATGTCGCAGGACAGCAGGGCGGCCATGAACTGCGGCATATAATGGGCCTTGAGGTAGGCCGTCTGGTAGGCGACCAGGGCGTAGGCGGCGGAATGGGATTTGTTGAAGCCGTAGCCGGCAAACTTGGCCATAAGGTCGAAAATATACTCGGCCTTGTCGGCGGGATGGCCGTTTTTCACCGCTCCGGCCATGAATTTGGCCTTTTCGGCATTCATTGCCTCTGGGATCTTTTTGCCCATCGCCCGGCGCAGGAGATCGGCATCGCCCAGGGAATAACTTGCCAGGATATTGGCTATTTTCATAACCTGTTCCTGGTAGACGATGACGCCGTAGGTCTCCTCCAATACCGACTTGATGTCCGGTAGCGGATAGTTGGCGGTTTTTCTCCGGTGTTTGGTCTCAACGAAATCGTCAACCATCCCTGAATCAAGTGGGCCGGGGCGGTATAAAGCAACGAGGGCGATAAGATCGCTGAACTGTTCCGGGGCCATCTTCACCAGGAGTTCGCGCATCCCGGAACTCTCCAGCTGAAAGACGCCCTGGGCGTCGCCCCGGCAGAGGAGGTCGTAGGTCTTGGCATCGTCCATGGGGATGGCATTGATATCCAGGTCGGTACCGATATCCTTTTTGATATGCTTCAGGGCCTTGTCGATGACCGTCAGGGTCTTCAAACCGAGGAAATCGAACTTGATCAGTCCGGTCATCTCGGTGTGTTTCATGTCATACTGGGTCAGGGTCTCGTCGTTGCTGCCGCGGCAGGTCGGGAGATACTGGGTCATCGGCCCGGGCGATACGACTACCCCGGCGGCGTGGGTCGAGGTGTGGCGGGCGAGGCCCTCAAGGGTCTTTGACACCGACAGCAGTTCGGCGATGCGTGGATCGCTGTCGGCCGCTTCCTGGAGCTTCGGCTCTTCGGCCATGGCCTTTTTAATGGTCATCTTCAACTGGTCGGGAATCAGCTTGGCCACCTTGTCCACTTCGCCGTAGGGGATGTCGAGGGCCCTGCCGACGTCGCGGATGACGCCGCGCGCCTTCATCGATCCGTAGGTGACGATCTGGGCGACGTGTTCGGCGCCGCCGTACTTTTGTCGGACATAGTCGATGACCTCGCCACGTCGTTCCTGGCAGAAATCGATATCGAAGTCGGGCATCGACTTGCGCTCGATATTGAGAAAGCGCTCGAAGATGAGGCCATAGGGGATGGGATCGATATTGGTGATGCGCATGGCATAGGCGGCCAGGCTCCCTGCACCCGAACCGCGGCCCGGACCGACCGGGATATCCCGGTCTTTCGCCCAGTTGATGAAGTCGGCGACAATGAGGAAATAGGCGGGAAAGCCCATAGCGGTGATGACATCAATCTCCGTCTTCAATCGCTCGGTGTAAGTTTTCTCGACCTCGACGTTGAAGGTGCCGGCCTTGCGCATCTCATTGAAACGGCCCTTCAACCCGTCCCAGCAGGCCGACTTGAACATCGACTCCAGGGTCTCCCCCTCCGGTACCGGGAATTCCGGGAAATAGTAATCACCAAAATTGATTTCCAGATTGCAGCGTGCGGCGATTTCCTGGGTATTGGCAATGGCCTCCGGGCAGTGAGCAAAGCTCTTCTTCATGGTTTCCGGGGACTTGAAATACAACTCATCCGTTGAAAACTTGAAGCGGTTCTGGTCGTTGATGGTTTTGCCGGTCTGAATACAGAGTAGCAGTTCGTGGGCATGTGCCTCATCGCGATTTAGGTAATGGCAATCGTTGGTCGCCACCAGTTTGATGCCCATTTCGGCACTGAGAATTTTCAGGCCTTCATTGACCTTCTGCTGTTCGGTAAGGCCGTTTTCCTGGATCTCGAAATAGAGGCGATCGCCAAAGATATCGCAGAGTTCTTTGGCCTTGACCTTGGCGCTCTTCATATCGCCCCGGCCAATCAAAAAAGGCACTTGGCCGTGCAGGCAGGCAGTGAGGGCGATGATGCCCTCGTTGTGCTCCTGGAGGGTCGGCATATCGATGCGCGGTTTGTAATAAAAACCCTCGAACTGGGCGATACTGGCAAGCTTCATCAGGTTCTGATAGCCCGTGTGATTCATGGCCAGGAGGACGATATGGTAGGCGATTTGGCCGTCTATGGCCTTTTTCTCCCGCATATCCCCCGGGGCGATGTACAGCTCACAGCCGATGATCGGCTTGATCCCGGCCTTTTTCGCCTTGGCATAAAATTCCAGCGCCCCGAACATCGCCCCATGGTCGGTGACGGCGACGCAGTCCATATCGTATTCCTTGCATTTCTCAAGGAGGTCGGGAATGCGGATGGCCCCGTCGAGGAGGCTGTACTGGGTATGGACATGGAGATGGGTGAATCCTGCGCTCATAGTGGTCCTAGTATCCTTGGTAACAATTGCGGCAGATTATTGTACAGGTACCCGACTGAGACCGGTACTTGTGATCCGCTGAGAAACATTATTATCGTTTTACAGTTAGCGAGTATTAGCATAGAAACGGCTAATTTGCACAGGAAATTGGCGCCATATGTAGCTGTGAAAATCCTAATAAAAACGTGATGATACGAGGTCGTAATGGGGCGGCGTAACAATGGTAGGGCCAACTTGCTGTTTTGCGGTGGGATTTGCTGTGCGGGTGCGGATAGCGAGCCTACAGGGTACCCATGTCCATATTGCCCTTGAAGGTATCTTCGTCTTCTGCAGCTTTTTGCTGTCGCTCGATATTGAAGCGTTGTTTCAGCTTGGCGTACGAGACAAGTTCCGTATCCCGGTCAGAGGGTGTGAGGAAGGATTCGAGCTTGGTTTTGAGGATAACTGGATTCACCTCGGAACTGATGGCGATGACTCCCTCCATGATAATTTTTTGCAGGAGGAGTTCCTGGTTGGTACGTTCGCGAACGGTTGCCGCAAAGGGGAGGAAGAAAAAGGTCGAAAACACCAGACCGTACAAGGTTGAGGTGAGGGCTACGGGAATGGCCTTGAGGATGACCGATGTGTCGCCAATGCCGCCAATCATGGTTATAAGACCGACCACCGAGCCAATGAGGCCAAAGGTCGGAAAATAATTGGCGATAGTTCGTATTGCCCGCTCGGAGTCTTCACGGCGCAGGCGAAAGAAATACATCTCGGTATTCAAGATGTCGCGAATTTGTTCAATTCGGTAGCCATCGACCAGACAACCGAGGGCCCGCCTGAGAAACAGGACAGTCGTTTCATTTTCCTGATTCTGCAGAGATAGTATCCCTTCCATGCGTGAACGAATCGATAGGTCAATGAGAATATTGATAATTTCCGTTTGCTTGGCGATGGGCTTGCGATAGGCGGTGACGAGAACCTTGAAGATATTGCGCATCTGGTCGAGTTTGTAGCTGAGAAGTGCCGCCGCAAAGGTACCGAAGATGACGATCAGTGCCCCGGAAAGACTGAAATACAGGCCGATATTGCCGTTTATGGCAAAGCCGAGAAGAAAGAGAGCAATACTCAGGAAGAGACCAAGAAGGTTGTGATATTTCATAAAAATGTTCTCGCAGTTATCTGAGATTTTCGGCTGTTGCCGGCAATGGTTCGGGAAGTCGTTTAGAAATGATAATCTCAACTCTTCGGTTTTTTGCCCGGTTTTCCGCAGTGGTATTTGGCTCGACGGGGCGATACGAGGAATAGCCGCTGACCACGAATTGATTGGGATCCATTCCCACTTCTTCAATAAGATACCGGGCAACCGAGCTTGCCCTGGCAACGGAGAGCTCCCAATTACTTTTAAATCTGTTCGAGCGCATGGGGATATTGTCGGTATGCCCGACCACATTGATCATATACGGGGTTGCGCGAATGATGCCGGCCACTTTTTCCAGGGATTCCCTGGCGCTCATCGATACCTCACTCTCGCCGATCTGAAAGAGCAGATCAGAGGTGAGGACGATCCGTACGGTTTTATCGGGAACGATGTCAATTGCCGCAAATTTACCTAGATCATTCTCCTCCAGAGCCCCCTTGCTGAGCCGGTAGATATCCTGAAACTTGTCTGCCGGGGACGGGGCGGGTTCGTTGGCAATTATCGGGTTAGGGCCAAGAACATCCTCATCCGGAAGCGGTACGGGAGGGACTGCCAAAGGTTGCGGCTTCTGTGCACCTTCGATGACCAGAGCTATTTGTCGCGGTTCCAATGGTGCTTTTTCAAGTGGTTCGGGGAGCATTTTAATCTCCTCGCCCTTTTGCTGAGGAGTTTTTTGGGCAGTAGTCAAAGAGGCATCTCTGCCAATAAGGGTATCCCGATCGAGGTTTTTGTCGGTTTTTTCGACCTGCTTGATTTTCCCGGAGGCTATTAATGGCAAGCCTGGACGAATAGGCGAGAAGGGCAGGGTGGCCCTGCCGGTGTCAAGGGTTTGCAGGGCCTCGGTGGTATCCCCTCCGATAATCTCTGTGCCCGATTTACTGAGAAATTCCTTGTTGGCGATTTGATAGGCATAAAGGGCAAGAAATAAAATGAACATGGTCATCATCAGGTCGGCCCAGCCAACCGACCAGTGTGTCGCCCGCGGCATGTTGGGGGCGTAGGCGAGGTCATCAACGACAAAAACTGTATTGCCGTGCGTGGTCTGCTGATCGGCCGAGGAAGGTGGTGGCGAGATGATGCTGCGAATCCTTTCGACAGGTGTATCATCGATCTCCGGCAGACTTGCCGAGGATGGGCTGGCACCAAGCTGGGAGAGCTGAGCGTCAGGAGGCAAGGTCTTTGCGTACCAGGACATATCTACCTGTGATAATAAAGCCGTTATGGGAAAGTAACAAAACCAGTGAATTACCGAGAAAGGCTCAGCCAGTCGTCACGAAATAGCTGGAAATAATTCGACTATCCCGTGACGGCTGTCATTATGGAGGAGCCGATTGCTCAAGTTGCTAGAATCGTCTCTCGAGCCTTTCTTGTCTTATCGGCGGCTGGGGCGGATTCAATAGAGATATCGCTGAAAAAAGGCATAATTTATATGCGGTCAGTTTCTCTGACCTGGCACGAGATCACCTATAAAATCTGCGCTTTGACGGCATCGACCCCGATACGTTCGACGAACTGCGAGGTGCGCTCCTTGATCTTGCCATTATCCCGATAAAAATCGAGAAATGTATTGATCAACTGAATTGTGGCCTCATTAGACAGGCCTTCGGCAAAGATATCGCCGATACGGGGGCGTTTTCCTGAATGCCCACCAAACGATACGGTCCAGCCGGTCTTTTTGGCCAAAATGCCGATGTCTCTGACCAAGCTTTCGCTGCAGCAGAAGGGACACCCAGAAACCCCGACCTTGAGTTTTGCCGGGAGGTCTCTGGTGGAGAGCAGGTTTTCCAGCTCTATACCAAAGCCAAGAGAATCCTGTACGCCGAACTTGCAGACCTCCGTCCCCGGGCAAGCCTGAACGTAATGGAGACAAAGTTCCGTTGCCTTTCCGGGGGTCATGGACAGATCTTCGTAGATCGCTGAGAGGTCTTCTTCTTTCAGGCCAACAAGGGCAAGCCTTTGACCTGAGGTTATTTTTACGATGGGGATGTGGTATTTTTCGACGACATCAGCTATCGCCCGAAGGTGGTCGTGACTGAGCAATCCTCCGGGAATTCGGGGAACGATTGCATAGGTGGTGTTGTCTCTTTGTAAAATGGCATTGAGGGGTGGAGTTGTTTTCATACTGTTGGTCCAATGGGTAAGGAGTTGATAAAGCTGAGTTGAGCAGCTTGTCTGCTCGTACGAAACTTATGCCCTTGCGGTATAAAGATGAGTTGAGATGGGTTCACAGAATAGACGAACGGAAGCGATACTCCACGTGCCGTCTTTCTAGAACACCGGTTTAAAATCGAAGAAATGTCGCGTTTCGAGTTTCCTGTAGGTCCGGGTTTCGCCCCGTGCGACAAAAGAACTGGTTATGGCGCCATTGGCAGTGAATCGCACCCCTTCAAGAAATTCGCCGTCGGTAATGCCGGTTGCGGCAATGGCGACCTCTTTACTCCGGATCAAATCCTGGGTTCGGAAGATCTTGTTGTAGTCGGTGATGTCATGCCGTGCTGCCTCATCCCGGTCGTGATTGTTTTCGTAGATAATTTTTCCTTCAAAGTAACCGCCTAGACAGCATATGGCGGCGGTGACCAAAACGGCCTCTGGGGCAAAGCCATAGCCAATGTAAATATCTGCTTTTTCACCGGTAATGGCCGCCAGACAACCGGACACCTCACCCTCTTCGATCAATTTGATCCGTGCCCCACAGCCTCTGATCTCATTAATCAACTCTCGGTGTTGGGCCTTGTTCAAAATACAGACGGTTACGTTTTCGGTGTACTTTCTTAAGGCTCTTGCAACCCGTTTTACATTGATTATCGGCGGCTGGTTGATATCAATAACCTCGCCAACCTGTGGGCCAACGACGATCTTATACATACTCAGATTGGGAACTGACTGAATTGACCCGGCTTTGGCAATCACCGCGTAGGATGTCGAGTTATTTTTACCGTCGGCGGCGCTGCGATAGGCCTCAAGGGCAATGGTCATGAGGTCCGTTTTTTCTCCACCTTTCCCTAATATGTCGGGGAGTTGATAGACCTCCGGTCGACCAGTGAAACGATCATTGGTCAGGACACCCTCAATGCTGAGACGATTCAATGTCTTGGTGATCGCCTTGCGGGTTTGATTGAGAATATCAATATGATCGCCAAGTCCTTGCAAACGCGCCGCCGTCAATGCGGCGATTTCCGTCGCCCGGACAATTTCCATTCCGTAGTTGGTATCCATAACAGTTCAGATGTGCGGAGTTAATGTGGCATTGAATGTAAGCCGTTTTGTTCGGCAAATTGTACAAGCCGCTGCATAATTGCGTCTCGTTCCTGTTTGAGCATCTTACCGGCGATGGTGTCCTTAATCTTCATCGGTTGCGGAAATTCATCAATAAGCTCGATGTCCAGGGGTGCCGATTCGAGCCTTCTCTCTGCCTCCATGATCTCGCTCGGGGTCGGCAGAATGATGCCGTAAAGCTGGTGGGGGGTATGGACCAGGGAATGCCCCCGGTTATAGTAGGCGGCGGCAAATCCGCCGTCGACGTTGATCGCCACGCCATCCTGACTGGCCATTTGGATGCCTTTTTTGTAGTTCACGGGGGTATGACCAAAAATGACCCGTTGTACGCCAAACTCCTGTTGCATCTTTTTTTTGAAGGCGCTGGTCTGCATGTTATCTTTCCAAAAGAGGCTTCTCTCGGCATGCGAGTCCTTGTCTTTCAGGAAATACCTTTCAAAGGTCTTCATGGCATGCTTGCCAAAGAACGGTGATCTGGGGCCGCACCAGAGATAAAAGAACAGGCCCTGGTCGTCTTTGTTTTGTGGCTTGCCGGCAAGGTAATTTTTGCCTACTCGGTTGATGGTGTCCTGGATAAAATTGAGAAGCTCTTTGCCTTTATAGCCAAGAAATTCCTCAAAATCTCCTTCGGCGGTGGATGGAACCAAGGCATGGATATTGAGAAAATTATTTTGGATATGATAGGTCTTTCCTTTGGTGAAGAGAAATCTGAGAAGGCGCATCAGGCGCTTGTTCCTGGTGAACTGCAGGGTCAGCTCATCGATGAGTTGTTGCTCTTCAGGTGTCAACCTGCCGGGGGAGTTGAAGTCTAAAGTGGGGAAATGGCTGTCGTTGAGGGCCTCGGTATTTCCTGAGTGGAGCATTGCCACGAAACGATCCAGCCATAACCTTGATTCCATTTGGTATATTGGGAAATCGCGAATGGTCTGTTCTTCGAGTTTAAATTGGATCACCGCCAGGGCCTTCTCCATGCAGCGACCTTTGTTGGTTTTTGCTTTAAAATTGCCGGTCACCAGTTCAACCGGATAGGTCCGTTCGGCAAAATCGGCCAATCGTGAGCTCTCAAAACCCAGGCGATTTAAAAATTCGAAGTGGTCGTAACGGCAGGTGATTCGGAGGGCCTCGGCTACCAGCGATTGGTTTCCGGATGCGGCGCCCATCCAGAGGATATCATGGTTGCCGAAGACATAATCGACCATGTTTTGGTAAAAATGGGAGGAGAGAATCCTGAGAATTTTGTCGGGTTGTGGTCCTCGATCAAAAACATCACCCAATACCTGAATGCGGTCAAGAAGCACTTGGCGAATGGTATAGGACAGGTGGGCGATCAACCGATTGGAAATAATTCTTTCTTCAAAAATGGGGTCGGGAACTGGTAGTCCCGAGAGAAGTCTGCTGATAACATCTCGAAATTCTGGGCGAAAAATTTCAGTGTCGTGGGATTTAATGTTGGTGAGTTTATACTTCAGCACTTGTACCAGACAGAGAATGACGTCCTGCATGTCCATCTGGATCACGTCGTCATCAAGATATTGTTGTTTTCTTATTATCTTCGTTAGATATTGGATCTTTTCAGAACTGAAGGTGGTGGGCAAGGCTTCCTTGCACGTCTGGAAGAGCATGCCAAATCTGCCGCGGAGAATGGACTTAAACCGGTCACCTTCTCCGTGCAGGTCACTTATCCATAAGGTAGTAGGAATATTGGAATTAAGCTGCAGATCTATATCCAATAGTTTATTGGACAGTTTGTCGATCTCACTGACCTGGAGTTCCATTGCGGAACTCTTTGCATCGTTCTGTTTGGGTAGAATAGACATGGCACCACCAATAACCACGGAGGTTGGGAGATGAGAATACCGGTTGATAGACGAAGAATTTTCACGTGCCTGCCGGGGACTTTCTGATAATACTCTAATATATCAAAAGATTGATCAATAACATAGGAAATCCATGCTGACTGAAATGAACAATCGTGGATTTTAGAGAAAGGTGAAGAGCAACTCTGAGGGTGGGTGGTAGGAGTCCTAAGCGCAAAAAAGCCCCGATGAGAGTGATCTCATCGGGGCTTTCTGTAGAAAAAATCGGCGGCGACCTACTCTCCCACACAGTCACCCGTGCAGTACCATTGGCGCTGAAGAGCTTAACTTCCGTGTTCGGAATGGGAACGGGTGGATCCTCTTCGCTATGACCGCCGATAAAGCG
>JAOTRX010000005.1:300000-402505 GCA_030247675.1 Desulforhopalus sp. | reverse complement strand
TCTCAACTTCCATTCCTAAACGATTTTTAACCATGATCCTAATGCCTTATTCCTAAACACCAGAATCATCCCTCGCTCAAGTCCGCGGCAAACTACTTGATTCGTCCCGGACCGTCAAGAAGAAAAATGATCAAGGGAAATGATTTATTGGATGCTCAATCCTATGCAGCTGATTTGCCGTTTTTTACTTCTGAATGATAATAAACAAAAGTGTCAGTTCTCAATCAAAGCTACCTTTTTTGTATGAGTTGAAGGAGCTTGGTGAGTATATCAAGCGTTAAATTTCCTGCTTCCTCCATACTTTCACCCAAAGCAACAAAGCCATGGTCTCTAAGAATGAAAAACCGGGTTGATGTATTTATAATATCGAGAGCCGATTCAGCCAGTTCCCGTGTGCCGTATGGATGGAAGGTTCTGGTAATGGGTAAGTCTAGAGCCGTAGCATATTTCAGAAACAAGCTGCAATGGCCGTGGAGAATGGCTGTGATGTAGGGACTGGACGTGTAGATGAGGCCGTGTAGCAAGGTTTCTGAAGAAGGAATCGATGGGCCTTCAAAAAGAAAGCAGTTTGCGGAATTTTCGAAAGCGATGATATGCGCAAAACTGTCTTCATCAACATCTTCTGTCGGTACCATACCGGATTTTGTTATGATAAATGATGAGGATCCGGTCCGGTAGGAGTGGTTGCCATAAGCTCCTTCAGAGTGAACAGGGGTGAGACCTAGCTGCGAAAAGAGATATGCCCATCGATTAAGTTGAAGCAGAGGCTCCTGCGCAGTCGTGAACGATTTGGCAACTTGTTTGTAATTGAATTTCACGCCTTTATATCTTTCCATGATATATCAACTGTCGTATTGGCTGGGATAATTGCTTTATCATCAAAAGCAATAAACATATTTAGCAATAAAAAAGGGGATTCAGAAAAATCTCTGAATCCCCTTTAAAAAATGGTGCCTAGAGCGAGAGTCGAACTCGCACGCCCACAAGGAGCACGAGATTTTAAGTCTCGGGTGTCTACCGGTTCCACCATCCAGGCCTTTAGAAGTAGAGTGCTTTTAACATACCATAATCTCCATTGTCAATCCAGATCAGTAGAAACTGGGCAGGAATCTGGAGGCAGTTGGCTGGTTGGATAATACTTGTTACAACAGCATATCGGCCTGACGGATTATGGCGAGCATATCTCTGACTGCCTGATCCAAGCCGGTAAAGATGGAACGAGCAATAATCGCATGGCCGATGGAGAGTTCTTCGATTGCACCGATAGAAGCAATGGCCGCTGTGTTATGGTAGCCGAGGCCATGCCCGGCGCAGACCCGGAGTCCCATCTGGGAGGCCTCTTCCGCTGCCGCCACGAGAAGGTCAAATTCATGGTCGCGCGCCGCCTCATTTATGGCATCACAGTATCGACCTGTATGCAGCTCAACAAAGGTCGCACCGATCTTCTTGGCTGCCGCCAGTTGTTTTGGGTCGGGATCGACAAAAATTGACACCGGAATTGCCGCTGAGGTCATTTTCTCAACAACTTTGGCAATTTTTGCTTGCTGCCGAACGATGTCGAGACCACCTTCCGTGGTTAATTCCTCACGCTTTTCAGGGACCAAGGTGATGAAATCGGGTTTGATATCAAGAGCTATGGCGATGATATCTTTGTTCGCGCCCATCTCCAGGTTCAATTTAGTTTTGATGGTTTGGCGGAGTAAAACAACGTCTCGATCTTGAATATGCCGTCGGTCCTCGCGCAGATGGACGACAATCCCCGAGGCCCCAGCTATTTCACAGATAGATGCTGCAGCAACCGGATCTGGTTCCGCGATTCTTCGAGCCTGCCGGACGGTAGCAACATGATCAACATTGATGGCAAGTTTGGTCATTCTAGTTCTCCTGAAGGTGTCTATCCTGTTGAGCAGCTCATTTTCTTTGGCCAGCATTTTTGTCTCTTCAACTGCTGAGCGTTCGTGATCATAGCCAAGCAGGTGGAGCAGGCCATGTACAAGCAGCCATGTTGTGCGCTGTTGCAATGATTGGCCATATTGGATCGATTCCCGGATGGCGGTATCGATAGAGATGACGATATCACCGAGCTCCTTTATCGGTAAGGTGGCAAGTGATGCGTCAGCTCCGTCGGCAATTGGGAAGGAGAGGACGTTGGTTGGCTGGTTCTTGTTACGGTACTGACTGTTCAGCTGGGTCATCTCCTCGTCACCTACCAAAAGGATGCTGAGGGTGTGATCAGCGACACCGCATTCTTTAAGGAGACGATTGGCCAGTTTGATGAGCAACCGCTCCAAACCAGGGTGATCAGGGGAGCGGTAGTGGCTGGTTAGTTGGGTCGGCATGCAATAGGCCTTATTGCTTTTCGTAAGCGTTGATAATCTGTTGGACTAATGGGTGACGGACCACATCTTCTTTGGAAAATGAGCAGAACCTAATGCCGTCAATGTTGCCGAGGATCTTCCTGGCTTGGAGGAGACCGGACTGATTCTTCATCGGCAGGTCGACTTGGGTGGTATCGCCGGTTATTACCGCCCGGGAGTCAAAGCCGATCCTGGTCAGAAACATCTTCATCTGCTCGCGGGTGGTATTCTGTGCTTCGTCGAGGATAATAAAGGCGTTGCTGAGTGTCCGGCCGCGCATAAAGGCAAGGGGAGCTATCTCGATAACTTCCTGTTCGATGAGGGTTCCGGCCTTCTCGGGACCAAGCATATCATTGAGGGCATCGTGCAGGGGGCGAAGATACGGGTTTACTTTCTGGGCCACATCTCCCGGTAAAAAGCCGAGTTTTTCACCGGCCTCCACCGCTGGACGGGTGAGGATGATGGATTTGACCTGGCCGGTGGTGAGGGCGGACACGGCCATGGCCACGGCAAGATAGGTCTTACCGGTGCCGGCCGGTCCTATTCCAAAGACAATATCGTTGTCACGAATGGCATCGATATAGGATTTTTGGTTCCTTGTCTTTGGTGATATCACGCGATTTTGGGTCGTTACATAGACCTTGTCGAGAAAGATTCTATCGAGTCGCGCGTTGGGGGTGGATTCAAGGATTTTCAGGCCAAAGGCAAAATCGGAGCTAAAAACAGGATATCCTCGGTTAACCAGTTCGTAGAGTTGGCTGAGAAGGCCCTCTACCAGTTCTACCTCGTGGGGCATGCCGACAATGCGCAGATTGGTTCCACGCGCATGAATCGTCACCCCCGAGCACTTTTCTATGGCGAGCAGATTTTTGTTGAGAGCGCCATAGAGGGAGCAGGCCTTGGCATTATCTATAAAGGTAAGCTCCCTTTCTATAATATCGGCGTTCATGCAATCACGGCTTTTTAGTCAATTTTTGCAATTCATCGTCAATAATAGCCTGGATCCCTTCAAGGCTTCGTTGCCGGGGGGCGCGGCCATTGATAAAGAGAGTTGGTGTCCCGGTTACTCCGGCATTCTGGGCATCGAGGATATCTTTCTGGAGCTTGTTCTGAATTTTGGGTGATTCCATGTCTTTTTCAAACCGCGCAATATCAAGATTGAGAGCAGTAGCGGTCTTTTTGATAGTATCTTCTGCTAACTTTTTTTCGGCAAATAACTTGTCGTGAAAAGGCCAGAACTTCCCCTGCTCATGAGCGGCGAGCGCTGCCTTGGCGCTGGGTTCAGCAAGTTTGTGGAATTTCAATGGCATGTTTTTAAAGGTCAGTTTGACATTTTTCGGATTTTTTTCAAGTACTTCGTCGAGAAGTGGGATAATCTGACGGCAATACGGACATTCGAAATCAGTGAACAAAACTATATTGACAGGTGCTTCAGCCGGGCCTTTAAATGGAGAACCGGTGCTATCAACATCAACAACAAAGGACACGGCAACTGAAGTGAACGATTGAGTGGCATTATTTATAAGGTACAACACCTCTCCCTGGGGGGAGATATCAATTGCCGAGACACCTTCTTCTACAGGGATACTTCCTTGGAGCTGCCCCTGATTATTGAAAACTTGCACCTGTTGCTTATCGTTGAGAATAAAAGCGAATTTCCCGTCCAGCGAGTTCACCATCGCCAGGGATTTCCCTGCAATAGGCCACGTTTGCTGGATTTTCCATTCAACCCTTTTATCCTGTCCACTCTCCGGCATGGTGAGGGCGTTGGCCCCTGAGCCGATGAGAAGAGCTGCCATGCAGCACACATACAATCCGGAGAATTTCATAATGTCCTCATAACATGTTAATTTTGAAGAGTTATAGTGCGAGTACGGTGTAATTAACCGCTCAATAATAGTCACTCCCGTGGGTTTTCGCAAGCATGCCCCCTATCCGAAAATGGATCATCCTTATTTAACCTGGGAAAATCGAGGTGGTGGTGGAAAAAGATCTGGTAACGATTTATTCAAAATGGTATTTATAGCAACTTTTTATAGGGAGACTTTCGAGTTGGATGGATCCGGGCTTGACGACATAGCTTCGGTGAATTATCTCTTCTCGACGGTTTGGATGTTTTTATTTTGCGAGGATGGCGGAATTGGTAGACGCACCAGACTTAGGATCTGGCGGGGAAACCTGTGAGAGTTCGAGTCTCTCTCTTCGCACCAGTAAAAATTCAAGGGGTTAGCTAGAAATAGCTAACCCCTTTTTTTATTGCTAGGGGGATTGCCGAGGCACTGGCAATTCTCATCGCACCGAGCGTTTAAGCCTCAGTGTCTTTAAAGAGTTCCCGGCCTATCAGCATGCGGCGGATTTCGCTGGTGCCTGCGCCGATCTCGTAGAGTTTCGCATCACGAAGAAGCCGGCCGGTGGGGTAGTCATTGATGTAGCCATTACCACCCAAACACTGAATTGCCTCAAGGGCCATCCAGGTCGCTCTCTCGGCCGCGTAGAGAATCACCGCGGCAGAATCCTTACGAATATTGCCGCCGCTGTCAGCCGCCTTGGCTACTGTATAGGTATAAGCCTTGCAGGCGTTCCAGGTCGCGTACATATCGGCGATCTTGCCTTGCATCAGTTCGAATTCACCGATCGCCCGGCCGAACTGGCGCCGCATATGGATGTAAGGAAGCACCACCTCCATACAGGCACACATAATTCCCAAAGGACCGCCGGTAAGCACCAGCCGTTCATAGTTCAGGCCGCTCATCAACACCTCAACGCCTCTGTCTAATCTGCCGAGAATATTCTCCGCCGGAACAGCGCAGTTATCAAAAACCAGTTCACAGGTAGGAGAGCCCCGCATACCGAGCTTGTCCAGCTTTGGGCTGGTTGAGAAGCCGGGCATGGTCTTTTCCACGATGAAAGCCGTTATCCCCTGATGTTTTTTCTCCGGTGCGGTTTTGGCGTAGACGACCAGGACATCGGCATTCGGACCATTGGTGATCCACATCTTCGTGCCGTTGAGAATATAGCTGTCGCCTTGTCTGACTGCGGAAAGACGCATGCTGACGACGTCAGAACCAGATCCTGCCTCACTCATGGCCAGGGCCCCGATGTGTTCGCCGGAAATGAGCTTTGGCAGATAGCGTTGTTTTTGCTCCTCGGTGCCGTTCAGTTTCAGTTGATTGACGCAGAGATTGGAATGGGCCCCGTAAGCCAGACCAACTGAGGCCGAGCCGCGGCTGATCTCCTCCATGGCGATGACATGTTCGAGGTAGCCCATTTCGGCACCGCCGTAACTTTCCGGAACGGTAATTCCAAGAAGGCCCATTTCCCCCATCTTTCGCCACAGCTCAGGGGGAAAGAAATCGTTGCGGTCGATCTCCGCCGCAAGCGGAGCAATCTCCGCGTCGACGAAATCTCGAACCGAATTGCGTAAAAGATCGGCAGTTTCACCCAGGCCAAAATTCAAAAGAGAAAATAATTTCATGGTTTTCTCCCTGTTGAGAGGATGTGAAGTGGTGAACCGGCAAACTGTTCAACGATCATGGTACGGCGTACATCTCATTCCCAATTACCGACACAACTACACTGTTTAGGAAGATAGCTCTACGATTCCAGCAAAATAGTCGAGAGCCTCGGGATTTTTCAGAGCATCTTTATTTTTAACCTCGCGTCCATGGATTATTTTTTGGACGGCAAGCTCGACCTTCTTCATATTAAGGGTATACGGAATATCGGGAATCTGCAGAATTTTTGCCGGGACATGGCGAGGTGAGGCATTAAGTCTGATAGCCTTTTTGATCTCGTCGCGTAGGGAATCGGTAAGGTCGCAGCCCTCCTTCATTTTTACAAAGAGAATGACTCTGATATCCCCTTGCCATTCCTGGCCGACTACGACACTGTCGGCAATCCTATCGATCTGTTCAATGACGCGGTAGATCTCCGCCGTACCGATCCGGACTCCACCGGGGTTGAGGGTGGCGTCGGACCTGCCGTACATGATAAGGCCGCCCCGTTCGGTGACCTCGATAAAGTCACCGTGCGTCCAGATGCCGGGAAACCTGTCGAAATAGGCGGAATGATATTTTTTCCCGTTCGAATCATCCCAAAAATAGATGGGCATGGAGGGGAAGGCCGCCGTGCACACCAGCTCACCCTGCCGGCCGACAACGGGCTCACCGTCTTCGTTGTAGGCAAAGACTTTCATGCCGAGTCCGCGACACTGGAGTTCGCCCTCGTATACAGGCCCCAGCGGATTGCCAAGGGCAAAACAGCCATTGAGGTCGGAGCCTCCGGAGATCGAGGCAAGTTGCAGGTCTGCCTTTATTTCCTGATAGATGAAATGAAAATCCTCTTTGGAAAGCGGGGAACCGGTGGAGAGGAGGGTTCGCAGGTGCGGCAGCTCGAAAGTTTTTCCAGGCTTGACACCGGCATTTTTCAGTGCGGCGATATATCCTGCGCTGGTGCCAAAGACGGTGATTTTTTCTGCTTCGGCCATTCGCCACAGGGCGTCTGCTGCCGGGTGAAAGGGATTGCCGTCATACAATACCAGGGTTGCCCCGACGGCTAGGGAGGTCACCAGCCAATTCCACATCATCCAGCCGCAGGTGGTGAAGTAGAAGATAGTGTCTTGTCGCTTCAGGTCGGTATGGAGAAGAAGTTCCTTTAATTGGTGCAGTAAAACCCCTCCGGCGCTTTGCACCATGCATTTCGGCAGGCCGGTCGTGCCGGATGAGTACATGATGTAGAGCGGATGGTCGAAGGGCAATTGCGTAAATGCGATCTCATTTGCATTATTGTCCGTGAAATCGGGATAGAGAGTGGCCTTGGGAAGGGATTGCAGTTCCGGATTATTGTTGATGTAAGGAATTACGACAATGGTTTCTAGCGAGGGGATTTCTTTGGCGATGCCGCAAACCTTGGCCAGACAGTCGAGAGGCTTCCCTTTGAAATAATAGCCGTCGGCGGTGAAGAGAACCTTTGGTTTGGTTTGGCCGAATCTGTCAAGCACTCCTTTGATACCAAAATCGGGGGAGCAGGACGACCAAGTTGCCCCAAGACTGGTTGCGGCGAGCATGGCAACAATTGCTTCGGGCATATTCGGTATAAAGCCGACAACCCGGTCCCCAGGGACGACCCCGGCCTTACGGAGCGATGCAGCAAGCTTGGCGGTTGCCGCGAAAAGTTCACTGTAGGTGAGGGTTCTGCGAACCACATCCTCACCTTTAAATATCAGGGCTATATGGTCATCGCGATAGCGCAGCAGGTTTTCGGCAAAGTTCAAACGGCTACCGGTAAACCATTGGGCGCCGGGCATTTTGTACGGATCATCGACTACCTGATCGTATTTTTTTTCAGCTTGTATCTCAGCAAAATCCCAGAGCTCTGCCCAAAATGCGGCAATGTTGGCGACCGACCACTGATATAGCCCATCATAATCGGTGAATTGTGTTCCATGTCTGCGGTTCACGGTATCCATGAACCGGTACATATTGGAATCCTTGATTCGTCGCTCCGATGGTACCCATAATGGTTTGAGCATGGTCTTCCTCTTCTCTGTGTATGAGAAATTTATGTTTCCATTCTGAGGATCTTGTTGTGCTATTTCGTTGTTCGCCGTTTCCTTTCTTTGTCCAGCGTTATTCTGAAGTCGTTGCCATTCCCATGTCCTCCTGGGGTGGCAACGACTATCTGTTTGCCATCAGGTACAGTTGATGTGGTTGCAGGGAGATTTACAATTGCGTTTCGGCAATCTCCCGCAGTTTGTATTTTTGAATCTTGCCGCTGGCAGTTGTCGGATATTCGTTCACGAAAAAGATGTGTTTCGGGATCTTATAGTATGATATCTGGTCTTTGCAGAAGGAGATAATCTCCTCCCCGGTGGCCTTTTGAGAAGGTTTGAGCTGAATGAAGGCAGCTACTTCTTCCCCATATTTTTCGTTTGAAACACCGACTACCTGCACATCTTTTACCTTCGGATTAGTGTAGAGGAATTCCTCTACTTCGCGGGGGTAGATATTCTCGCCACCGCGGATGATCATGTCTTTGATTCTGCCGGTGATCTTGCAATAGCCGTTTTCGTCCATGATCGCCAGGTCGCCGGTGTGGAGCCAGTTGTCGGCATCGATTGCCTTCTTGGTTGCCTCGGCCATCTTATAGTAGCCTTTCATGACATGGTAGCCCCTGGTGCACAGTTCGCCCTGCTGGCCGATAGGGACCTCGCGACCCGTCTCCGGATTGACGATTTTCACCTCGACGTTGGGCAGGGCCTTGCCGACGGTCGTTGTCTTTAATTCCAGCGAATCCTGGTCACGGGTCTGGGTTATTCCGGGGGAGGACTCGGTTTGACCATAGACAATGGTCATCTCGTTTGCCCCCATGTCTTTGATAACCCGCTTCATAACCTCCACCGGGCAGGTGGATCCCGCCATGACGCCTGTCCTGAGACTTGAGGTGTCGTAGTGATTTTTATCCATCTCCTCAAACTCGGCGATGAACATGGTTGGTACGCCGAGAAGGGCGGTGCACTTGGAGGCCTCAACGGTTTTTAAGACACCCACCGGCGAGAAGGCTACCACAGGTGCCATGGTCGAGCCGGAAACCGTGCAGACCAGAGTGCCGATAACACAACCGAAGCAGTGGAAGAAGGGCACGGGGATACACATCGCATCAGCGGTGGAGAGCTTCATGCACTCAGCCATGCTCATGGCATTGCCAATCAGGTTTGTGTGGGAAAGCATTACACCCTTGGGGAAACCGGTCGTTCCGGAGGTGTACTGCATATTGATGACGTCGTCGGGGGAAAGCGAATCGAGGCGGGTCTTGAGCTCTGCGTCAGATATCTTCTTGCCCATTTCCATGACATCATCCCAGTTATACATTCCGGCTACCTTTTCTTTGCCGAGATAGATAACGTTTTTCAAAAATGGCAGCTTATCGCAATTGAGTTGCCCCGGTTGGCTGTCACTGATGGCCGGGCAAACCTTGGTTAATACCTTGAGATAATCGTCCGGCTCTCTAATGCCACCGATGAGGATTATCGTAGTTGCATCGGATTGCTTTAAAAGGTATTCAAGCTCGCTGCTGCGATAGTTGGTGTTGACAGTTACCAAGACCGCACCCATCCGCGCACTGCCATATTGTGTGTATACCCACTCAGGGACGTTGTTGGCCCAGATTGCCACCTTGTCTCCCTTGGCGATACCAAGGGCCATCAATCCTTTGGCGACCTCGTCATACTTCTCCCGCAGTTGCCTCCAGTTTTTCCTGATATCCAGGGAATGGTACTCGAGGCCGATGTTGTCCCCAAAATTTTCCGCCAAATTATCTACAACACTACCGATGGTTGTTGTGCCGATTGCAATGCTTGGCTTATTCACTTGATCCTCCTTAGCAGGAAATAATAACTGTTGCCCGAGAGATATCTCAGACAAAATTTCATGGCGAGGAGATCAGAAATGGATGGTATATATGCTGAGAACCCCGCCAATTTGTGCCAAAGAGGATCTTTTACCGCCCGATCAAGCCGCATGTCCACTAAAAACTGAACCCCTCCGGGAGTTGTTCAGCTTTTGTCCCTTCCGGAACCCAAGAAAGGTCGAGAATAGTGAAAGTTGGCCCGCTGGTTTTAAATATGGGTAGCACCCGCATACCAAAGGACGGCTCGCCGAGGCTCAAATAACTCATTAAGATGGTCGCCACGCCATCAAATTCAATGTTGATGAATTTGATCGGTTTATCGAGGGAGTTGAAGGCCCCCGATCGCTCGCAGACCATAAATGTATGAATTCGCGCAGTTTTCTTGGCTTTTTCGGTCATATCGAGGACGGTATTTTTGCCAAGGCAGTCCGGGCAATGGATGCGGAATGGCTGGTAGATGGTGCCCTGCGAATCACAGCCCTTGCTGTCGCACCGGCTGGCCATCAGTTTGCCCTGGCTCAGCGATTCAAAAAAAATTGCCTCGCCGCCATAGGAGTGAATAAAGGTCATATCTCGCGGGTTGGTGACGCCGAGTAGTTTCCAACCATCGTCGGCGTTACGAATAGGCGTGTTGGCGGTGAGATGATGGAATGAACCTTTAAGCTTGTACTGATTATTTTTGACATAAACCTGTCCGAAGGTACTCATGTTATATCTCCTTTTATGCCGTAAACCGGGGCTAGGCGTCTTTCTTGATGAGATGGTCAGGGTCCATGAGGATGGTTGAGGTGACATGTGAACCCACTCCGGCATGGCTTATGGCCATACCCCTCTTGGCGCCAAGTACCTGCAGATTGGTCCAGTCGGCGGGCTTTTTCCGGTTGAACTGTTTCCAGGTCTTTTCGTCGCCATGGATCTCTTCCCAGCGGTTCCAAATATGCGAGGCAATCTCGAGGGTCTGCATTATGCCGGTCGCACCGACGGAGTGCATGCAGCCGATCAGGCCACCGGAGAGGTTGGAGGGCAGTTTGCCGGGTTTGCCGGTATGGGGATTGGTATGGTAACAGTCGCCTGACTCGACATAATCCCGGCCGTAGCCATACGGACGGATACCGATATCTTCATAGGTCTGGACATCGCTTATAGTGAAGGCGTCGTGCAGTTCTACGACATCAAGATCTTCGGTCGGATTGGTGATTCCGGTCATGCCATAGCCGTAATAGGCGGCCATCCTGGCGGCAAGAAAACCGGTGAAACCCGGATAGCGCTCTCCCCCGGGGAATCGCTCGCCCAGATCCTTGTATTGGTCGGGGCTTTCGTTGGGCAGCAACGGAATCGCCATGTGCTGTCGGTCGGCGGGTCGCAGGGAATGGGAGCCGGCGGCTACCCAGATCCGCAGGGGCTTGTTTTTGGTGTTTTTCGTCAATTTGATGGCGGTGTCTTCATCGCAGAGAATGGTACAGGCGGCGCCGACGCTCATCAGGCAACAATCAAGGGCGCGCAGGGGGTAGGCGACTACCGGCGATTTCAGGACATCGTCGACGGTGATCTTCATCGGCGATTGCGCGAACGGATTAAACCGCGCGTAGCCATGGTGTTTTACAGAGATTTCGGCGAGAGTTCTTCGGAATGACTCTTCTGATTTTCCGAAAATCTGCCAGTACCGTTGGGCCATGACCGCGTAATAGCCGGTATAAATGTGGCCAAGAGGCGATTCCCAATCTTTATCGGCGGCACAGGAGATGAGGAAGTTCCCCTCATCGGTTGGGACCTCGTCCATACGCTCCCAGCCCATGACCAGAACACAATCGGAGTAGCCGGAGGCCACGGCCTTTGTCCCTTCCCACAATGTCGAACCACCGGTAGCACCACCCGTTTTTACGCCGACATTGCCGAGTGGATCGAGGCCGAGCCGATCATGGATAACCGACTCGCCGAGGAGTTGATCGCCGAAATGATCAGCAAAATGCCCGTAGTAGCAGGTATGAATATATCTCTTGAGTTCGGCAGGGGAGATATCGAGAAGCCTTGCCGCCATAGTGAAGGCATCAATACACAGTTCCTCGGTGCGCTTATCCGGGAAGGCTCGGTCAAACTTCGATTGCCCGGCGGTTACCAGGTATACCGGTCGTAGCAGTTTCGGTATTTTCAATTGCTGTTTGCTGAACGTTATCATGCCATTGTCTCCTTCCTGGTTATGGTTTGCCTACTGGTTTTTTTGTTAAGCCGTTGAGCGAAACTGCCATGGCCGGATACTAAAAGGAAATTGCATTTACAGCGTTCCTACCCATAAAACAAAACTGCTTGCGTCACTTTTGTTGGTGATCTTCTGGTTGTCGGGGTTTGATAAAAAGTGCACGGAATCTCCATCAACCAAGGAAAGTGTGTCTCCACCAAGGGTCAATTCGACCATTCCTTTGAGGACACAAAGGACCTCCTGGCCGTTTTTAATATTCTTCCGTACCGGAATTGATTTGCCCGGTTCGATTACCAGGATGGCTGAATCGATGACGCTGCGTGTTTCCGGTGGGAAAAAGCGCCGGGTTACAAAGCCGGTGTGGGAAAAATCTATGTCGTCCCATTCCGATTTTTTAATGAGAATGCTTTTCTCTTGCTTACTGGCCTGGGAAAGGAGGCCGCCAGCGTCAACCCCTATGGCGTTGCAGATCCGCATAAGGGTGTCAACGGAAGGCGAATTGACGGCATTTTCTACCTGGCTTAAGAAACCTTCGGAAATTCCGGCTTTCTCGGCAACCGCTTTAAGCGTTAACTTGCGATCTTTACGACATTTTCTTATTAAGGTTCCAAGGTTCATGGGTCGTGATTGTTTGGTACGTCTGGTTATAGCGAACAAGAGTCGCAAAATATATACAATATGTTAATATTTACTTATCCATAATGTTAATATAATGTCAACAGGGAAATTTGCCGGTCTAGGCGCGCCAGGGAGTAGCAGAAAGAAATTAGCCAATAGCGACAACCTTGCAATTATAAACAAATGATGGTGCACTGGGTGGCGGGGAAGATGCATCGGTAGCGAAGAATTTTTACAGAGAAAACAGGTACCGCATAATTATGGATACACGTCCTACATACGCAGAGTTGGAGATGCTGGTCGAAGAATTGCAAAGAGAATCCCAGCGACTGAAACGGGCTGAGGCTGCATTCCACCGGCAAAACGCCTCGTTGGAGGCCTTGCATGAAACCTCTCTTGGGCTCATCGATAAACTTGGCAAGGAAGAACTCCTGGAAAATATCCTTGAGCGGGCCGCTTCGCTCAGCGGCACGACCCACGGTTATATTTATCTGCTGGAGGCAGGCCAAGAATATATGCAAATGGTTGTTGGTATGGGATTTTTCAAGAGCCAGCTGGGGCGGCGAGTGACCATTGGTCAGGGCATGGGCGGCTGGGTATGGCGGACGGAAACTCCGATGGTGGTGGAAGATTACAAGTCATGGCCCGGCCGGATTGCCGACAAGGTGCTCGACGGACTGCGTTCGATTGTCGGGATCCCTTTGAAAAACGACCATCAAATGGTGGGGGTTATTGGTCTTGCCCATGTGGAAGTCGACAGGCAATTCAGTGGCGAGGATATTACCACTCTCGAACGTTTTGCCGCTCTGGCTTTGATCGCCCTGGAAAAATCACGGTTATATGCCGATGTTAGCCATGAACTGGCCGAACGGAAACGAACCGAGGAGGTGTTGCGGGGCAGTGAGGAACGCTATCGAATGCTTCTAGAGTCCTCTCCCGATCCGATCGTCGTCTATGACATGCAGGGCATGGCGACCTACGTTAACCCGGCATTTGAGCAGACGTTTCACCTGTCCAGGGAGGAGTTGCTGGGTAAGCAAATCGATTTCGTCCCCGAGGAAAGCTGGCCGGAAACGAAAGAGGCAATCAGCCGAATGCAGAGTGGCCAGAAAATCAGTCTGTTTGAGACAAAGAGGCTGACTCGCGAGGGCAAGGTCCTTGATGTGCAGCTCAGCTCAACCCTTTATACCGGCAGCGATGGCCAGCCGCTTGGGGTTATCGTTACCTTGCGTGATATCGGTGCTCGGAAAAAAGCCGAGGAAGAATTGCATAGATATCAAGGTCTTCTTGAGGAGTTGGTCGCTGAGCGTACTGCAGAGTTGGCCCGAACGAATACTCAGCTGGAGCAGGAAATAGAGGAGCGGAAGCGGGCTGAAAAGGCTTTAAAAATACGAGAGAAGGAATTGGAGGCCCAGTCGCATCACCTGGAAGAGGTGAATACCGCCCTGCGGGTTTTGCTGCACCAAAGGGAAGTTGACAAGAAGGAATTGGGAGAGGCGGTGCTCCGTAATGTTGAAGAGTTGGTCAAACCCTATCTGCAGCGGGTTATGAATGGCCACCTTGACACCCAGCAGAGGACCTTGGCAAGAATCCTCGAAACCAATCTCAACAATATCATTTCACCCTTTGTTAGTAAGATGGCTTCCGGGTTGATCCATCTCACCCCTGTCGAGATCAGGGTGGCCAGTCTTATTAAAGAAGGCAAAACCAACAAGGAGATTGCTGAGATTCTTGTTGTATCGAAAAACACCATCCTTTTTCATCGTTTTAATATCAGGGATAAACTTGGCTTGAAAAACCAAAAGATCAACCTGCGTTCCCATCTCTTGACAATGGAATAATAGTGGTGTTTGCCCGCTATTATACCGCTATTTTATAAACTTGAATTTCTCTTTGTTTTTAGTATCCTAGAGATACAGCAAGTGAGTTTTGGCTGTTGCTGTTGGTTGGGAGTCCTGCCGATTAGTCAGTTTCATCATTTGATACTGAGAACTCTATGACCCATCTTACTGTTTCAGATGTTACTCTTACCTTCGGCGGCTTGAATGCCTTGACAGATGTCAATATGTCCATTGAACCCGGGTGTATAACCTCGGTTATTGGACCTAATGGTGCCGGAAAGACCAGCCTTTTGAACTGCGTGTCGGGATTTTACCATCCCACCCAAGGATCGATCCGCTACGGTCAGCGAGACTTGACCTTTGCGTCGCCCCACCAGATCTCCACCATGGGAATAGCCCGAGCATTTCAAAATCTCGAGTTGTTTCGAGGTCTTTCAGTTCTCGACAACCTTCTTCTGGCCCGCCATCAGAATCTCAAATACTCGATTCTCCACGCCATCGTCTACTTTGGCAAGGCATCGCGGGTGGAGGCGGAAAACCGCGCCTATGTGGAGAAGGTAATCGATTTCATGGAGCTGGAACCATACCGCAAAAAGACGGTCGGCAACCTCAGCTACGGAGTTCAAAAACGTGTTGAGGTTGCTCGGGCACTAACCCTTGAACCGCAATTGCTCCTGCTCGACGAACCCATGGCCGGAATGAACATTGAGGAGAAGGAAGATATTGTCCGCTTTATCCTCGATTTAAAAAAAGAATGGGGGATAACCGTCGTGCTTGTCGAACACGATCTTGGCGTGGTGATGGATATCTCCGATCAGATTTATGTCCTCGATTTTGGGTCGGTAATCGGTTCCGGGAGCCCGCAGGAAATTGCCGCCAATCAAAAGGTGATCGATGCCTATATAGGAGAGGAGTGATTGTCCTATGGAAAATAGAGATCATCTCATGCAGTTCACTATTCCTCAGCTTCTCAGGTGGCGGGTTGGTGCGACCGGCGATAAAGTTGCCCTGCGGGAAAAGGAGTTCGGGTGTTGGAATAACTATACCTGGAATCAATATTACGACCGGGTTCGCAAGGTCGGCCTGGGGCTGCGCAAGATCGGTTTCCAAAAGGACGACAAGATTGCCATCATCAGCGATAATATCCCCGAAACCCTGTATATGGCCATCGGTGCCCAGGCCGTGGGCGGTGTTTCTTCGGCCATCTATCAAACCAGCCTGCCGCCGGAAATCGGTGGGATTCTCAACTATCTCGGCGTCACCATTGTTTTTTGCAATGATCAGGAACAGGTGGACAAGATCGTGGAAATCCGCGACACCATCCCTCAGGTCAAACGGGTCATCTACGAAGATCCCCGGGGCATGCGCGAATACCAGACCGACCCCTGGTTTCTGTTTATCGATGAGCTCTATAAACTGGGCCACGACCTCCACCAGGAGGAGCCGAATCTCTTTGAATCCCTGGTTGACACAGGGAAACCCGACGACGTCTGTCATCTTTGCCTGACCTCCGGGACCACCGGCCTGCCGAAAGGGGCGATGTTGACCCATCGCAATTATATCAACATGGGCCTGCAGATCACCAAGGTTGACCCCTTGGCGGATACCGACGAGTACCTGTCATTTTTGCCCTTTGCCTGGATAGGCGAACAGATGAATTCCTTTGGGGTAGCCATGGCCACCGGCATTGCCGTGAATTTCCCGGAGTCTGTTGAAACCAGCATGGAGGATCTGAAGGAGATCGGTCCGCATTTCATGTTCGGTGCACCGCGCATCTATGAAACCATCCGCTCACAGATCTGGTTGAAGATCGACGAATCGTATTGGCTGAATCGCAAGCTCTACGGCTACTTCATGAAGATTGGTGAAGAGGCGGCAGGCTATCGGATGTCCGGCCAATCAATGCCCGGAAGACTGCGTTTTCTCGCCTGGCTCGGCAAACAAATCATCTTTCGTCCGCTGGTCAACCAGATCGGTCTCCTCCGCATTCGCCGGGCCTACACTGGTGGCGCTGCCCTTGGTCCGGAACTCTTCACCTTCTACCAGGCCATAGGCGTCAACCTCAAACAGATTTACGGCCAGACGGAAATCGTCGGCATTGCCTATATGCACCGGGACGGAGATGTCCGGCCGGATACGGTCGGCAAGCCTCTGCCGGGCACCGAATGCCGTATCTCGGAAAGCGGCGAGATCCTCTCTCGCTCTGCTTCGGTAACTCCCGGATATTACAAGCTTCCCGAAAAAACCGAAGAGTTGCTCGAAGGAGGTTGGCTGCATTCCGGTGATGCCGGATATCTCGACGCCAACGGCCACTTGGTGGTAATTGACCGGATTTCCGATGTAATGCACAATAGTAATGGCGAGATGTTCAGCCCGATGTTCCTTGAAAACCGCCTGAAATTCAGCCCGTACATCAAGGAGGCGGTGATTTTTGGCGACAAACGCGAATTCGTTGCCGCACTTATCAATGTTGATCCGATCGTCGTCGGCAAATGGGCTGAGGACCGAGGGATCTCCTTCAGTACCTATATGGATCTTTCGGCGCAGCCCGAGGTTGCCGACCTGATCAGGGGCGCGGTGGCAAACATCAATGAAAATGCCGAGAAGCCCCATTTCAAGATTAGGCGTTTTGCCATTCTCTATAAACTGCTTGATATGGATGACGGCGAGTTGACCAAGACCGGTAAGATCCGTCGCAAGTTTGTCCGGGAGAAGTACGAGGACCTGTACGAGGCCCTGTATGACGAAAAGGTCAGAGAGAAAAGGGTAGAGGCGCACTTTCAGTATCAGGACGGCCAAACAACAACGGTCGATACAACCATCCGCTTTTACACAATGGACGAGAACCGATGAGCTATTTTTTTCAATTGGTGGTCAGTGGTATCGTTGTTGGATCGATCTATGCCCTTTCAGCCCTCGGTTTTGTACTGATTTACAAGTCGAGCCGGGTTTTGAATATCGCTCACGGCCAGATCATTGCCGCCGGGGCCTTTATCACCTACGCCTTGACGGTTTGGGTCGGTATTCCTATTTATATCGCCTTCTTGGCGAGCATGGTCATTACCTTTTTCCTTGCCATGAGTGTCGAACGGGTCTTTCTGCGGCGATTGATCGGCGAGCCGATCATCTCGGTTATCATGGTAACCATTGGCCTGATGTCGATTCTTGACGGGCTGATCTATTTGACGCCCTTTGGCACGGAGAATTTCTCCTTTCCCCACTTTTTACCGGAAACCCCGATAACCTTTGCCGGTATATCGGTTTCCTGGACCCAGATGGTCGGAGTCATCACCACCTTTGCCATGATTGGCGGGTTTTCCTGGTTTTTTAAGAAGTCGACTCTCGGTATCTCGATGCGTGCCGTCTCCGACGATCAGCTGGCCTCCATGTCCATAGGCATTTCCGTACCCCGTGTCTTTGGCCTGGCCTGGGCGATGGCCGGACTCAGTGCCGCTGCCGCCGGGGCGATTATCGGTAATATCACCGGCATTAATTTTGACACCCTCCACGCCTTCGGCATCATCGTCTTTCCCGTCGTTATCCTCGGTGGGCTCGATTCGATTCTCGGGGCGGTGGTGGCGGGGATCATCATGGGCTTGATTCAACAATTTGCCAGCGGCTATCTCGATGGCAATTGGGGACTCAACGGCACTGGAGAGGTCATGCCCTATATTGTTCTCTTGGTCATTCTCCTTTTTAAACCCCATGGCCTCTTTGGCATCCATGAAATAGAACGGGTGTAATTATGTCATCGAATCGTTGGCTTGCCACGGGAAACTATTTTACTTCCTATAAAGAAGAACAAAGAATCTTTTTTACCAGCCTTGACCGGACGGCAATGGCCCTGCTGCTGCTCTGCCTCTTCGCCTGGCCGCTGGTTGTCTCGGTCGACAATAAGTACATGCTGGTCATAGACAATATCCTGGTGGCGGTGATTGCCGTTATGGGCCTTAATCTGGTTACCGGTTTTGCCGGCCTTATCTCCATTGGGCATGCAGCATTTGTCGGCGTTGGGGCTTATACCATCGCTTCTTTTGCCAGGGTGATGGGTGAGAATCACATCCTGCTGACCCACGCCTGGCCGCTGATGATCCTTGTTGCCGGTTGTATGGGGGCAATTTTTGGGGCGATTGTCGGTTTGCCCGCCCTTCGTCTGAAACATCTCTATCTGGCGATTGCCACCCTGTCTTTCCAGATGATCTTTCAGTGGACCATCAACTTTATGAATTTCTTTAATCAGGGCCAGACAATCGCGGTGAGTCGCGTGACTTGGGTGACCGGCCAGGTCACCCGCAGTCAACACTACACCTTTTGGTACTACGCAATTTTAGTTTTCATTGTTCTCTGCGGGTTTGCCGTGCGCAATCTGTTGCGCACCCGTTACGGTCGCTGTCTTGTAGCGGTACGAGATAACGACCGGGCAGCCGATGCCATGGGAATGCATCCCGGGTTTACCAAGGTCTACGCCTTCGGCCTGGCCGGGTTTTTAGCGGGGGTTGCCGGGGCACTCCACGCCTATCTGTACCGAGGTGTTGGAATTGAGTCGTTTACCCTGCACCATTCGATCAGCTTCCTGGCCATGGCCATCGTCGGCGGACTGGGGACCTTACATGGCTCCTTTTGGGGACCGGTGGCTATCAAGCTCCTCGACCTTCAGGTGGAGCGGCTATCAGAGTGGGTGGGAAACCACTTGACCATTGCAACCAATCTGGCCACTGCCTTGAAACCACTCAGTTTTGGTCTGGTGATTGTTTTATTTTTAATGTTTGAGCCGCGGGGTATCGCCAATTGGTGGCGGATAGCACGATCCTACGTGAAGCTGTGGCCTTTCAGATATTAGGCCGGATAAAGGCATTTCACGAGCGGCGCTTGGTAGATGTTTGGGCTTTTGTCATCCGTAGCCGGCAAACGAGGTGATCCACTCAGCACAAAATTCATGCTAAGGAGGAAAAATGAAAGAGAATACAAAAAGTACGTGGGCATTCCTGTTGGCAGCTGTTTTCACCCTTACCCTTTCTTTACAGGCGCAGGCCGCCGGCAAGGTGTATAAGCTCGGTTTGTCCTTAGCTATTACCGGCCCTACCTCCGATGCCGGTAATCCTTATGCCAAGGGGGTAGAGGATTATTTTAACTTTGTCAACGATACGAAGATGTTGGGTGATGACAAGATCGATTGCGTCATACGTGATGACCAATACAACAATGACATCACCAAACGGAACTTCGAGGATTTCATTTCTCAGGGAATAGTTTTTTATCTCAACTATTCAACTGGCAGCACCCTGGCGCTGAAAAAAGATTTTGAGGAAGAGAAAATGCCGGTTCTTCCCGCATCCTTTCATGCAGGCAATCTCACCGATTCAAATTATATCTTTCTGCCGATAGCTTCCTATTCGGCGCAGGCAATCGGTCTTGCCGAATATATCGTTAAAACACATCAAGGCGGAGTCCCGAAAGTAGCCCTCTTTATTCATCCTTCCGCTTTTGGCCGGGGACCTGTCGAAGACCTGCAAAAAGCAGTCACCGCCGGACTGAAGATGGAGATAGTTGAGGTGGTGGAGCATGGTAAAGATCTCGACAATACCGCAATGCTGCAGCGCCTTCTCAGCAAGGGAGTTCAGTACGTTATCAGCCAAACCGTGCAATCACCGGTAGCGACGATGCTGAAAGATGCCAGTAGCCTTGGCCTTACAGCAAAAACCTTTGGCGAAGCTGGAAAGCTCACCTTCTTGGGATGCCATTATACCGGTGGTAATGATCTCGTGGCACTGGCAGGGCCTGCTGCGGAGAGTTTTTACTGGACCACCTCCTATATCGTCACCAATGAGCCAAGTGCCGGAGCAACCGCCCAGCTTGATCTTGCAAAGAAATATAACCGCGACGACAAGGCGGCAAAC
Organism: Desulforhopalus sp.; assembly: GCA_030247675.1. Classification (NCBI taxonomy): domain Bacteria; kingdom Pseudomonadati; phylum Thermodesulfobacteriota; class Desulfobulbia; order Desulfobulbales; family Desulfocapsaceae; genus Desulforhopalus; species Desulforhopalus sp. The sequence goes on along the minus strand of JAOTRX010000005.1, from coordinate 382,188 downwards.
TCTCACAACTATGCCAATGGCATGATGGTTGCCCAGGTTGCCACAGAACTCATCAAGCGGGCCAAGGCCAAAGGTAAAGAGATTAACAAGGCCAATCTCTATGAAGAGCTTCTGGCGATGAACGGCGACAAGGCCTTTTCCCCTGGGACGACCGTAGGTCCGGTTACCTTTTCGAAAACCGATCATGCCGGGGTTGATACCCTGCAGCTCTATATGGTTAAGGATGGTGCATTTAAATCGACCGGAACTCCGTTTGTTCCAACCTTTACGACAAAGATTAAATAACCGGAAACCTGCGTTGTTCTGCTCCTGGTAAAGGAACTCCCTCTTTCGCTGTTCATGGCCTTTGGCCCTTGAAAAATGGCGGAAGGGGGAATGGTCGTGTCTCCGCGATGATCTGGAGTAATCGAAGGATTTTTATAAAGCCATTTTATGGACACTAAAAAGACGAACAACCAGCTGGAAGTTAATAATATTGAGGTAGTATATAACAATATTATCCAGGTGTTACGTGGAGTGAGCCTGAAGGTTCCGGAAGGGAGTATCGTTGCCCTGCTCGGGACCAACGGAGCCGGCAAGACTACCACCCTGCGGGCAATCAGCGGGCTGCTGAAGCCGGAGAATGGCTTTATTCGTGAAGGATACGTCAAGTTTTGTGGTACCGATGTGACCAATATGCTGGGTACCGAGGTGGTGAGGCTTGGCGCCGTCATGGTTCCGGAGGGCCGGCGGGTTTTCAAGCATCTGTCGGTAGACGAAAATATCCGGGTGGGATCGATTACCAGGCGTGACGGTTCACAGAAGATTCGGGATGACCATGCCCTTATGTATTCCCACTTTCCCCGGCTTGCCAATATCACCAACCGGATGGCGGGGTATTGTTCCGGCGGAGAGCAGCAGATGATTGCCATTGCCAGAGCCCTCATGGCCTCGCCGCGGATGCTCATGCTCGATGAACCGTCGCTTGGTCTGGCGCCGCTGCTTGTCAAAGAAATCTTTGCCAATATTCAATTGATCAATAGGGAGATGAACACCACCATCCTGGTTGTCGAACAGAATGCCAAGATTGCATTGGGTATTTCCGATTACGCCTATATTATGGAATCCGGGAAGATCGTTCTGGAGGGACCTTCGAAAGAATTACAGGAAAATCCAGATGTTAAAGAGTTTTATATGGGAATCACCCAGGGTGGGGGCAGAAAATCGTTTAAGGAAGTAAAGTCCTATAAAAGGCGTAAACGCTGGATGTAGGGAAAAATCGGGTATTATACCGCAAGGGGATAAGTTTCGTACGAGCAGACAAGCTGCTCAACTCAGCTTTAACATGGAGCGGATGTGATGAAGTATTTGCTGGGCTTTAATGGTTCTGAAGAGGCGAAGGCAGCACTCGTCTTAGCAAGAAGCCATGCGGAGGTATTTCGGGCTAAGGTGTATATTATTACCTCAATGAGCGGTGGGAGCAGTGAAAAGCCAGAAGAAATCGATAAGACGAGCCGAGATCTGAATTTTGCCGAAAACTTTCTCAAGGAGAAAGGTGTGGAGTGTGAGACCTTCCAATTGGCGCGAGGGCGGTCTCCCGGAGAGGACGTGGTGAGCTTTGCCGAACAACATGGTATTGATCAGATTTATGTCGGCATCGAGAAAAAATCTCGCACCCAGAAACTCTTGCTCGGTTCAACGGCTCAGTACATAATCCTCAAGGCGCCCTGTCCGGTTGTAAGTGTGAACCGCTTGTTCCTCTAACAACGATTACCATCCGGCCCTTGGCCTCCGTTGCCGAGGTAAGTGGAACCGCACACCGGCCAACATAGGGCAAAAAAACGGCGGGAATAAGCGGAGCTATGACCAAAAGCCGATATTCAACCTTCTTGATTTCCTTGAAAGATTCGGGAGATGCTTCTTATGGGACTGTATGACTTTTCGTTTTATGATCTTATCATGCGCAATTCCGTTGCCTTCGCTAATCGCATTTGCTGGAAGGAAATCGAGGACGGCCGGCAGCTAACCTTTGCAGAGTATAAAAAAAAGGTGGACTCGCTGGCTCTGGGCTTGTCGAAAATTGGTATCGCCAAGGGTGATCGTCTTGGAGTTGTCGGCAAAAACAGCCTGGAATTCTTTTTGGTATATGGGGCGGCCGCGGCTTTGGGGGCCATCGTTTTGCCGGTCAACTGGCGTTTGTCGGCAGAGGAAATGATTTATAACCTCAACGACTGCCAGGCAAAAATTGCCTTTATCGACAGCGAGTTTCAGTCGCAACTGCAGGCTCGGCAAACTGAAATGCCGACGGTCACTGCCTATTATAATTTGAAGGCGGATCTAGGAGGACAGAAGGCCTTTGCTTCTCTCCTTGATTGTCAGGGACAGTTTGTGCAAAACGATGTGGCGACAGGGGATGGCTTTGTTATCATTCATACGGCGGCTGTCGCGGGACGTCCAAGGGGGGCTTTGCTGAGTCATGGCAACCTGCTTCTGGCCAGCATGCACTTTAACTCCTCTTTTGCTATGAAGGCCGACGATGTCCATCTGAATTTGTTGCCGCTTTTTCATGTGGCCGGGCTTTTCATGGCTGTCAGTTCCTTTCATGCCGGAGCGGTTAATCTTAATATCAGTAAATTTGAGGCGAAGGCCGCGGCGAAGCTGGTAGAAGAAAGCAGGGTGAGCCTGCTTTTTGATTTTCCACCTATTCTCGATTCACTGTTGAAAGCTGCTACCGAGGATAGCCGATCACTGCGGACCTTGCGGGCCGTTGTCGGTCTTGGCACCCAAGCCACGATAACGCAATATCAGGAAGAAACAGGTGGCGCATATTATGTGATGTACGGGCAGACAGAAACCTCCTGTCTTACCACTTTGGGCAAATACAACGACCGGCCGGGTTCCGCGGGTAAAGTTGTTATGATGGCGGACGTTCAGCTCGTCGACGATCAAGACAATCCGGTTGCCCTGGGTGAGGTCGGCGAGATTGCTGTGAAGGGTCCGATGGTCTTCATGGGATACTGGGGATTGTCTGATGACAATGCCCGGACCTTTCGCCGGGGATGGCATCACACCGGTGATTTGGGCCGTTTCGATGTCGACGGTTTCCTCTTTTACGCCGGAAGAAAGGCGGAAAAGGAGCTCATAAAGCCAGGTGGTGAAAACGTTTATCCAGCCGAGGTAGAGAAGATCATTCTTGAGCATCCGGCAGTGGCCAAGACAGTCGTCATCGGCGTCCCGGACCCAAAATGGAAAGAGGGCATAAAGGCGGTCTGTCTGTTACATGCCGGCAAGAGCCTTACCGCTCAGGAGCTTATCAGCTTTGTCGGTGGCCGTATCGCTAGTTTCAAAAAGCCGCAGTATGTTGAGTTTGTCAACGAATTACCACACAAGGCCGATGGGTCGATTGATCGGCTGGCAGTTAAGTCTTTGTATGGAAAAGGCTGACCGCAAGAGGAGGGGGCTTTCCTCTCCCATTCTTCAGCCACCAACCAAGCAAACGTCATGAATTGTCGAGCCTAGGTGAAAAAACAGACCAAGTAAGAGAGATTTGCTATCCTACCAAGAATTTATTAGTGTCGCCATGAGCTTTCCGCGATCGCGTTGCGAGTTTTTGGCCTTGCTTGGCAAAAATGAGGGAGCGAGAGGCATTATTCGCGGCCATTCCTGTTGACAACCATCAAAAATCTGTCTATATCTCTGCAACAAAATATCCTGTTTTTAGGGGATATTTTTGAAGAAAATCAATACGTGAGTAACTGATCAAGTGATATCGGGTTAAAATTAGTGAAATCCAGCGGATGGAAACTCCGGGGTATTTTGCTTAGTTGGGGCGGTGTCGCCCTTGTATGGCTTACAACAACACTCAAAATGAGTTGCAAGCCTCGCCTGCAATTTAAACAATCCGCTGCCCCCTTTTTGAAGACAAGAAACATGACCTGCCGGTCTTTTTTTGGCGGATTTCCAGGCAACAGAACGAGGGGTTGGCTGTTGAGTATAATCTCATTATAAGGACGGAATAGAATGAATGTACAAGTTGAAGAAATTGGCGCTTTGACAAGAAAAGTAACCATCACTCTGCCTGCTGAGCTTGTTCAGGCAAAATTGAAAGAGGCCTATGATAAGGTACGACATGAGGTAAGACTGAAAGGCTTTCGTCGTGGCAAGGTGCCAAAAGACATCATTCTGAAGCAATTCAAGAACCAGGTGGAAGGAGAGACCAGCGAAAAACTCGTTCAGGATAACTATTTTACCGCCATTGAAAAAGAGGGCATAGATCCCATCGTTCATCCTGACATTAAAAGCGTAAAATACAATGATGACGGATCATTCACCTTTGTCGTGGAGGTTGACATTCGCCCCAATTTTACCCTAGGACAATACAAGGGTTTGGAGGTTGAAAAGGTCGAAGTATTGGTAACGGACGAGGAAGTGCAGCTTGCCCTTGAAGAGAAACAAAAGGCCATGGCAGCTCTCCGTTCAGTAACCGATAGGCCTGCCCAGAATGGCGATGTGGTAATGATCGATTTTCAGGGATACCATGAAGGCACCGCCATGCCCCAGGTGAAAAATGAGAATTTCTCAGTTGATATCGGATCGGGAGAGATGGGGGCTGAGTTTGAGACAATGCTCATTGGCAAGAATAAGGACGAAGAAGGTTCGCAAGAAATTGACTTTCCAGAGAGCCATCCAAATCCGATCTTAAAAGGCAAGAAGATCGAATTTCGTATAAAAGTTAAGGATATTAAGGAGCGAGTCCTGGCAACCATCGATGACGAATTTGCCAAGGATGCCGGCGAAGAATTCAGCACCCTCGAGGAGCTGAAGACCTCCATCCGGGAGCGGCTTACCAAGGTGCGTCAGGACAGGGCTGAAGGTACAACTACCGATCGGATTATGCAAAAACTGATTGAAACTCATGAGTTTGAACTGCCAAAACGCCTTGTCACCTTTGAGATTAATCAGATGATCAAGCAGACCGAAGAGCAGCTTGAAAAGAATGGGTTGAGCCTTGAGGCAGCTGGACTTAGCCGGGAAACTCTGATGGAGCAGAAAGCCGAACTTGCGAAGAAACGGGTACAGGGTGACTTCATCTTGAAGAAAATTGCCGAGACAGAAGGCATTAAGCTCGTCGACGAAGATATGGAACGTGGGTTCATGCGCATTGCTGGAATGTACAATATGCCTGTTGCCACCGTGAAGGAATACTTTCAGAATCGCGATTATCTCCTGCCCTTCATCGATGAGCTGCTGAATGAAAAAATTCTCGCTTTCCTGAAGGAGCAGACGATTTTTATCGACGGTCCCGCCGCGGCGGCGGTTGCTGGTACTGACGTTGCTACAGAAAGCTGATAGAGATCTTGCATCCGAATAGAAAGATCTTATATTGGGCATATTCCCAGTGGGGAGCCTCACTGGTTGTGTCGATGGATTAAGAAAATTGCGACTGTAAAAGGCTCTGCGCCTTTTACAGTCGTTCTTTTTGGTCTTCTTGAATAACGAAATGAAGGAGTGTGGTTGATGAATCTTGTGCCGATGGTAATTGAGCAGAGCCCGCGTGGTGAGCGTGCCTATGATATCTACTCGCGACTGCTCAAAGAACGCATTATATTCCTTGGTTCAGGAGTCAATGACGATGTGGCCAATGTGATAGTTGCCCAGTTGTTGTTTCTCGAAGCAGAGGATCCAGAAAAAGATATAACCTTTTATATCAATTCCCCTGGTGGGTCAGTTACCGCTGGCATGGCTATTTACGACACCATGCAATACGTCAAATGCGATATTGCTACTCTTTGCATGGGCCAGGCAGCGTCGATGGGGGCCTTTTTGCTGGCTGCGGGAGCCGATGGTAAAAGGTACTCACTACCCAATGCCAGAATCATGATTCATCAACCGGCTGGTGGCTTTCAGGGGCAGGCCACCGATATTGATATCCAGGCCAAAGAGATTTTAAGGATGAAAAGAGATTTGAACCGCCTTCTCGCCCACCACACCAAGACGAGTCTGGAAAAAGTCAGCAGCGATACCGAGCGCGACTTTTTTATGAGTGCTGAAGAAGCTCAACAGTATGGAATAATAGATAAAGTTCTTAGCAATAGAGAAGAGCTTGTCGAGGAAAAATAGTATGGATGATGTTATGAGTGACGGACCTGATTGCAGTTGTTCCTTTTGTGGTAAAAAACAGGAGGACGTCGAAAAGCTTATTTCCGGGCCTGATGTTTTCATCTGTGATGAGTGTATACGACTCTGCAATGAAATCGTGCAGGATAAGAAAGAATCAGATCTGCCATTGCTTGATCCGGAAGAGGTCCATCCCTTGTCCCTTAAGCCAATGGAGATCAAACAATTTCTTGATGACTACGTTATCGGACAGGAATTTGCCAAGAAGGTGCTTTCGGTTGCAGTGCACAACCACTACAAGAGGATCGATGCGCCCGATGATGACGGTTCGGTTGAGTTACAGAAATCAAATATCGTCCTCATCGGCCCGACCGGCTCCGGCAAAACATTAATTGCCCAGACCCTCGCAAAAATTCTCAATGTGCCCTTTTGCATGGCGGATGCAACAACCCTCACCGAGGCTGGTTATGTGGGTGAAGATGTTGAGAATATTTTGGTCAATCTGCTGCAGGCTGCCAATCACAACCTGGAGAGGGCGGAAAGGGGAATTATCTATATCGATGAGATTGATAAGATTGCCCGAAAGTCAGATAGCCCATCGCTGACCCGTGATGTGTCCGGAGAGGGCGTTCAGCAGGCACTTCTGAAAATAATCGAGGGGACCAAGGCCTCCGTTCCACCCAAGGGTGGCAGGAAACACCCTCAGCAAGAGATGATCCAAATTGATACCACCAATATCCTGTTTATCTGCGGTGGTGCCTTTGTCGGTCTGGATAGCGTCGTCAGTCGCCGACAGAGTGCGAAGTCGATAGGTTTTGGGGCCAAGGTTTCAGGAGATGAGAAAAAGAAAATCGGTGAACTGTTAAAGGCCGTTCAACCGGAAGATCTTTTGAAATTCGGGCTGATTCCCGAGTTGGTCGGCCGGTTACCCGTGATTGCCACCATGGAGGAATTGGTGGAGGAAGATCTCATCCGCATCCTGAAGGAACCGAAGAACGCCCTCACCAAGCAGTATCAAAAGTTGTTTGAGTTTGATGGGGTGACCTTGCGGTTTACTGAGGGCGCACTTGTGGCTATTGCCCGCAAGGCCTTAAAAAGAAAGTCTGGTGCCCGTGGGCTCAGGTCGGTAATGGAAGAGGCAATGCTTGAAGTGATGTATGATTTGCCCTCGAAGACCGGCGTGCAGGAATGTGTTATAAGTGAACAGGTCATCACTCAAGGTGATTATCCGGTTGTTTTGTATCATAATGCCGCGGACGAAAGATCGAAAACCAATTGATGAAAGAATATAAAAAATGTCTGACGAATTATCGAAAGGAGATTTTGTGACAAAGCTTTATCCCTTGATGCCACTTCGAGATCTGGTCATTTTCCCGCATATGGTTGCTCCCTTGGTAGTCGGCAGGAAGAGATCCATTCATGCGCTGGAAGATGCAATGGAGAAGAAAACAGCTATCCTTTTGGTTACCCAGAAGAAATCGACTGTCGATGATCCGGACATCGAAGATCTCTACGACTTCGGTACCTTGGCCACAGTTATGCAATTGTTACGCCTTCCCGATGGTACTATTAAAGCCCTTGTTGAAGGAAAATCACGCGCGAAGATAATATCGTATGTGCCAAATGATAATTTTCTGCAAGTTGAAGTCGAAGAACGCGGAGATGTCGCGGAGCAGAGTGTGGCTCTGCAGGCCTACGAGCGGGAGTTGCGGAAATATTTCGATGAATTTGCCGCAAGCAATAAAAAGATTGGCAGAGAAATTCTCAATTCGGTAAAAGCCATCGAAAATCCCTTTAAATTGCTCAATATTATCTGCGCCCACCTGCCGTTGAAAAGCGATGAAAAGCAATCAATATTGGAAGCCGAGCCGCTGACCGCCCGCATGGAGAAGGTCCTGGAGATCCTTAACCGGGAAATTGAGCTTGCGGATATTGAAAAGAATATCAACGCCAAGGTAAAGATGCGCATGGGTAAGACTCAGCGTGACTATTACCTCGGTGAAAAGGTCCGGGAAATCCAGTCCGAGATTGGCCAAAATGCCGACGGACTCGATGAGCTGGGAGAGCTGGAGCTGACCATTAAAAACAAGGAAATGCCGGCACTTGCTAAAGAAAAAGCTCTAAAAGAATTTAAGAAGCTGCGAAGCATGCCGCCCATGTCGGCGGAAACGACAGTGGTTCGCAACTATATTGATTGCATCGTCAGTCTGCCCTGGGACAAAAAGAGCAAGTCAAAGATTGATATTAATAAAGCCGAGAGAATACTTGACGAAGACCACTTCGGTCTCGCCAAACCGAAAGAGCGTATTCTCGAATATCTCGCGGTACAAAGCCAAGTTAAGAAGATCAAAGGGCCTATTCTCTGTCTAGTTGGTCCGCCAGGAGTTGGAAAGACCTCGATTTGTCAATCGATTGCCAGAGCGATGGGACGGAAATTCGCCAGGTTGTCCCTTGGCGGGGTGCGTGATGAAGCCGAGATCAGAGGCCATCGACGGACCTACATTGGCGCAATGCCCGGCAAGATTATTCAATCGATGCAGAAGGTCGATGTTGCCAACCCTGTGTTTTGTCTCGACGAAGTAGACAAAATGTCTATGGATTTTCGCGGCGATCCATCTTCAGCCTTGTTGGAGGTCCTCGATCCTGAACAGAATGTCGCCTTTAATGATCATTATCTCGACATTGACTATGATCTCTCCGAGGTGTTTTTCATAACCACTGCCAATAATCTCCATGGTATTCCTGTTCCTTTGCAGGATCGTATGGAAATTATCCAGATCAGCGGCTATACCGAGGAAGATAAGCTGCGAATAGCCGATGGGTACCTGATCCCCAAACAACTGGAACAAAATGGTTTCAGGAAGGGTGACATTCAGCTGACCGATGGGGCGATTTTCGAGATCATCAGGCGGTATACCCGTGAGGCGGGAGTGCGGAGCCTGGAAAGGATTATTGCCTCTTTGTGTCGCAAGATAGCCAGGGAGCGTTTGAAAAAGAAACTGAAAGGCAAGAAGTATCAGGTCAGCGCCCAGTCGGTTGGCAAATATCTGGGGACACCAAAGTATCGCTATGGTCTTGCCGAGGAAACTGACGAGATCGGCCTTGCCACTGGCCTTGCCTGGACGGAAGTGGGAGGCGAACTATTACAGATTGAGGCGACCCTCATGACCGGCTCTGGAAAGCTGATTATTACCGGGAAGCTTGGCGATGTTATGCAGGAGTCGGCACAGGCCGCCCTGAGCTATGTACGATCGAGAGCCAAAGTTCTCGGTTTAGAAGAAGATTTCTATCAAAAACTTGATATTCATGTGCATGTTCCCGAAGGCGCGATTCCCAAAGATGGTCCTTCTGCGGGGATTACCATGGCCACTTCTTTGGTTTCAGCACTTATCAAGACTCCGGTGAAACACCATTTGGCCATGACCGGGGAAATAACCTTGCGTGGCCGGGTCTTGCCGATCGGAGGATTGACGGAGAAGCTTTTAGCTGCCAAGCGTGGTAATATAACCCATGTTTTGGTGCCCAAGGATAACGAACGGGATCTTCATGATGTGCCAGCTAAGATAAGGAAATCCCTTAAGATTGACCTGGTTAATCACATGGATGAAGTGCTTGGTCAAGCCTTGGTTGCAACACCTGGGAAGGCTCTTTTTGAATAGGAAAGTCTTCTGCTGTTGTGAATGAAAACAGAATGTTGTCAGATATTTACCTGTGTTAATGTTTTTCCTTGACGGGGCAGGGTGAAGTTGGTAAATAGTCCTTCACCGTTTTGATGAGAGGGGGCGACTAGCTCAGCTGGGAGAGCATCGGCCTTACAAGCCGAGGGTCACAGGTTCAAACCCTGTGTCGCCCACCATGAAACGAAATTGGAGTGGTAGTTCAGTTGGTTAGAACGCCGGCCTGTCACGCCGGAGGTCGCGGGTTCGAGCCCCGTCCGCTCCGCCATTAGCATATCAAAGGAACCGATAGAAGTACGGTTCCTTTTTTTGTGATAGATTGTAGAAAAGACACCGAGCGATAGATTGACAAAGCTCAAGCTGTCAGAGAGGGCGACTAGCTCAGCTGGGAGAGCATCGGCCTTACAAGCCGAGGGTCACAGGTTCAAACCCTGTGTCGCCCACCATGAAACGAAATTGGAGTGGTAGTTCAGTTGGTTAGAACGCCGGCCTGTCACGCCGGAGGTCGCGGGTTCGAGCCCCGTCCGCTCCGCCAATTAGTTGGAATGATGTGAGGGGTGCAGCATGAGTCATGCTGCACCCCTATTTTTTTGATTTATTGAAGAAGATGGTTAGGGCTAACGCTTACCCAATTTTTCTTTAAATTTGTTGTTGACCTGATAAACGAAAGCAAGCACCTCTGCTACGGTCTGGTAAAGTTCCACCGGTATCTCGTTGCCAATTGGAATCTTAGCGAGTATCTCAACAAGGTTGGCATCCTCCTTGATATGTACACCGGCCTCCCTCGCCGTGGCGATAATTTTTTCCGCAACTACACCTTTGCCGCTGGCTGCGACCCTGGGTGCAGCACCCTCCTTTTCATCATATATTATGGCGACGGCCTTATTGATGACTTTTTGCTCTGCCATTTTTAAACCTTAGTGTCGAGCATTGAGTTCCCATCCGGCAGCAGGTGACGGATGAGTTCATTAATAGGATCTAAGGCTCCGCTTGAAAAGGCCAGGCTGATCACTGGAATTCCGGTTATGGCAGCTTCTAATGAATCGCTGTGGGCCGCTATAAAATCGGCAGTTTCCTGGGAGTCTGCGTGGAATCTGATATATAATCCAGCGGGATTTTGAAGAAAATCGATGCGCAGATTGCCGATGTCGGCCATCGTCAAGTGGAGTGAAAACCGGCTTTCCTCCTCTTTTTGTCGCTTTCCTTCGATATCTTTTCCCTGCTCCTCAACGACAAGATACCCTTGTTCGACAAAGGGCAAAGGCAAAGGAAAAATTTGCTGGCTTGGACTATTGGTATGAAGTTGCGCAATTTGAAAAAGTTCCAGGGTGGTAAGGATTTTTTGAGTGGTCTCTGCGAGGTGTTCCGCGGCAGAGAAATGGTGCGCGATTTCTAAGAGAGCGGCTTTGAGAGTGTGCATGGCACCGACCTTGTCCCCGGCTGCCAAGAGGCGTTCTAGGTTTAATCCCAACCTGTCGGTGAGTTGTTTGAGGACCACCCCATCGTTTTTATCACCAAAAGGTGTTTGTTGCAGAGCGAAAAAGCCTTCAAGGACATTGCGGCTTGTAGGAGTAAGTTGTTGCAGCATTGGTGGGATATGCTTATCCATTGCTGCAAAAAGTGCTGTGAGATCAATATTTTTATTGAGAAGAGTAAGTGATCGACCAACAAAGCGGCTGAGTGTGTCGTTAACGATTTTCAGTTCAATCTGTGGCTGGGTTCTGGTTACCTGCAGTTGGAGGATTTGGCCGGGAGAGAGCGCAGCTTGAGAACTGGCCGAGAGGCGGTTACCGCCAATGTCGAGGACAAAGCGATCATTGCCGTTTGTTTCAAGAACCACAGCCTTGAGAATTTGCCCAGTTGCTGGAAATTGCTGGCCGTGACTTCGCCCTCGGCCTTGAGAAGTGGCAGAACCGACTGGCAATATGGATGAAAGGGGGTTGATGGTATCCATTCTGCTGTATCGGCAAAGGATGCCAAAAGGTTAGGTGTATCCATTTAAAAAGTCTGGCCTTTATCCCGAAGCTGGCGCCGCTGTTCGGCAAAACAATTTTTAGCGATAGCATCTCGGTCTGTCGATGATATCTCGTCAAAGTGAAAGGAAATGAGCCAGCGATCTTTTTTTAACCGTTTCGAGCGGATGACGTGGCTGGTGCAGAATACTCTCTTAACCGGGTTAACAAGGGATATTTCAAGGTCGAGTGAACTGGAATTGCTGCACTCGTCTGGAAAAATAGCTAAGACCCCAGATTGCGAAATATCGACAGTTTCACCTGCCATTTCCCAGCTGCGCTGGTCCTCAGTGTTTTCATCTGGGAAAAAGCGAACAATGATCCGGGTGCGCAGGGTCACCCGGAAAAATTGGCGAAGATCAGCCGCTTGCACAGTGTTTCTTGCCATCAATTCCAGTGTCTGGTCATTTGGCTGGGATACTATCTCGGCAACGAAGGCGACATCCTTGTCGCTGAGGTCCCGGCTGGCAAAGGGGCATTTACTTACTGTGTCCAGGTTGGCCGGCAATACTTCCGGAGGAAAAAGGAAGAAGAAGAATGGTGGCTTCGCTCCTTTAAATGCTCCCTGAAGATGTTTCTTTTCGCCGGTCTTGTCGGTTAAGACAATGGTGGCAGATTGACCGTCAGGTATTGATTGTATGATGCTTTGAATGTCCTGTTCAGGCATGGTGGTATCTCATCAATGCGGCAAGGATTATTGGGATGATTTTACGCGACATTGATCTTCAGACGAAGCAACTTTCTCTGCAGCACGAGGCAACAGCCAATAATCTTGTCGCGGTCTTCTATGTCGATGTCGTCAAAGTGATAGGCTACTTCAAATCTGCCATCCTTCAGCTTCTGGACGCGCACTTGATGGGCGATAGCGGCGACTGTTTCTGGCTCGGTAGAAGGAATGGTTATCTGCAGCTTTACGTGTGTGTCATCTGGTGGCGGGGTCGGGAAAATTGCCAGGATGCCACTGCCGCTGATATCCACTGTCTCTCCCTGGATTGACCACGGCTCACTGTTTTGATTGGTGAACTGTGTACGAAAAGAACTGGTGATAACCCTGGTGACTGCATCAATCCGGAAAAAATCCCTCATCTGTTCATGACTTATGGTTTTTCGCTGGATCATCTGCAGGGTTTGCCGATTAACAACTTCTTGGATCATTGCTTCTATGGATAGAGTTGGCCCCCCCATGTCAATACTCACGATACACGGTTGTATGTGGTCAATTTCTTCCAGTGGTAACACGCCCGGCTTGAAAACCAGGGAAAATTTCGGTGGATGAATATCCTGGCAGACACACTGAGCCCTCAACCTTTCCTGCCGGTTGACGAGCGGGATGAAAATTCGTACCGGTTTGCCGTTGGGGATGGCTTGCAGGGTTTCAAGGTCGGCGATCATATGGCAGTTTTGTGTTGTTCTGTGGGAAGAAAATGCTGGAAAGGGCCAATGTTTAAATCTTATCAGGTTTTTATAGTAGCATCAAAATTATTCCTAAGCAACTGTGTAACAAGAGAATTGTGAACCTTACGCTCTGATCACAAAGAAGGAAATGCAGGAAGCAGCTGAGGATGATTTGAAGAAAGGAGGGGGAAATAGAAGGATATAATATTTATCGTGATTTGCGGGGTTTTGTTCTTTTAAAGACTAAATTGTTTCCAGAAGAATTGACACGCCAGATGTGAATAGCATATGATTTTTAGTATCACTTCAAGCTGTTAAAGTTGATTCCAATAATTATTGGCCTATTGCGAAAGTTGGTCTAGCTCTGGGTTGTATTTAATTGCGATCTAAAATTTTTATAAAAACCACAATAAAGGGGCTAAGTGCAATGCTTTCAAACAAGTCTATTCTCATAACCGGTGGAACTGGCTCTTTTGGTAAAGCCTTTGTCGAAAACATCTTGAGAAGATATCCGAAAGTAAAACGCTTGGTAATTTTTTCTCGGGACGAGCTTAAACAGTTTGAAATGCAGCAAATTTATACCCAAGCAAAAAGCGACTGTCTTCGTTTTTTTATTGGCGATGTTCGTGATAAATCAAGGTTGTATCGTGCTCTTGAGGGAATCGACATTGTAGTTCATGCAGCGGCACTCAAACAGGTCCCCACTGCTGAGTACAATCCTTTTGAGTGCATAAAAACAAACATACTTGGTGCACAAAATCTCATTGAGGCATGCTTAGATACAGATGTGAAGTGCGTTGTGGCATTATCAACAGACAAGGCAGCCGCTCCGATAAATCTCTACGGTGCGACAAAATTGTGTTCAGACAAGCTCTTCGTTGCGGCAAATAACATAAAAGGAAAGAGGGAGATTCGTTTCAGTGTCGTTCGTTATGGAAATGTCCTGGGTAGCCGGGGTTCGGTTATCCCATTCTTTTTAGAAAGACGTTCAAGTGGAGTGTTGCCAATAACGGATCCCAAAATGACAAGGTTTAATATCAGTTTGGCAGACGGTGTAGAAATGGTTTTGTGGACGATTGAAAATTCTTTGGGTGGAGAAATTCTTGTCCCTAAAATTCCATCGTACAGGATCACTGACTTGGTCCAAGCCATTGGGCCTGAGTGCAGCCACCCAGTTATAGGTGTTAGACCGGGTGAAAAAATTCATGAAGAAATGATTACCGCAAGTGATAGTTTCAATACTGTTGATCTTGGGAAATATTATGCGATTCTACCCTTAGGGGCGCAATATACAATTGACGAGTATTGTGAAAAGATGGGGGCGAAGCTTGTCAATGAAGGATTTGCCTACAATAGTGGCAGTAATGAAGAATTTTTGACCGTTGAACAGTTGTACAGGCTTATTAAAGAGCAAGTCGATCCTGGTCATGAAATATAGGCAATAAGATGAATTTCATACCTTATGGTAGACAGGATATTTCCGAAAACGATATTCAGGCTGTCGTTGATGTACTGTATTCTGACTATTTAACGCAGGGGCCTGCTGTACCGGCTTTTGAAAAAGCAGTTGCGGATTTCTGCGATGCTCAATTTGCGGTTGCCGTCAACAGCGCTACCAGCGCATTACACATTGCGTGCCTTGCTCTGGGTGTAGGCAAGGGCGATAGCGTCTGGACCACTCCGATCACTTTTGTTGCCAGTGCCAACTGTGCTTTGTATTGTGGAGCCACAGTCGATTTTGTCGATATCGACCCACGAACCTACAACATGAGCGTCGCAAGTCTTACAAAAAAACTTGTTCAAGCTGACAAGATCGGGAAACTCCCCAAAGTTTTGATTCCAGTACATTTATGTGGTCAACCCTGCGATTTGGCCGGTATACACGCCTTAAGTCAAAAATATGGCTTCAAGGTAATTGAGGACGCCTCTCATGCTATCGGCGGCAAATATAAAGGGGACCCTATAGGCAATTGCCGCTATAGTGACATCACTATTTTTAGTTTCCATCCGGTAAAAATCATCACCACCGGCGAAGGAGGAATGGCGGTGACAAATAACGCAACCTTGGCCAAGAATATGCGTCAGTTGCGTAGTCATGGCATCACCAGCTCCGAAGATGATATGCAGCCGCGTCCGGCAAATGAAATCTGGAATTACCAGCAGATTGATCTGGGGTTTAACTACCGGATGACGGACATGCAAGCGGCCTTGGGGCAAAGCCAACTGCAGCGAGTTGATGAATTTGTAGCTAAACGTCACGAAATCGCCAAACGCTATGACCACCTGTTAGATGCTTTGCCGGTAACAACTCCATGGCAACATGCCGACAGCTACTCAGGCTATCATCTCTACGTTATCCGCTTGAGACTAAAAGAAATCAGCACGACGCAACGGCAAGTATACAACAGACTTACCGATGGGAATATACGAGTAAATTTGCATTACATTCCGGTCTATCGCCAGCCGCACTATGAGCAAATGGGCTTTCGTGCCGGATATTGTCCGCAGGCGGAAAGTTATTTTGGCGAGGCGTTGACTATCCCTTTGTTTCCCGGATTGACGGTAACACAACAGGACCATGTGGTGGCGATCTTGTGCGAGGCGGTGGGCATATGAATATCGCTATCATTCCAGCGAGAGGGGGAAGTAAACGCATTCCTCGCAAGAATATTAGGGAATTCTGCGGCAAGCCAATGATCGCCTGGTCGATTGAGGCCGCCAAGGCATCCGGTTTGTTTCAGCACATTATCGTATCCACCGATGATATTGAGATTGCTGGAATAGCAAGACAATGGGGTGCGGAAGTCCCCTTCATGCGACCCGAGGAACTTGCGAACGATTTTGCTGGAACAGCACCCGTCGTTGCCCATGCGACTCAATGGGCTCTGGATCAAGGATGGGACGTAATTGCCGTATGCTGTATCTATGCTACAGCACCCTTTATGCGGGTTGATGATCTGCATAAAGGATGGGCAGAACTCCAGTCCGGAGACTGGGATTATGTGTTTACTGCAACCGATTTTGCCGCACCTATTTTTCGCTCATTCGAGATGACCGACGAGGGAGGAGTTCGCATGTTTTTCCCCGAACATGCTGCCACTCGTTCACAAGACTTACCCGTTGCACTTCATGACGCCGGTCAATTTTACTGGGGAAGAGCTTTGGCGTGGACGCAAGAAAGGCGCTTTTTTGATCGATATACCAAGCCGATTATGATTCCTCGGTGGCGAGTGCAGGATATTGACACGCAGGATGATTGGGTGCGTGCTGAAATGTTTGCGGCTATCCTTTTGGCTGATGGTGTTTTGGTTGATATGGGTAATAAAGGATCTGTTCGAAATCCTTAAAAACATTTGGGGACGTAAGAATGAAGGCCAGGCACGTACTCGTTTTCGGAGCATCGGGTTTTATTGCTACCTATCTTATCGATGAACTGTTGAGCCAAGGTTGTAAGGTCACGGCAACGGACATCAGTGATGTTGGACGAACCCACTATAAAAACATTGGGGTTCAATATATCAACGTCGATATCACCCATAAAGGCGATTTTGAGGCATTACCCAAGACAAGCTATGATGCGGTGATTCACCTGGCCGCTTGTCAGCCGGCCAATGTTGGCCAGGAGCAATACGACCCGCGTGACTACATCACCGTAAATGTTATCGGGACCTTGAACATACTCGATTTTTGCAAGGAAAATAAGGTCGGTAAAATCATATATGCAAGCTCACACAGAAACACCCAGGGTTTGTGGGCAGCGAGCAAAGCGATTCGTGAAGAAGAAGGGCGGGGGATCAGATACCAGGGTGAATACGCAATGTTTAGTATATCTGAGAGTGCCGCACAAGATTGTGTGATGCACTACCAGGCACAGTACGGTTTAACCGGGGTAATTTTCAGGCTTCCGCCGGTTTACGGATATGGCCCTCATACCGAGATATTTAAAGACGGGAAGCCTATCAAGACAGGGTTTCAGATATTCATTGAGAAAGCTATGGCCTGCCAGCCTCTGGAAATTTGGGGGGATCCCGATGTTGGGCGCGACATTGTCTATGTTAAAGATGTGGTCTCCGCATTTTTGCAGGCGATTGCCATTCATACCGCATCTGGTCTGTTCAATATAGCTTCTGGAAATTATTTAACTTTACGAGCCCAGGCTGAAACAATAGCCGAGCTGTTCTGGGGGGCAAAAACCCAGCCGGTGATCATTGAGCGTCCCGAAAAGTCAAACGGGATGGATTCCTTTCTCTATGACATTAGCAAGGCAAAACGGGATTTGGAATGGAGCCCGAAATTTTCCTTTAAGGAAATGTTGATTGATTACAAGGCGGAGATGGAAAGCGAGAGATACAAGTACTTGCTGGATAAACGTAAGACGATGTTTCAATTAACCTGAGGGAGATA
The DNA here is from genome assembly GCA_030247675.1 of Desulforhopalus sp. NCBI lineage: Bacteria > Pseudomonadati > Thermodesulfobacteriota > Desulfobulbia > Desulfobulbales > Desulfocapsaceae > Desulforhopalus > Desulforhopalus sp. Next base: position 364,604 of record JAOTRX010000005.1, on the reverse strand, counting down.
AATGGAAACGTACAACATTGAAGGCATTGAGTTGATGGGGGAGAACGTGAAGGATAAACTCAGATCCTGCGGCGAGGGCGTGAAAATCTACCCTATGGCCAAGATCGCCTTTCCTCATGTTGTTGATTTGGGCAATCATTGCAAGATCCGTGATTTTGCATTTATTTTTGCCGGTGAAGGAGTGACAATCGGTGAGTATACCGATGTACAACCACATACTATTATCTGGGGTGGCGGTTTAACGATCATTGGCGACCGCGTGTCGACCGGTCCTGGTACGGTCTTTTTGTCAGCAACGTATTCCCATGCTCCAGGCCTCAAAATGGTCGACGGAATGGCAAAAGGCGAAAGCAAGGTTTTAGGAGGAAGATTGGAGATTGGCAACGACGTTTATATAGGTGCCCGCTCGACGATTATGCCGGTAACCATCGGTGAGGGTTGCGTGATTGGTGCGGGCAGCTTTGTAAATAAGGATTGCGCGCCCTGGGGGATTTACGTCGGGAGTCCGGCAAGGAGGATCGGAGAGAGGCAGAAGGCTTAATCGATGTCGGCCTGTGGAGGGATCAGAAGAGGTGTGCTGCTTTTTTCTTGCTGGTGAATAGCATAACCACAACCCCTGATTGAATAAATGAAAAAAGTCTGCTTCATAACAGACGGGAGTGTTCGTCTGGGTTTAGGTCATGTACAGCAATCAATCACATTTGCCCGGGAACTTCATTCCGAAGCAGATATCTATTTCTTAACCAAAAGCGACCAAGGGGTTGTCTCCAGGATTCGTGAAAATGGGTTTGCTGCAACACAACTTGGAAATGATACTGAAATCCTCAACTACCTCCGGTTAACAAGCCCGCAAATCATTATCTTTGATAAAATCGACGTTGCAGAGGATCTCGCTCGGGATATTAAAAAGACCTTAAAGTCCCTGTTGGTGATCTTTACTAACCTTACCGGCGCCAACAGATATGCGGATATTGCCGTAACCGCAGATATCGGCAGCCGTTTTGAGAATGTCCGTTTTGTCGATAGTCAAACCGGAACGATCACGTTTTACGGCCCCAAATATTGGATTTTAAGACCCGAGTTCTATGAATATCAAAAGCGGCCAAAGGTAAAGAATTGTGGACCGAAAAGGATTCTCTTAATATTTGGCGGCAGTGACCCGGCAAACCTGACCTCTGAGGCATTACTGCAACTGCTTGACCTGCAGCAGCCAATGCTTGTTGATATCATTCTTGGCGGCCATTACGGGCACGATGATGATTTGCAGAAAGTTCTTCGATCTCATGCTGCGATGCACGAAAATGTCACCGTATACAGAAATATTTCCAATGTGGCGGAATTGATGCACCGCGCCGATCTTGTGCTGGCCTCTCCCGGTTTGTCAGCTTTCGAGGCCTTGCGGGTTGGCACACCCGTCATCGTCGTACCACATGACGAATTACAAAGGGATACATATCGAGGCTTCATGCGAATGCTCGAACGTAGCCAACTTTCAAGTCTTGGTTCGATGCTTGCAAAAGGGGATTTTACCTATCCAGATGACAAGCATATCATCCGTATGGAAATCGGTAATGGAATTGATGAGTTAAAAAGCGTCATTATGAATTCAAAAAGGGTTGAGAAATGAAATGGGTTAAAAAGGGCCTCATCTTCAAGCCGGAAGGACAGTATGAATGGGTCATGACACATGCGATGCTTCCCGTCGCCGACCACATAAGTGGTGATCTGTATAGGATATATTTTTCAGGCCGCGACAAATTCAACCGGTCCCTTACGGGATATGTTGAAATCGATATCAACGACCCTCAAAAGATATTGAAGATATCGCCTAAACCGGTGTTGGAGCTCGGGAGTCTCGGGGCATTCGACGATAACGGCGTTTCGCCAACGTGGATTGTTAACCATCTCGGACAGAAGTACCTCTACTATTTCGGTTGGAATAAAGGCTCGCTCGTGCGGGCAGCCGAGGTGTCCGGCTTGGCAATCAGCAGCGATGACGGAGGTTCCTTCCACCGCTATTCGAGAGCTCCGATTATTGATAGAACCGATGCAGAGCCTTACCAGATATTGGTAATTTCATGCATTCTCATAGAAAACAATGTGTGGAGAATGTGGTACGATTCAGCCGACGAATGGCAGACACCAGAGTTGCCCCGGTACAATATAAAATATGCTGAGTCCACCGATGGTATAACCTGGGTACGCAGGGGCATCGTTAGTGTTGACTACAAATCCAGGGATGAGAGCCGGGTTTCCAGGGCGTCAGTTATCAAAGAGGATGGTATCTATAAAATGTGGCACTGTTATGCCATGAATAGTGGCGGCTATCGCATGGGGTACGCCGAGTCAGCCGATGGGTATCATTTCATAAGGAAGGACGACAACTTAACAATTCAAGTTTCGTCCGAAGGCTGGGATTCTGAAATGGTTTGTTATCCGTACGTATTCCATCATAAGGGACAGAAGATTATGCTTTATTGCGGCAACGGCTACGGTCGGAGCGGCTTTGGCATGGCAGTGATGGAATGATGAATTATATCAAAGAGTAATAATTGATCGAGGTACTGCATGAGTCACAAGAAACTTGCCATTGCGCAGCCAACCTTTCTCCCATGGGTGGGTTGGTTTGACTTAGCGGATCAGGTTGATTTGTTTATTGTTCTCGATGATGTTGGATTCTCAAAGCAATCCTGGCAGCAACGCAACCGCATCCGCACCCAAAATGGGCTGGAATTCCTCACAGTGCCAGTGAAGACCTCTGGTCGGCTCGGTCAGGCAATAGCGGAATGTGAGTTGGTTGACCAATCGTTTACTGTTAAGATGGCTAAATCTCTCCGAACCAACTACGCGAAGGCTGCATATTTTCAAAATACCTTTGATGAGGTCGTGACTATTTTGCAAACTGCTGCCCGCACGAATCGCTTGGTAGAACTTAACTGCGCCCTCATTTCCTGGATGGCTGAGAGGCTTGGTGTTACGACAGAGATGGTTAGAGCCAGCAAATTAGGGGTTGGTGGTGAGCGAGGTGAGCATGTTGCTGCCCTTTGTGAATGTGTCGGTGCGGATTGTTATCTGTCACCTGCTGGTGCTGAAAGCTACCTTGTTGAGGATAAACATTCATTTGAGAGGCGTGGCATTGAGGTTTTGATTCATGTATATGAGCATCCAGTGTACAGCCAGCGATTTGCTCCTTTCATACCATTCGCAAGTGCTTTGGATCTCATTTTTAATCTTGGCCCCGCTGCTGGTGAAGTGATGCGCTCAGGCCGGCGTTCGGCTAGAGCGGTTAGCAACGATATTCAAAAAGGTGAAGAAGTTGACTATGAAAATTGACAATCGCGAAATCGGTACAGGGTGCCAACCTTATATTATTGCGGAGATGTCAGCCAACCATAACGGCAATATTGAAAACGCCTTCAGGATTATTGAGGCGGCTAAAAAGTCGGGGGCCGATTCGGTCAAGTTACAGACATATCGTCCCGACACCATTACCCTGAACTGCGATGCTGAGGAGTTCCAAATTCATGGTGGTTTGTGGGATGGCAAGACACTGTATCAGTTATATGAAGAAGCCCATACACCCTGGGAATGGCATGCACCATTGTTCGAGCATGCACGCAAGCTTGGGATCACTGTTTTCAGCACGCCCTTTGATAATACTGCCGTTGATTTATTGGAAAATCTGAATGCACCCGCATACAAAATCGCATCCTTTGAGGTGGTTGATTTGCCGCTGATCAGATATGTAGCGAGCACCGGCAAGCCCATGATCATCTCAACGGGTATGGCAAGTCCTGCGGAGATTCAAGATGCCATTGATGTTGCACGTAACGGTGGCTGTCAGGACCTTGCACTACTGCATTGCGTCAGTGGCTATCCCGCACCGGCCGAAGACTATAATTTGCTCACCATCCCGGACATGGCGAAGAGTTTTGGCGTGGTGACCGGACTTTCCGATCACACTCTCGGTAACGCCACGGCCATTGCAGCTGCGGCTTTAGGTGCGTCAATCATCGAAAAACACTTTACGCTTGATCGTAAAGGTGGAGGCCCGGACGACAGTTTTTCCATAGAGCCCGATGAACTGGCGGCTTTGTGCCGAGACACGAAGACGGCGTGGCAGGCCCTCGGGAAAGTGGATTATGGTTGCAAATCAAGCGAGCAAGGGAACGTCAAATATAGGAGATCGCTTTATTTTGTTAAGGATTTGCAGGCTGGAGAGGTGATCACGGCCGATGCGGTGCGGAGCGTACGACCCGGTCTTGGGCTTGAGCCGAGATATTTGGACGCCATTATCGGGAAGAGATTGAATACCGGCGTAAAAATTAATACACCGGTTAAGCTGGGTGTAATTGATATGTAATAAGCCCTTGTGTGTTCAATAACTCATAGGAAACTGTATCCCCTTTAAAAGACCGGAAAAGCTCGGGAGCAACTGGTCGGCTCTCACGGAAATTCAAAAACCTATACCTTTGCGCTGTAATACCAGGTTTCGATCAAATCAATTTCTTCGTCAAGCTCAAGATATTGCATGATTTTCTTCAAATCAGCCGCAATATTTGCGATATAATCTTCAAGGATTATCATCGCCTTTCTAAAAAATTCCACCGCTGATTTATCGGTCTTTGCTAAGGAGCACTGGATATAAACATTATTGATGAATTGAATAAAGCCATAGGGGAGAAGCGATGACGGGAGATATCCTGTTTTTTCTTTTCCAGTATTCACGGCTTTATATAAGAGCGTCAGGACATTAGTGATTTCATCCCTGGTTTGAGGGGTAGCAATGGTGAAGCCCGATAATGCCCGAAAGTATTCATCAATTTGCTGCATTTGCGTTGTTTTTAAGCGGTTGAGAACGGTGCTGGAAGAATACTTGTTGTTAAAGCATGCGGAAATTTCATTAAGCAGGTTCTTCTTATCTATTTTTTTCTTAAATTTTACCGGAAGGTTTTCCGGTGCCAGTGGCGCAGCCCCTTTTATAAAAGCTCCCTCGCCGACGTTGATCCATTGTATCTTTGGGAACTCCGCAATTTTCATTTCCGTTGTGTGATGTGACCACGACAAGACAGTATCGGTTTTAATCTGGGCACCCAGATTGCCCGGTAAATCAAAATGTGTTTTTGACTCCACACTGTCGTCGATATTTGTATCATCATATATTGTATTGTCTGCGTGCATCTTCTCACTATCTTTGGGCGCACCGTAATCTACGCCGAACAGATAGACCTCATCGGCACCGAGGGCCGCACACATGGAAATGCCCGCATTGGTAACAGTTGGATTAACTGCTGTAGTGACAGGGTAATTCCCCTCCAGCAGCGACGAACCCGGGTCCCGGTATTTCTGAAACACTAAGGTGTCTTTATAGAACCTGTCAATCCTTGGGCTAACGACATTAAGTTTTAGCAGGGTTATCTTTTTCACCAAATCAAGATCATGTTTTTCCTCGTGTTTCTCAAACTGCCAGACACGCTCTTGCACGACCTCGTAATCCGGAACAATACCTGCCCTGAGAAGCGGGGTAATTGCTGAACCACAGGAAACTATCACTGCATCTTGCTGGTGTGTCTTGATATACTGTAACGTTTCGTTTAGAGAGGGGCCGGCCCCGACAATAAATGCCCGGAAAAAGAGCTTCGTCTTTTTGCCGGAGTAAAACTTGTTTTCTTTTCTAATATTTCTAGCGCTCAGGTAGAATCCAAGCCGTTGATCTTCGTACCATCCTGCATCAGATTGAGACCTTTCGATGGCATCTGCTTGAGGCTCAATTCTTATGAGTTCTTTGGATTGGCTGGAAGAAAGGTGGTTGAGGCGATAGAAAAGGGTGGTGAGTGGTCCAAGTCTCTGGTTGATAAAAACTGTGTTGCTCCGCACTGCATTTTCCGGCGTTCCTCCTAAAACAAGATTGAGTCCTTTGCCCTTGGTGTCGAAATATTTAAAAATTAGCCTCCATGGAACGGTAAAAAGCGAGGTATAAAATAAGTCCGGATGCGGTTCGTAGATGGTCATGAAGCTGATATTCTTGGATTTAATCAGCTCGGTGATGTGATAGCCCAGGCCGATTCCGTAAAGACGAATAAAGGGCATGTAATCATTGTTGAAGCCTTTTAAAGGTGAAAGGTCTTTTGCGGAAAGTGCCAAATCTTTAAATATTCCCTCATTGTACAGCTTTGAGACCATTCCATACTGAATTGGATTGTTTTTTTTCCAAATTTCATCGAGCCCACCGATAAAGGTGTCAATGATCAAGGCGTTGCATGGCATGCTGTTGATACTTGTTTGGATAAATTTAAGAATGTTTTCCATAGTATATGCCCGGTAAAGCGGCATTTTGCTCTTCATTTCGATGATATTCGGGCTGCCATCCGGGTTGCTGCAAAGCCTGTATTCCTTGCTTGTGTGATGGACCATAGAGTTAAAAATGGCAGCTTGGGATTCTCGAAAATACGCCATATTGTCTTCAAACATGTCGTTTCTAAAGGAATCGGGGAGAATACTTAAGCTGATTTGAGGGTTGCTGGTATTGGCAGCAGATTCCTTTGCTATTTCTTGTCCTTCAAGTGGCGTTGACATAATATTTCTCTGTTAAATTATGTTGATATCTATTCTCTTCCATGCTGTTTGTGCAGACGGTGTCGTATGTCGAGCAAAAACAAAGACAGGGCGAGGTCGTCTTGATTGCAGTCGAAGTCCTTTTCCTGTGTGCAAGTTCTCTCAAATTTTAACAGAAATATCAAGAGAGCTGTTTTTAGTCTGCTGGGGCATACCTTTCCTTTGCGCAGGCTAGTTGTACAGCTCAGTTTTATTTTGGCAGGGGGCGTGTCAGACAACGGGGATGTGGAGTCAAGCTGAATAGAGATAGTATTTTTTTCAATCCGGATAACTCTCTGATTTACTAAAAAAATATTAAAATACTTCCTTCCCAGAGAAAAAATAACGAATTTTTTATTAAAGGTTTTCATTTGCTCTGCCGATGAGTGAATTGAAAGCAAAAGTACAAAAAGGCAGATATTGCATCAACGAACGGTAATCTTAATAACAACTGCAAGAGGAGGAGGAGCGACAGAAAAAATACCATACCCAAAAACACGCTTTAAAAATGTTTAAACAGGGCAAGGACGCCCACTTTAAAAATTCATGGAGGATTTATCATGGCCTTAACAATTAATACCAACGTAGCATCTCTCAACGCCCAACGTAACCTGGGAACTTCTCAAGCTAGCCTCAATAAATCAATGCAGCGTTTGTCGTCTGGTCTGCGAATCAACAGCGCCAAGGACGATGCCGCTGGTCTTGCTATTTCCGACCGTATGACTGCCCAGATTCGTGGTTTGAATCAGGCTGCACGAAATGCCAACGATGGTATTTCTCTGGCGCAAACTGCTGAAGGTGCACTCCAGGAAAGCACCAACATCCTGCAGCGTATCCGTGAGCTGGCCGTTCAATCTGCCAACGACACAAACACCGACAGCGATCGTACATCTCTCAACGATGAGGTTTCACAACTCAAGAACGAGCTGGACCGTATTGCTCAAACTACCGAGTTCAACGGCAAAGCAGTTATTGACGGTACGATGACCAATGCAACCTTCCAGGTTGGTGCCAACGCCGGTACAAGCCAGACTATTTCTTTTTCAATCAATAGTGCCCGGTCTGCCGCTTTGGGTGAGACTCAGGCTGCTGTGGTATCAGTAACCGCTGCGTCCGCAAGCAACGTTGCCGGTTCGTTGACGGCAACAGCTCAGACCGCCGGTGTGGCCGGCAATGACATTTCAGTAGTTGTTGTTGACGATGCCAGTCTTGCTGGTGTTCAGGCAGCGAATACTACTGGTGGGTCACTGTCTGTGACGGCAGTTGATGTCGGAGCCGCAGGGAATAACATTACTGTTGAGGTCGTTGCTGGAGGTGCGAGCGCTGCTACGACTGTTGCAGTAGCTACCGACACGGCCGGAAGTACCACCATTACTATCACCGCTGATCTGACTGCGGCTGCCACCGATACTTCTGCGGAACTGGCCGCTGTTGTTTCTGCCTTGACAACCGCTAGTGCTTTGCAGGCACAAGCATTGGTGACTTTTGCTGGGTCGGGTGCCGCAAGTGCTGCCGAAACCCTCGCTCTGTCTGGCGGTGTTGATGATGGAACCACTGTTGCTGTGTCCGGTAGCACGATCACCATTACTGCGGCTCTGACGTCTGCTGCTGCCGACACGGGTGCAGAGTTGGCTGCCCTCGTTGAAGCCATGACTTCGGCAAGTGCTGTAGAAGCGCAGGCCTTAGTTGATTTTGGCGGAACGACTGCTGCAAGTGCCGCTGGAACGATTGCCTTGTCTGGTGGTGTGGATGAGGTTGCCTCGATCGCAACAGTAACTGTTGACCAGATCTCGGTTGCTACTCGCGCGGATGCGGTTTCAGCTATTGCCAGTATTGATGCTGCTCTTGAGGATGTTGACATCATCCGAGGTGGCCTCGGCGCGATTCAGAATCGTTTTGAATCCACCATTGGTAACCTGAACAACGTTGCCGAAAACCTTTCTGCTGCTCGCTCGCGGATTCTCGATGCTGACATAGCAATGGAAACCTCAGCGATGACAAAAATGAATATTCTGCAACAGGCTGGTGTCTCCATCCTGGCACAAGCCAACCAGGCACCGCAGCTTGCCCTGTCTCTCTTGGGATAATCCCCTAATTCAACCCGGGGGCTGGAAGTTTCAGCCCCCGGCTGATAGTTAAAGTGAATGATGAGGGGGAATTCCCTTCAAGGAGAACGCTATGCAAGTTGAAGCCATTAACACCACGGGCACTCCGACGCAGCAGCTGCCAAAAGCGGCTGAATATGTTGATGCCGGTCGCAAACAGTTAAAAAAAGGTCAACCAGAGCTGGAATCTGGTGGTTCATCCACCAAGAAGAATATCCAGCCGGAAGAATTGCTCAACCAGATAAAGTCCATCACCGAGGATGGTTTGTACTCCGTGCGCTTTGAAAAAAGCCAGGAGTTTGATGAGCTGGTTGTAAAAATTGTCGATTCACAAACGGACGAGGTTATCCGCCAGGTTCCCGCCGAAGAAATTCTTGGGGTGAGAGCCAGTTTGGCTGAATTGCGCGGGCAGATCGTCGACACCGTTCGCTGAATCAATTTAAGTTTCGAATTACAATACGTTAGTCACCACAATCAGCCGAGGAGTAGGATATGGCAGAGATAAGTTTTGGTGGCCTTGCCACAGGTCTGCCCACAGAAGATCTCGTCAAGAGTTTGATGGCGATTGAGCGAAAGCCGATTGACCGGCTTGAGGCGAAAAAAGAAAGTGAATCCATCCGCCTTAAAGCCTACGCACAACTGAACAGCAAGCTTGGCAGTCTTCGCGATGCGGCGCGTGATTTAAGTGTCACCAGCAGAGTGAGGACTACCAAGGTTCAGTTAAGTTCCGAGGAAGCAATCAGCGGGACTTCCAACGGTGCTGGTATTGGCAGCTATAATGTCGCCGTGACGCAACTCGCCCAGGTTCAAAAAACCGTCACTTCTGGTTTCGATTCCGACTCTGCCGCAGTACTCGGCACTGGATACTTTGCAATAGGTGATTTGGCGGTGGTGGTAGACAGCAGCAATAACTCTCTCCAGGGGTTGGCTGCCTCGATCAACTCGCTTACAGATAAGACCGGGGTCACCGCCTCAATTATCAATGATGGCAAGGACGGTGGAAATTACCATCTGGTCCTTACCGGCAAGGATGCTGCTACAAGCTTTAATCTTACCTATGATTTACGCAATGCTCAAAACGCCGCCATCGATCTGGATGAAACAGTTCGTCCTGCTCAGAAGGCTATAGCCTATATTGATGGTATCGAGGTGGTCAGCAACAGCAATACCCTCACTGGGGTGATCTCCGGAGTGACACTCAATCTTAACAAAGTAAGTGAGATTATAACCCCGGCCACAGGTGACGATCCCCCGGTATACGCGACTACCAACCTGAATGTCGTTGCGGATACTGAGGCACTCAAGGAAAAAATTTCGACTTTTGTATCAAGTTACAATGCCGTTATGGAGTGGATAGCCTCCGGTTATGAAGTAAAGACCGAAACTGCTGATGATACGACTGATACAACAAGTGACACAGATACCAAAGAAGACTCCCTGGCCGATTATCTGCGAGGGGATGCGACGGTCAATGATGTTAAACGCAAACTTCAGTCAACCCTCAGCGAGGCAGTTGCTGGGAGTGGTACTCTGCAAATTCTCAGTGAAATAGGGCTTTCCACCCAGGCAGACGGGACACTCCTGCAAAATAGCGCTAAGTTAGAGACAGCTCTGCAATCAAAGTTCGACGATGTCGTGAAGCTGTTGGCTGGTGAGGAAGCGATTGACGGAGTTATGAAAAAATTCAATACCCAACTGCTGGAGATAACCTCCTCAACTGAGGGTATGTATGCCACGAAACGAGATCGATACGACAGTGTAGTAGAAAATCTTGATTTGCAGATAGCTCAGAAGGAACCGATGATGGAGAAAATTGAGGCTCGTATCCGGGCACAGTTCAATGCCATGGAGCTGCTGGTGAGCAGCCTTAATTCCCAGAGCTCGTATCTGACCCAGCAGATGGATATGCTGTCAAATCTCAGTACAGGAAAATAGCTATGAATCCATACTCTATTAATCAATATCAGAATAATCATATATTAACTGCATCTCCTGAGCAGATCCTCCTGATGCTCTACGATGGCGCGATACGTTTTACTCGGCAGGCTATTCAAGGCATTGAAAAAGATGACATGAAAGCCGTGCACCTTGGTATCAAAAAATCCATGGCGATTATCACCGAATTCGCAAATTCTCTTAATCACGACATTGGTGGGGAAATCGCCGAGAATTTGGATGCACTCTACAGTTTCATGATTCGCGAACTCACTCTTGCCAATCTTCAGAAAGATGTTGAGAAGTTACAGGCGGTTGAGAAATTGCTTGTGGATTTGCGCGCAACCTGGGGAGAGGCTGTGGAGCTCAATAAACAACAGGTTGTGCCGGCGGAAAAAATGATTGAGCAGGCAGCAGAACATTACCGGTCTGGAGTTCCGGCAAACTATGCACCTTTGTCGATATCCCGCTGAGGCAACAGTGATGCCCGCTGATACTCAGGCACTTGCCTCGGCGCTTGCTACCTCTATTCGTAACTACCAAAATATTCTTGGTTTTCTTGTGGAAATGGACCGGGAAATTGGGATTGCCTCCGATACCCGGCTGCAAAGCATGACAGAGATACTCGGTACGCTCCAGATTCAAGCCGTTGATGCCGATAAAACATTTCTCGCACATTTTGACAAGGAATCAGCGGAGTCTACTATCATTCAGCCACTCATGGTTGAACGAGAAAAAGTTATTGCGGAGATTCTTCGTTTGAACAGCAATGTTCAGAAGAAGGCGATGGGGATAAAATCCCTTCTTGCCCATGAACTGGGTGCCCTGCGCCTTGGCAAGACTGCCCATTACGGGTACAAATCACAGCAAGCCAGTGCCGGCAGGATAGTTGATAGCACATCCTGAAGAATTTTCCGGGAATAACCTCCGATAAGTCTCCAGGGAAGGAGCAGCAGATGCATTCCGTTGAATGGTATTTTAACGATACTATAGAGCAACTCAGTATGTTGACTCTCACTGCAACGAACCTGGTGAAGGAAATTCCTACTCTGACCCCAAGTGATGTGCGGTTGCGTTGTCAACAGCTCAGCACCATGCAGGAGAAGCTGAGCGAAGATAAAGAACAGTTCTTCGCAATTATGGATTTTGTCGGGCGGGGGGTGCTAGACACCTTTTATATCGGTGAGTTCCAGAGAGCCCTCGACAAGTCAGTTCTCGCCTGTGATTCTCTCCACGCAGTAATTCTTCAATACAAGTCCAAAATTAACAGCTAAGCCTAGCTGTTACGTATTCTGATCGGAAGACTCTCAACGAAGGGCTTTCTCTCGCCCATGTATTATTTGGGAAGGGGAGTCCGGGAAGAATACGTGGAACCCTGTAAAATCACCTGAATAGCTCTATTGGATTTGGGCGCAAAGAGTATCGGGGCGGCGAGATTCAGGGTGATCTTTTGGTCTGGTGGAACGGTTACGACACTGAGCGCAAAATATTCATCACCTTCCTCCATATGTAAGCTCTGACGCTCGGAAGGATCCGGTTCAACAAGATAGTCGAGAAAAAAGTTTGTCGGATCGGTCAGCACAAAGGCTATGTCCGGGTCATCAACGCTCTGGATCCAAAAAAGTGGGCCTTCTTTCTTGTTGGGCATGACGATAAAGTGGCGGAGATTCGGCAAACCGATCAATCCAGCCGGAAAATGGAGGAGATTTTCCGGATCGTATTCCACTTCCCCAAAGCGAGTAACAATCTTTTTCATTTTTTCACTTTTCGTACGATGAGGTTATCGCTGATCCTGTCGAGATCATGCATGTCCCATTGGCTGGCGTCTTTGTTTTCCAGGGCAATCCGGTCAAAAACTTCCTGACGATAGATTTTCATGTCTTGCGGGGCTTCAATACCTATTCGAACATTGCCCCCCTTCATTTCAACAATGGTGACTGTCACATCGTCGCCGATAACAATACCTTCACCGAGTTTCCTGGTAAGAACCAGCATATTTGACACCGTAATGACGGCTTGTTCCGCCTGGAAGTTGCGAGTTGTTTGCCGGAATACAGACGACGGTATTTAACGCCTCGCCCGAGTCCATTCAATCACGAAAAAAAGGAAATTTCAGGAGGTATTCTCTCTCCATTCCTCATGCTGATGAACAGTGCTGTGCACTGCCTTTCACCAAGCGATAGTAATCGATGTTTAAAAATAATCAAGAATCGAAATCCTAGAGACTCTTCCGGTAACATTGAGGGCGGCCTCAAAGGCGTTTTCTTTTTGGATAATATCGTTATACACCTTGATGATATCCGCATCCTGGTAGCGTGAAAGGATTTGTTTGAGGTCTATTTGGGCATCTTCGCGCTGCAGGAGTGCCGACTCCACACGGGTAGCTCTGGCACCCAGAGAACTGCGCAGGGTCCGGTTTTGATTTGCACCTATCTCCAGGTTTTCAAGCTGGACCGCCAAAGATCCACCAGGGCCGTTGATATCACTGAAATTGCCGGCCCGGATTGCCTCTTCTGTGCGTGTCAGAATGGTAAAGAGGTCAATCCTGCCGGAAGCGCCATTCAGGGTATCGGCGGTCAGCCCAACATCAGCGAGTCCCGTTCCGGACAGGGTCACGCCGGTTGACGAGTTGGGGGCAACATTAATTGTGCCGTAGGCGGTTTGGTCGCCACCGGAAATTCCGCCGGTCGGCAGGGTCGCGGTGACAACGCCGTCGGTGATTGTTTCGTTGAGTTCGATCTCCGAGCCGTTGGCCGGACCGGTAAGCACCAGGGCGCCGCTTGAAATATCGTAGGAAACGCCGTTCGACAGGGTGCCGCTTGTCTGGGTGAGATTGGTTACACCAGCAGTATTGGCAAGGGCCGAAGCCATGCCCGCCAGGGTAAAGTCATAGTTGCCGGAAGGGCCATCCAGGGTTACTGAGACGGCGGCGCCTCCTGCGGTAATATCAAGGCTGTAGGTATCTTCGGTATCGACGAAATCATTCAATGCCAGGGACCCGAGATTGACGCTTGCGGCGTTAGTCGTACCAATCAGGCCGGTCCCGGCCTGGCTGAAAAGACCGGCCACCTTTGCGGCGTAATTATTGTCGGTGTCGGTAAGGGCCGTGCCGGGAATAGTAGTGACCACCGGCGGTGTGGCAGCGGTGGTAATGGTGATATCGTCGCCCGGTGTGCCAACACTTATCGGCCCAGAGGTCATCGACTCGCCTTGATAGGGATTGGTAGATCCGTTTGAGGCAATGGCGTTGGTAATGCCCATAAACAGCTCGTTGCCGGTGAGATTTGTTGTCAGGAATTCGCCAGGGGTTATTTCCAGCCGAGTTGGATTGTTATCTCCATGATAGAGATAGGGCCAGGTAGTAACATCGTTTATATCGTATAGAGCCGGATCATATGCAGGGTTTTCAGAAAATGGTTTGGTGTCTTCCATGTACCCTGCAAAAATGTATTTGCCATCGACTACTGCATTTGCCGAATCAAGCAATTGCTGGCGCAATTGGGCAATTTCATCGGCAAGGGTTGCGAGATCGGTTGTGCTCAGCGCACCATTGATGGCATTGATGGTAATTTCTTTAGCCCGGACCATGACGTTTTCAACCTGGGCAAGTTGACCGTCGGCAGCCGCCATCTTATCGCCGGCCTGTCCCATGGTTTCGAGATACCGGTCGTTTTGCATTAATTGTGATCTGGTGGTGAGCACCGGCCGAATAGCACCGGGATCATCCGAAGGCTTATTAAGGATGAGGCCGGTTGCGCCTTGATTACGGAGTTCCGCAAGGTCATTGGTGATTCGGTCGAGGTTGGTCTGCATCAACCGGTAGGTCGAATTTTCGGTAACTTTCATAATACACCATCCTTAAACAAGACTATCTTCGTAACTCTATAATCGTCGACATCATCTCATCGACTGTAGAGAGAAACTTGGCGGATGATTCAAAGCCTCTCTGGTATTGAATGAGACTGATCATCTCTTCCTCAAGGGATACGCCGACTAAGCCATCTCGGAAATTCTCCAGTTGATTCATGGCGTCTTCGGCGCCCTTCAGGGATAATTGATTTTGATTGCTTTCAACACCAACTTTTGCGGTAATTTTGCCGTAAAGTGAAGTGAAACTGTCGACGCCATTGATCAAGTAATTATCACCGATGTTGGAAAGAATGAGGGCATTCCTGTTGTCGCCAGGGGCCACTATGCCTGGTGGTGGGCCCGGATCGGGGGCAGCTCCTGCGGCGATCTTTGCCGGATCGGTTATAACGACAGCGATGTGTCGTGCAGCGCCGGCGTATTCTGCCGCGGTCGGTGCCGGGCCGGGAGGAGATGCGACGTAATTGGGCGGCATGTTAAATAACAGATTCCCGGTACTTGAATCGAGTGCTCCGCCGGCCTGATGCTGCAGGTTTACCTGTACGCTCAGTTCATAGGCAAGCTTATCCAGTTCTCCGGCCAGTTCCGGGATTAAGGTGTCGCGGACGCTCATTAGTCCTTGAAAAGCTCCTCCTAGGTTCCGGGCATTGAGATCCCTGGTAACCCCGCCTGCGTGGAGTTGAAGGGTAAGATCCGATCCTATCACCTCGCCGGAGATGGACATCGGCAGAATGCCTTGCACCAGCGGTAAGCCGCCGGGAAGGGTCACTGCTAACATGCCATTCGCATCCTCGGTGGTTTGTGCACCAAGGGTTTTCGCTAATTCCTTGGCAACCGCATCCCGCTGGTCTCTCGGGCTATTTGCTGATTGACCGGAAATCTCAATAGTGAAAATGCGTTCATTAAGGTCGGCAATTTCCCGTATTTGGGAATTTACCTCATCAAGTTTGGAAAGGAGCGTATCATTGATATTCCCGGTGATGGCGTTGAGGTCATTAATGGCGTTATTGAAACTGGTTGACAGCACTTCCCCTTGGAGAATGACATTGTTTCTTTGCACGAGGTCGCTCGGGTCGGCTGACAATTCCTGCAGAGAATCAAAAAAAACATCGATATCGGTGGAGATATTGTCTTCAGTGACGTTGAAAACGCGTTCAAGTTCTGAAAGAGGCCTGGTTAATGCGTCTTGGTATCCAAAGTCGTTTGCCTTTCGTTCGATCTGCTTGTCGATGAATACATCATGATCGCGGCTGACGTTGGAAATTTTCACTCCCTGGCCGATAAAGAAATTTCCGAAGTTCATCGCCGGATAGGTCTGAAACTCGGCCTTTTGCCGTGAGTACCCTTCGGTATTGACATTGGAGATATTGTTGCCGGTAATCTCTATCGATTTCTGATTGACTTCAAGAGAGGTTTTGCCGGCGTTGAGTGCATTAAGTAGACCTGCCATTTCAGATCCTCCCTGAGAGGAGGCGGCCATTGACCTGGGACGCAACCGAGTAGCCGTGGGCAGAATAGGTTGAGGTCACGGTTTTCTGGCCAAAAAACTCCATTGTTTGTCTGATCCATCCGAGAGTCGATTTAAAGAGAAAGGCGTTGCGGCGATTTTCTGAGCGGATCTGGGCGGCGATTGGTTTGTCCTGCTCGTCGATAACCTTGACGTGGGCCAGCACCTTGACGATATCTTCCTTCGCTTGCATGGCCTCAATCATCCCCTGCATGTCAAGAGCCTTGGCGCACTCTCTTTCCTGAAGAATGACGTCGCGGAGGCGGACGAGATAGTCGTGTGTGGTCTTGGTTTCCATGTTATCTATTCTCAACTAAGAATTGTAACAATGAGGCGGAGACTTTTTGCAGATCCGGCTGGTATGAGCCATCCTTGATCTGAGCTTGCAACTCTTTCACTCGTGCAGCCCGCTCCACATCGCCACTGGCCGTTGCCGACTGTGCCCGATGAACATCCTGAAGTACTGAGGAAAACTGTACTTTGTCTTCTCCCCCACCTTCAATCTTCTTGTCGCCTTTAATATTCTGCGACTTTTTCAGACTGCCGATTTGTCCCGGACCGCCGACTCCAAAAAATTCTACGCTCATGACGTCACCTGTGTTTACGCTTGTTGACTGGATTCAACTCCTGCCCAGTCATCCAGTTTTTTCATAACTGCATCGTAGGTGTCATACGATATATCGGGAAGCCAGCCGCCAAAGGCATCATACGCTTCCTGGAATCCTTGCTCCACCCCCGCCCGAATGGCGTCGAGCCTTGCGGGATCACCGCCGGCTATGCCGACCGCCAGATCAAAAATACGTTGTGAGGTTTTTTCTACTCCAAAATACCCGTCATCCGCAACCAACTCTTGGGCTTCTTCCGAAGTTAGGGTGTTGAGATCGATTTCGGCATCGTCGGCAACGAATTTGGCGTCGATTCCCTGATCCTTCAAGATATTGATTACCAGGCCGCGCAACAGATCGAACCCGTCGGCCTGATTGCCTTGCAGGGTCATCGAGCTGTCATATGTCAACACTGATTCCGTACTATAGGAGAGAGTGACCGTATCCGTCGTCAGATTAAAGCTCTCCTGTTGCCTGAGCTGACCGCTCTGCTGGTATGTGGCTATATTTCCTGCTTGACGACTGGGGGTGTTGATCGCCGGCTGGTATGCGCTTATGTTGCTGGTATCTATCATTTTATTGCCTCCCTGCGAAGTGAGCCGTGCTTCCGTGCACTGTGTTTAAGTCTGTATCCTGTCGGGATACGGTCTTTCTTTGTTTTTATTATCGGCGCTCGCCCTGGAAAAGTTTAGTACCTTAGAAATTCATTCTTGCTTTTTAAGGATGAATTTCGTGAAGGTACTTATCCCAGTAAAGAAGGGGTTAGTACCTTAGAAATTCATTCTTGCTTTTTAAGGATGAATTTCGTGAAGGTGGCTTTTCCCTGGGAAGGGGAGGTAAAAAGGAATCCACCGATGGGTTGGAAAGGCGGTGGGAGGTCGATGGCGTTATCTGGTCAAGGCTGTTTTTTCTTTTCGATAACGGCGGCCATTTGTTTGTACATTGCCTCAGCGATGCCAAGACTTTTGCTCTGGCTGGCGGCCTTCGCCGTTTCGCTGTCGAGCATATCCCGGAAAATTTCCGACGCGGTGTCCTTTTCAAAGAGCCCGCCATCCATTACCGATTTGCGCATAGCCTTTTGCATCTCCATAAGGAGCATAGCCTCGAACTCCTGGCTCGATTTTTTTAAGGAAGCCAGATCCTTTGCCTTGCGGTCTGTGACCGGTTGGCTTGAACGGCTAGCTGTGATGCGGGGATCGATTTGAAAATCCATGGTTTTCCTGTAGTAAGATTAAAGGATAATCAGCTCGCCGTGCAGGGAGCCGGAGGCCTTGATCGCCTGGAAGATGGCAATGAGGTCCCTGGGGGTCGCGCCGATGGCGTTGAGGGCATTGGCAATTTCGCCGATCGACACACCCTTTTTCATGTCGAGAAGCACAAGCTGTCCATCTTCTTCAACAACCGTTGCCTTGGTTTTCGGGGTGATGACGGTTTGTCCTTCAGCTAAGGGATTGGGCTGGGAAACAGTGGCGTCATCACGGATAATAAGGCTCAGGTTGCCATGGGATACGGCAACAGTCGACAATCGAACGTCCCGGCCCATGACGATGGTTCCGGTCCGCTCATTGACTACCACCCGTGCCGGGGCATCGGTCTCGACCTCAAGTACCTCGACCGCCGCTACAAAAGTCACGACATCTTCTTTGAATTGCTCAGGAATCGCCACTTTTACAGTGCCGGAAGGATCGGCGAAGGCGGTGCCCGGGCCAAAACTTTTATTGATTGTTTCTGCCATGTTGGCGGTAGTGGTAAAGTCGGCATTGCGCAGCTGATATTCCAGCCGGCCGCCGGCACCGAGATCACTGGTCAAAGAACGCTCGATGATTGCCCCGCCGGAGATGCTGCCGACGGTTGGATGGTTTTTTTGCACCTGCGCCGCCTTGCCGCCAAAGGCAAAGGAGCCGGTCGACAGTGAGCCCTGGGCGACAGCGTAGACGTTGCCGTCCGGCCCGACCAGCGGGGTCATGAGCAGGGTGCCGCCGGCAAGGCTTTTTGAGTCACCCATTGACGAGACCTGGATATCGATAGTCGACCCGGATTTGGCAAAGGGCGGCAGGGTGGCGGTAACCATGACCGCGGCAACGTTTTTGACCTTGATGTCGTTCATGCTGTCGGGGTTGATGGTGATGCCGTGTCTGGTCATCATATTGTATACGGCCTGGAGGGTGAAGACCGACTTCTTCATGTCATCGCCGGTGCCGTTCAGGCCGGTGATCAGGCCGTAGCCTAGGAGCTGGTTGTTGCGAACGCCGTGCAGCTGCGCCAGATCCTTCACCCTGGCTGCGTCAGCAAGGGGAGGGGCACAGAGGAAAAATGTCATGATCAGGGCAAGGAGAGTTTTCATGCCGTACACCGAGATATCATTTGATTTCTAATCGTTATTCCTGCAACCGATCCATCAGAACGGCCAGACATAATCAAGCATGCGCATTGCCCAGCCGGGTTCCTGTTTGTCGCTGATTGCGCCTTTGCCGGTATAGCTGATCCGGGCATTGAGAATCTTCGTGGAGTTGACGGTATTGTCGGAGGTGATGTCCACCGGTCTGACAATGCCGGTCAGATAGATGATCTGCACCTCGTTGTTGACCATAACCTCCTTGCCGCCGCGGATCTTCAGTTGGCCGTTGGGGTAGCGACCGACCACCTGGGTGGTGAGAAAGGCACTCAGATCCTCTTTGCGGGTGGTGGTGCCGTTGCCGTCAAAACCGTTGGCAAAATCGGCATTCACCAGATTCTGGATATCAATAGGGTTGTGGCTTTTGGCCCAAATCTTGTCATTCTCCAAACCGAAGAAATTGGGAATAGAGGCCGACATATTGCTGGTGCGTTTTGTCGAGGTGGTTGCTTCCTTGGAGGCGCTGGCCTTTTCGGAGATGATTACCGTGACGATATCGCCGACATCCCGGCCTTTGCGGTCGGCAAACATCGAATGGTTGCTCTCCCGCCACAATGATCCGGGCTCGTTGCTTTCGACTACCGGCGGCTCGATCTCCTCAAGCGGTTCACGAATCGCCATCGGAGGTTTTTCCGGTAGGGCGCAGGAGCTAAGAAACAAGAGCGCTGCCAGGGATAAAAGAAGATTTTTCATATCACAAAATGACCTCCACCGTGCCTGGCGCTGCAACGCGGCCATAAATGGTTTTATTGGAGTTGAGATTTTGCACCTTAATCATCTCGTCAAGTTTGCCGTCATTGTGGGCAAAGCCGGTTGCCGTAAGGTGCAGCGCCCCGGATGTCACAATAATCCTGACCTTTTGGCCGCGTTTAATAATCGGCAGGGCCTCAATCATGGAGGTGGCTATCGGGCTGCCGGCAGCTAATGGTCTTACGAGCTGCATGCCGACAACTTCATCCGGGGAAAGTGCAGTATTGGCATTTTCACCTATGTTCATGGTGGCCATTTTCAGGTGTTGCGGACGGAGGATGAGGCCCTTTTTCAGTGGTTCCGAGGCGGTAACGACTTCGGCGAGAGCCTCGATTTTGCCCCGGACTGACATGTTTCTCACTACCTTGTCGTCGACCTTAAAGATAATCGCCATACTGGAACTGCCTAAAATCGCAGGGTTGGACGGTATGACCTCATAGTCAAGGTTGCCCTTGGGGATGGTAAAGGGCAGGGGCAGGGATTGGGCGATAAACTGGATTTCAGCCTTTGGCAGGTTTTTCTTATTGGCCTCAATAAACTCGGCAATAATTTCCTTAATCCGATCGGGCGAAATAATGACACCTTCTCGGCTGACACTGATAGTTCCCGATCCCCCCCAGGAGGTGTCGCCTGGCAGAGAATGATTTGAGGCAAAACCCTGTTTGATATTTTGGGCGCGAAGAAAGAGGGATTCTCCTGGTGGTGGCGCCTGGCCGATCGGCTGGGTGGCTAAGGCCTCCGTCAGAGAAGTCTGCTCGTCAAAGGTCGCCACATCACCTAGTCGGATAACCGAATCGGTGACTTGGGCCCTTTTGTTGAAGGTGATCTCAAGCGCCGGAGCAACACGTGCCGAAGAGAAAAAGAGCACCATTATGAGCAGAAATCGGATCATCATTAGATCAGGTTGTTGGTTGTTTGCATCATCTCATCAGAGGTTTGAATGGTCTTTGAGTTGATTTCATAAGCCCTCTGGGTGGTGATCATACTGGCCAGTTCCTCGACGATATTAACGTTGGAACCCTCCAGGTAGGTTTGCAGCAATGTGCCGTAGCCGTCGCTGCCGGGAACCCCGGTTTGCGGGGTTCCGGAGGCGGCGGTTTCGGCAAAAAGGTTCTTGCCGATGGCGGATAGGCCGCTGTTATTGGTAAAACTTGCCAGCTCGATGGTACCGATTTCTGTTGAGACCGTATCGGCGCCGATTATGGCGCTGACGATGCCGCTGTCACTGATGGTAATCTGCCGAGAACCATCGGGAAGTGTTATCGCTGGGAGAATCGGATAGCCATCGGAGGTGGTCAGCCGGCCGTTGCTGTCGCGCTTCAGGGCGCCGCAGCGGGTATAACCGGTGTTGCCGTTCGGCATGCTAACCTGGATAAAACCTTCACCTTCGATGGCCACGTCGAGCTCGTTTAAGGTCTGGATAAGATCTCCCTGGGAGAATACCTTCGACACGGCTGCAGGCCTGACGCCAAGACCTACCAGAATGCCGGTTGGCGATTCAGTATCGGCGGAACTTTGGCTGCCGGGTACCTTCATCGTCTGGTAAAGAAGGTCCTGGAAATCGGCTCTGCTCTTTTTAAAGCCGTTAGTGCTGACGTTGGCGAGGTTGTTGGAGATAACGTCGATATTGAGTTGCTGACTGTGCATGCCGGTCGTGCCGGTCCAAAGTGAACGGATCATTGGAGTTCCTTTTGCAGGTTAAATGTCTGTCGTCTCAGGCTTAGCCGAGGGTGCCGAGGTCATCTTGCGTCTCGCTGATTGCCGAGTAACTTTTCAGTACCTTATGGTAGGTCTCAAAGGCACGGTAACTATCAATCATCTGGGTCAATTCCGAGGACATGTTGATGTTTGACTGTTCAAGGCTACCCTGGATCAACCGGGCGGTCGTGCTTGGTTGTTCAGTGCCGCCCTGGGCCAGGGAAAAGGCGGTATCGGATTCACGTTTCAGTTGTTTTTTGTCGGCAATCTCGGCGATTGCAACTTTGCCGACCTCCGAACGTGCCCCCTGTGGGCCGAGGGTAAAGATCGTGCCGTCATCCCCAACGGCTATCCGGCTGGTATCGGTATCAGGGATGGTGATTTGGCCATTGGCCTCATCAAGCACTGGCAGGCCGTTACTGGTCATGAGCAGGCCTTGGGCATTAATCATGAAATCACCGCGTCTGGTATATAGCGGGCCGTTTGCGCCCTGAACCTTGAAAAAACCATCGCCGTGTATGGCAAAGTTGAGGGGGTCATCGGTTTGTCGAATCGGGCCGCTGGAAAAATCGCTGAAATTTTGGCGGACCCGGCTGTAATTGATCCCTCGTGCTTCTTGTGTCTGCTTTTCGCCGCGGAGTATGGCTTCAAAACTGACCTGCGACCGGCGATAGCCGCTGGTACTGATGTTCGCAAGATTGTTGCTGATATTGCTGATCGCCTGTTCTCTTGCTATCGCCCCGGATAGGGCGCTGTATTTTCCGGATACCATATTCTTCTCCTGACACCCTAAAAGGGGGGATGAATCTCTTGTTGTTGCACTTCTTATCGGTTTCCGGCGGGCAAAACTTAACCCTTCGGAGGCAACTTTATCCTTTTAATTTCCTTGGGCAATTTTTGCCAAAGTCATTACCTGATTGGCCTCATGGGTAGAGATTGTCAGTACCTGGGCAATTTCTTCAACGGACAGGCCTTTTTCGGCAAGTGAGTGGATATAGCTATATCGTTCCGGGGTGTTGCGAGACATCTCCGGGGTATGGATATGGGCAAGACGCGGTTTTTGCAGTTTTGTCGTCAGCTCAGCCTCGCCCATGCTGTTCTGGAAGTTACCGATTTTCTCATGGCTTTCCTGGAGACGCAGGAAGTTTTGCCGGGTTCGTTCGAGGGAAATTGACGTTTCGGTGAGTTGTTCGGCCAGAAGGGTATTTTCTTTTTTCAGGGCAAAGGCCTTGAGTACTGCGCCCAAAAACAACACCATGGCGACCACGAAAAGATAGAAAAAAAAGTTCAATTCCACAGTGATGCCTCCTGGGTTGGGGAAAGATGCGGGGATCTTGATTTGGAAATGGAACTATAGCCGAGTATCCAATTTGGATTTCAACTTGATCAGGGCCTGGCTGTGCAATTGGCTTACCCGGCCTTCGGAAAGCTCCATGGCCTCGGCAATTTCTTTTTGGGTAAGCTCTTCGTAGTAATAAAGAGAAATTACCAATCGTTCCTTTTCTGAGAGCTGACCAAGAACCTGGGCAATAGCGGTGGTCAGTTGCTGGTCCTCAATCCTTGCCCCGGGCAAGGAGCCAGGCCGTTCGTCGGTGAGGTTATCGAGAAAGGATTGGCCTTCTTCAGAATGATCAAGGGTTTCATGGAGACTGACGCAACCAAGATGGCTGACCTCGACGAGAACCGAGCGGTACTCTTCCAGGGAAAGATCCATGGCTTTGGCAATTTCGTGGTCTTCCGGATCACGGCCCAGCTTCAGTTCCAGGTCGCTGACGGTTTTGCCGATCTTGTTCTGCTTGTCGCGAAGTGATCTGGAAAACCAGTCGAGTTTGCGCATTTCATCGAGGATTGCGCCACGGATCCGGTATTCC
The DNA here is from genome assembly GCA_030247675.1 of Desulforhopalus sp. Lineage (NCBI taxonomy): Bacteria > Pseudomonadati > Thermodesulfobacteriota > Desulfobulbia > Desulfobulbales > Desulfocapsaceae > Desulforhopalus > Desulforhopalus sp. The sequence continues at coordinate 341,277 of JAOTRX010000005.1, read as the reverse complement.
GCAAAGGTCTTGAAAAGGATATTCTTGCTGGCGTCGAACTTGTTTGCTGCATCAAGAAGTCCAAGCATTCCGGCACTTTTGATGTCATCCCGGTTCATAAAGGAAGGAACCTGGGTCACCATCCTCCGGGAAATTATATCAACCAGATATAGGTGATCGTGGATGAGCTGGGTGCGGTTTTCGATTTGAGGAGTATGATTGTAGAGCATGGGCCTCTCCTATCCCCCCATATGCAGCAACTTTTTCCAGAAGAACTGGAGATTACCCTTTGGCGAGGCCTGGGTTGGCTCGGAACAGATGCGACCGGCCAGCTGGCGAAATGCCTGGGTGATTTTTGATCCCGGATAGAGTTCGCTGATAACCTTTTGTTTGCGAATTGACTCGACCATCTGCCTGTCGGCCGGGATTGAACCCAAATAATCTATTGAAATATCAAGATATCTATTGGCAACCATGGTCAATTTCCGGTAGACATCAAGGGCGTCCTCTTCAGTCTCTATCTGGTTGACCACCAAATTAAAGTTCTTCTCATGATACTGCGTCGACAGCAGTTTCATCAAGGCGTAGGCATCTGTAATTGCCGTCGGATCGGGTGTGGTGATGACCAGTATCTCCTGGGCCGCAGTATTAAAATAAGTAACATTTTCAGAAATACCCGCCTCGGTATCGATCAGAACAAAATCAAAGTGGTTCTGCATGGCATCGAGACCGTCGAGAAGGCGCATCTTCTGTTGCGAATTGAGGTTGGTAAAATTTTGGATACCCGAGCCGGCAGGAAGGATCTTGATTCCCATCGGTCCCTCGACCATGATCGTTTGCAGATCCTGTTCGCCGGTAAAGAAATGGTTGAGATTAAAGGTTGGCGAGATACCGAAGACAACATCGATATTAGCCAGACCGAGATCGGCATCGAGGATAAGCACCCGCTTGCCCATCGAGGCGAGGACGTAGGCCAGGTTGGCGACCAAGGCGGTTTTGCCGACGCCACCCTTGCCGCTGGTGATTGCGTAGACGCTGGTGGGCTGATCGTCTTTTTGCTGTACCTGGCCGGGGCGAGTGGTGTTGAGATCCCGGAGGGTCTTGGCCTGATCGGCCGCCGGGCGGGAGATATTAGTCATGCATTGATCCTTCCTTTGGAGACATGATCAGTTCTGCGGCAATCTGTGGACTCGCCACAAGCAGGTCTTCCGGAACCCGTTGGCCGTTGGCGAAAAACGACAGGGGATTGGCATTTTGTATCTGAACATTAAGCAATATTCCAAGATTGGCGCACTCATCAATCTTGGTAAAAATTGTATGGGTGACACCGAGGCCTTGGAAACGAGCAATAGCATCAAGAAGCTCATACTCCCGGGTGGTGGCTGACAGTACCAGATGCTTGTCAATGTTCAGCTCAGGCTTGAGAAAGGAGGCCAGCTCATCGATGCAGTAGCTATCGCGAGGGCTGCGGCCGGCGGTATCGATGAGGATGAGTTCCTTGTCGCTATGCCTGGCAATGGCTTTCTCCAATTGTTCCGCGGTTATGACCACATCGACCGGCAGATGCATAATCTCTCCGTAGACCTTCAGTTGCTCAACCGCAGCGATACGGTAGGTGTCGATGGTGATAAGAGCGATGGAATTGGAGTATCTGCTCAGATACGATGCGGCGATCTTGGCAAGGGTTGTGGTCTTGCCGACTCCGGTCGGGCCAACCAGGGCAATACGCTGTTGAACGTTCCTGGTGGAGAAGGGCGGAGGGCTGACCTGAATAAGATCTTCGATGGTGCCCTTGATTGCCGCCTGGACCCGTTCCGGGCTGCTCAGTTCCTGTTCGGTAAGGCTTTCCCTGAGAAATCCCGCAATAGTCCTTGATGTTTCGACGTTTATTCCTCGTTCGACAAGCAGAGAAAGGACATGGTCGCCATGCACGGTAGTTGCGTTGAAGCGATTGGCGAAGTCGCTCTCTCTAACCTTTAATTGCCGGCCGGTGGTCGCCGATTCTTCTTTATCGGCAATTTGCGAGATCTTGCCGGCCAGGTTTTTTACCAAGTCCTTCAGCTCATTGACTTCGTTTTGCAGATCTGATTGCCGGGTATCCTCCGGGGGGGCATAAGTGCTTTCTTGCTTACGGTCAGGAGCGACGAATGGCGCCGGGGCAGCGGCTTTCTGATGGAGAAATTCAGAAACCGGGTCATCGACTACATGGCGGAAGCGGTTGGTATGTATCTTTTGGCCATTCGTCGATTCTCGTTGCCTGGAGGTTTGGTGGGCTTTTGCTCCGGCTGTTTCTTTGGGGAAATCAGAGTCGATGGCTGCGGTGATCTCAAGCATGGGTTTGCCCATTAGGCCAAGCTTGCCGTTGCGGATGGTCCTTGTCGAGAGTATCAGGGCCTCGGGGCCCAGCTCCTGTTTGACCATTTTCAGCGCAGATGCCATGTCTACTGCTTCAAAGACTCTAACTTGCATCGAGTGTCACCGTGCCAAGAGATCTGACTTTGAGGTTTGGAGTGACTTCGTTGTGAGAGATGATCGTCAGCGCCGGGTAGTAGCGCTCAGTCAGGCTTCGCACATAGGGCCGAATCTGCGGAGCTGATAATAATACCGGTCGGCTGCCGCCTTCAAACATGGTGATGGCCTTGCCGATGGAGTCGAGAATGCGCTGAGCGATAATCGGGTCAATGGCGAGATAGCCGCCGGTCTCTTTATGTTGCACCGAATTGCGAATGGCATCTTCAGCCGGCCGCGACAAGGTGATAACCGGAATGACGCCGTTTACCGCCAGATCACTGCTGATCGTCCTCGCCAGGGCGTGACGGACATATTCAGTCAGGACATCGGTATCTTGCGTCGCCGCTGCCCAGTCGGCCATGGTTTCGAGAATTGTCCGTAGGTCGCGGATCGACACGCCTTCTTTCAGCAGATTTTGCAGGACGCGCATGATTGTCCCAAGTGACAGGACGGTTGGAATGAGATCTTCAACGAGCTTCGGATAGGCCTTGGCCAGGTTGTCGAGAAGACCCTGAACCTCCTGTCTGCCAATCAGTTCATGGGCATGCTGCTTGATGATTTCGCTGATATGGGTGGCCATAACCGTTGTGCAATCAACGACAGTATAGCCAGCAATTTGCGCCCGGTCCTTCTTCTCCGAGGAAATCCAGATGGCCGGCAGACCAAAGGCCGGTTCGGTGGTGGCAATGCCCTTGATGGTCTCGGTGACCATGCCGGGGTCCATGGCCATGAAATGGCCGGGCAGCATTTCGGCCGTGGCGACTCGTACACCCTTGAGGGAGAAGGTGTACTGATTGGGATTTAACTGCAGATTGTCTCTGATATGTACCGGCGGCACGATGAAACCGTTATTCATGGCAAACTGCTTGCGGATGGATTGAATGCGGTTGAGAAGTTCACCATCCTGGGCTGAGTCAACAAAGGGGATAAGGCCATAGCCGACCTCAAGCTGCAGCAGATCGACATGAAGCATCTCTTCGTAATTTTCCTCGCGGCGCACCGGTGCCTGGGCAGGTTTTTCAACAACCTTCTCCTCTTCGACCTTTAGTCTCTTATCGAGTTGGAAGGCAAGTGCCGCCATGGATATGGCAAGGAGGAGAAAGGGCACAAAGGGCATGCCGGGAATGATGGCAAAGGCTAGAAGGATCGCCGACACCACCCAGAGGGCTACCGGACTGGTGGAAAACTGTTTCTTGAGGTCGGTGCCGAAATCCTTTTCACCGGTGGCCCTGGTCACCAGAAGACCAGCGGCAGTTGAGATGATCAGGGCCGGGATCTGCCCCACCAGGCCATCGCCTACCGTCAAAATGGTGTAATTGGCGGCGGCGTCGGCCATCGCCATATCCTTTTGTACAACTCCGATGATAAAGCCGGCGCCGATATTGATCATGGTAATGATGATACCGGCAATGGCATCGCCCTTAACAAACTTCGAGGCACCGTCCATGGCGCCGTGGAAATTGGCTTCCTTGGCGATTTCTTCCCGGCGCCGGCGTGCCTCATCCTCGTTAATCAATCCGGCGTTGAGATCGGCGTCGATGGCCATCTGTTTGCCGGGCATGGCGTCGAGGGTGAAACGGGCGGCAACCTCGGCAACACGGCCGGCGCCCTTGGTGATAACCATGAAGTTGATGAGAACCAGAATGACAAAGATGACCACACCAACAACATAGTTGCCGCCGACAACGAATTGACCGAAGGCCTGGATTACTGTTCCGGCGGCTCCCGGCCCCTCGTCACCATGCATGAGAATGAGACGGGTTGACGCCACGTTCAGAGATAATCTGAACAGGGTGGTAACCAGCAGAATCGACGGAAAGATCGAGAATTCTGTGGCTTTGACGGTATACAGACTGAGGATGAGAATGAGCAGGGCAATGGTAATACTCAGTGTCAGGAACAGGTCGAGGATGATCGCCGGCAGGGGAATGATCATCATCATGAGGATGGCGACAAGGCCAAGGGCAGCGATAATATCGCTGCGCCCAAGCATTTGCTTGTAGTCAAAATTGGTAATGGAATTTTGAATGGTAGCCAGTTCCATCAGGGTCCTTTGCCTTTCAGTGAATACACATGGGCGAGAATCTCAGCAATGACTTTAAAGAGATGCTCGGGGATATGCTCTCCCAGATCCAATTTATGCAATAATCGAGCCACGGGTGGGTTTTCAAATATAGGGACCTTGCTGTCTGTGGCGATCTCGCGGATTTTCATGGCCAGTAAGTCGGCTCCCTTCGCCACCACTACCGGGGCATCCATCTCCTTGGCATTATAGCGAATAGCCACCGCCAGATGGGTAGGGTTAGTGACAACGACATCGGCTTTGGGAACCTCGGCCATCATGCGTTTACGTGCCATTTCCTGTTGGATGGCGCGTATTTGCGACTTAATGTGTGGGTCACCCTCACTCTGCTTAAACTCTTCCTTGAGTTCTTGTTTGGTCATCTTCATTTTCTCCTCCATCTCCCATTTGATGAACATAAAATCGAGAAATGCCAGGAGGATGAGGATGGCGCAGATCTTGCCCATGACAAGAGCTGAAATTTTGGCGAGATAGCGTAAAGTGGTTCCTATGTCGGTGTCGATGAGAATGAGGGCCTCATTGAAATGGTCAAGAATAGTTGAATAGGCAACCCAACCAATGAGGCACACCTTCAATAATGATTTGAGGAGTTCGATCATTGATCTCTTTGAAAAGAACCGGGCCATGCCCCCTATGGGATCGAGCTTTGAAAAATCCGGAATAAGCGGATTGCTGGTGAGAAGCCAGCCGAATTGCGCGAAACTGGAAAGAAATGAAACAAGGACCACCACAAGAAACAGGGGGGCGAGGAGAAGACCAATTTTCTGCAAAAGAAAGGTCGCAAGGGAAATAGTAGAGGTGGCGGTGAGTTGGTATTCACCGCTTGCCTGCCAGATGGAGAAGATAAGTTCTATAAAAGATTTCCAGAAAATCGGCAGATACATCAGCCAAAATAGCAAGGTAATCGACAGCAGGGCCGCAGTTTGCACCTCTTTGCTTTGAGCAACCTGGCCCTTCTTCCGGAAATCCTCTCGCCGTTTCGATGAGGGTTCTTCCGTCCGTTCGCCGCCACTGGGGCTGTCTTCTGCCATTATTTATCGAAGGTCCTTGTTTGATGATCTTGTTTGCAGGGGGACACAATTCACTTTTGAGAACAAATAACTGCAAATACTGATCCGAAATTTCAAAAGGGAAAATGCGTGTTACAAGCTGAGATAATTCAATAAGGTGAAAATCCGTTCGGGAAGAGTGTCAAATTCCCGTCTGATAAGATTTGCAGCCAGATCGAGTGTCAAAGCGATGACAACGAGACCGGCGCCGATGTTGATGGGGAAGGAGAGGAGAAAGACGTTGAGCTGGGGAAATACCCTGGCAAGGATGCCGAGAATCAGGCCGGACAGAAGGAGCACCGCAAGTACCGGGGCGCTGAATTGTACGCCGATGATGAACATGTGGGAAGCCAGCTGCATGAGGAAGGGGACGGCCTCGCCGGATACATCGAACTGACCTGGCGGGAGCAGGTCGTAGGATAAGACCACGGCACGCAGAAAGATGTGATGGCCGTTTATTGCCAGAAAAATCATGATGGCAAAGACATTCTGGAATTGCGATACGAGCGCCACCTGCCGTTCGCTTTGGGGATCAAAAATTTCGGCGGCGGCGAAACCCATCTGGTAACCGATCACCGTCGCTCCAAATTCGACGGCGGTAAATATCAATCTGGCGACAAGGCCGAGAAGCAGGCCGAGGAGAACCTCGGAAAGGATAAGCAAGAAGAAAGGAACAGGGCTGAAATCCATCCGGGGCACGGCTCCGGCCATGACCGGGTACAGCATAAGGGAGATGACCATGACCAGGGAGGTTTTAACCCGTCCCGGAGTCTGGGCGGATACAAAGACCGGAATGGCCGAAACAAAGCCGGCAATTCTGCTGGTGACTATGAGAAAGGTTTGCAGCTGATCAATTGGAAGGAGGGGAAATTCCACGGTGGCTGTCAAAGGGTGACCATGGTTTCAAACAGACCCGCCGTGAAAACAGTGAGAAGTTTGATGAGCCATGGTCCAAAAATCAGCATGGTTACAAAGACGGCGATAATTTTAGGGACAAAGGTAAGGGTTTGCTCGTTGATTTGGGTAGCTGCCTGGAAAATGGAAACCAGCAAGCCAATGATCATGCCGATGATCAGCATAGGCGCTGAACCAAGGAGGATGGTCTGAATCGCCTTGCGACAGATATCGATGGCAATTTCGGGAGTCATGGAAGGTCTCCGGTTGCAAAAAAGGGTGGTTGTGCAACTAGCCAAAGCTCTTGATCAACGACCCGACCACAAGGCTCCAGCCGTCGACAAGGACAAAGAGGAGGAGCTTAAACGGCATGGAGATAATGATCGGCGGAAGCATCATCATACCCATCGACATCAGGACTGACGAGACGATCATATCGATGACCAGAAAAGGAATATAAATCATAAAACCCATTTGGAAGGCACGTTTGAGCTCGGACAACATGAAAGCCGGAATAAGGGTCATGGTCGGAATATCCTCATGCTGAACCGGCTCATTCTTCATGGTGATCTCGGTGAGCAGGGTTAATTCTTCCTCTCGGACTTGGCTGAACATAAATTCGCGCAGGGGGGCCAATCCCTTTTCCAGTGCGTCCGCCTGGCTGAGTTCTTCCTTCATGTATGGTTGCAGGGCTTCCTCATTGATTTTATTGAGAGTCGGAGACATGACAAAAAACGAAAGGAAGAGGGACAAGCCAAGAATTACCTGGGTGGGAGGCATGTTTTGCGTGCCCATCGCCTGGCGGACAAAACCCAAAACGATGACGATTCTGGTAAAACAGGTGGTCATCAACAGGATTGCCGGAGCCATCGAAAGAACGGTCAATAGGAGGAGAACCTGCAGGGCAGAGGAGACTTGCTTGGGGTTTTGGGCGTCTTCGACGCCAAAGGTCACGGTCGGCAGGCCGACGGCCCGGCAATTTTCAGCCAGGAGGACGATACCAACGACCGCCGTGAGAACGACGATGCACGCCATGCAGAACGAGGCCGGCCGTTTCATAGCCGTTGCTCCGCCTCCGTGGCCCTGAGCGTTGCCTCAAACGATGGACCGGTTGTACCGGGAAGGGTGGCGATGTGATCAATCCGGTCATTGCTGATTCCAATCAGGTATTCATTACCCTTTACTGTGACCAGGCACAGCGATTTTTTCCCCATAAGGGGTTTGATCTCAAGAATTTGGATACTTTTTCCAGGATTGCCGGCAAGGAGGGAAAAGCGTTTGCGCAGGAGGCCATACAGGGCCAGAATAATGCCTAAGACGACCAGAAGACCCCAGATCATCCTCAAATAGCTTTCCATTTCAATTACCGGAGCTGTCGAAGCGGGATGCGCTATTTCCGGTGTCTGGCAAAAGAAGAAAAGGATCGACAGTACAGGAAAGGTGCGGGATTTTCCGGCAAGGGTCATGGCGAGTTCCACTTAACCGAGATTTTCTATACGGTCGGAGGTGCTCACGACATCGGTAAGACGAATACCGAATTTATCCCCGACCATGACCGCTTCACCACGCGCTATGAGTCGAGAATTGACGTAGAGATCAAGGGGTTCACCAGCGAGTTTGTCGAGTTCAATAACATACCCCTCACTCATTTTCAGAAGGTCCTTGAGGAGGATCTTGCTTCTGCCGACCTCAACAGATATCTGCAGAGGAATATCGTAGAGGAAATCCAGTCCTCGATTACCTTTTGGGTCGACGGCCGGTGCCGATCTTGAGCCACCGGTGGCATCGCTTTGCAGGAGTTCTTTGATTTCTTCCGGGGCCGGACGAGTATTGCCTGGTGTAACCATGTCATTGTTCCTTTATCATTGGTAAAGGCCGGTGAGACTGATGGCTTTCTTGCCATTATGCGTTCCGGGAATAGCTAGAAATTTGATCTTATCTTCGACAAGAACCTTCAGCGGAGCATTGGGATCATATGGTATGTCCAGGATATCCCCCGCCTGGAGGCGTAATAACTGGTTGATGCTGAGGGTGAGGTTGCCGGACAGAGCGGTGACCGTCGCCGGCACTTCCTGCACCTCATCCTCCAGTACCTGTTGCCATGAACTCTTGGTAATGGTCGGTATATTGAGGAGTTCCCGCAAAGAATCTCGAAGAGGCTCAAGGGTGGCAAAGGGGAAAATAAGATGAATCTCTCCAGAATGGTCACCGACTTTTACCATGAAGGTGCCGACAATAACCTCGGCCTCAGGCTCGACGATTGACACTAAACGGGCGTTATTTTCAAGCTTGATCAGGGCGGAATCCATCTCCAGCAGTTGCGAGAACGCCTTGTTGAGATCAATGCAGGCATCGGAGAGGATGGCTTTCAAAATGGTCAACTCGAGCGCGGTCAGTTTGCGATCGAGGTGCAGCGACTGCAGATCGGCGGAAGCACCGAGCATTATCTCCAGCACTGAAAAGGATAATACCGGGTCGAGAATGATCATCGCGCCATACTTCAGTGGATTGAGGTCGAGGATGCCAATGGCGCCAGGATTGGTTTTGTCTGCCATGAACTTTTGGAACTCAAAGCTCTGCAGAGAGGTTCTGGTAATGGTAAAGGAGCGTTGCAGCTGATTGCTGATTGAGGTTGAGTATGACCTGCAGAAAGCGTCAAGGATGATATCAAAATTGGGGATTCGAAAGAGTTCGCTGTCGGGTTTGGTGAGCTGGAAGAGATTCGCTGGGGTGCATTCGAGAAATTGAGGCTCATGTTTTTCCTCAAGATCAAGAGACACCCTGCCATCGTGGATAGCCCTGAGAAGGTCTGAGATTTCGGTTTTACTGAGAATCTGTTCCATGCGTTTTCCGCAAACCTATTGCACGACGAAGTTGGTGAAATATACTGCTTTTACCTTGCCGGCTTTTAAAAATGAATTGATCTTGCTGGTGATTTCCGCCTTCAACTGCTTTTTACCTTGAAGGTCTTGCAGCTCCTCGAAGGTCTTATTGCCAATCAGCAGAAGAATCGCGTCGCGCATCTGCGGCATCCTCTTTTCTACCTCGCCTTTTACCTCTTCATTGGTCAATTCAACCGTCAAGGCGATCTTGACGTAATGGGCGGTATCGCCGCTGATGATATTGACAATGAATTCATCAATATTCACCTGAGGGCCTATGTCCGTTGCCTGGTTGAGGTCAGGTACTTGCACCTGTTTTGCCGGATCTTTTACCTCTTTTGGCTCAGGGGCTTTTTTCAATAGGAAGAAGGTTGCCACGCCGATTCCGATCAAAAGAACCAGAACCCCGGCGCCGATCATTATTAAGAGCTTCTTTTTGCTGCCGCTTTCGACAGGTGCAGCTTCCTTTTTTTCCGCCATCTAGCTACTCCAACTCAGAAGGAGATGATCAGCACCCTTTCAGAACCTAAAGCTTTACCGCAAGGGCAGGTTTCGTTTAAACAGGCAGACTGCTTAACTCAGCTTTAACAGTGCTAGGGTTGTAACGTATTGGTTTGTTCAGTTTATAATAGGCTGTATCTTTTCAAAACTCAAGCAAGCAAGAACTATTCCATGGCGTTTGGAGTTGGCAGAGACAGAGATTACAAAATACCGGGAAGGGAACCTGAATTCCTAAACAACGTCAGGAAATGCAGATAGGGGACACTTGCAGCGAAGCAGTGTCCCCTATATGTCGAGCATCAGAGGAGGGTGGCACAGGTTATGGGTGGGTCCTGTTGATAATCCCTATGTCAAAAATATGACCTTTAGCGTTTAAGGTTTATCAACTCACCAAGTAACTCGTCAACGGTTGTAATGATCTTGGAGTTGGCCTGGAAACCACGCTGAGCGGTGATCATTCGTACAAATTCCGCACCCATATCAACGTTTGACTGTTCGAGAGAGTTGGTGAACACCTTGCCCAGCTCCGGTCCCGGCAGGCCGGTTCTGGCGGGACCGGAAGAGGTAGTCTCGCTGTAAAGGTTGCTGCCGACCAATCTAAGCCCATTGGGGTTGACGAACTTTCCTAAAACCAGTTGGGCAATTTTGGTTTGTTGACCGTTGGAGTATGAGGCGATGACTATGCCATCCGGATCTATTTCGACTCCGGTCAGGTTACCGGCTCCAAAGCCGTTCTGGTTTTGGGAGATAACGACGGATTCGCTATTGAACTGAGTGGTTTCAAAGGTAATGTCGATAGCGGTATTGGTCGTGCCGTTGTTCCAAGCCAAGCTGGCTGCGGGAATGGTTGCCACAGTATCGGTGGGTGGAACGAGAACGGAGTTAGTCAGGACACCGTCGGAGGTAAAGGTCAGATTGGGAAGTGCTCCCTGCAAAACTACCGGTGGCACTGCATCGGTTTCGGCACTCCACCGTACTCCCCAGGTATTGCTGGCGGTTTTGATGAAATAGGTTGTCAATAAATGCGGGTTGCCAAGTGAGTCAAAGACCTGGGCTGAGGATGAATAGGTGAAGGTATTATCGTCTGTGTAATCAAAAGCAGCGGTAATTATTGGTTCTGAGGAATCGAGGTTCGTTGTCAGGACGAGGCTGGAAGTGGCATTTCCTTCGATAAGTCCAGTACTGGCAACCTGGATATCCGAGGCATCGCCAGGAAGCAACTCGCCGTTGACATCGAATTGTTTGCCTTGGACTCTGAAACCTTCCGGGTTGATCAGAAAACCATCCTCGTCGAAGCGAAAGGCACCGGCGCGTGAGTAGTAGGCAGATTCGTCGCCTGGTTCCTTAAGAATAAAGAAGCCCTCGCCCTCAATGGCGACATCCAGGTTGGACTCGGTCGACTCAAAGGTCCCCTGACTGAAGACCTGATCGACTTTCGACATACCGACACCTCGGCCTACCTGAGAGACACCGCCCGAGCCATTGATCGAGGAAGACAGGAGGTCGGCAAAAACCGTTCGCGATCCTTTGAAACCGACGGTATTGGTGTTAGCTAGATTGTTGCCGATAACACTCATCGCCTGGGAGTTGGTGTTGAGACCGCTGACTCCGCTGTATAGTGCACTTGAAATTCCCATATTTTTCTCCTTTCTTCAGGTAAGAGTCAGGTTGTCCGGTAACTTTGATGCTTGGCTGAAAAGATTCTTTTGCAATCACAATATGTCTTTTGCTGTATCGGTAATTTCTGCCACAGTGTTTAGGGTTTTGTTGACTTCTTCAGCAGTTTCTGAGGCAGTTGTGGCGGCTGTTGCCGATGTAGTTGTAGTCTTATTCGGGTCATAGACGCCGATGATGCCATTGAAGGAGACCTCACCGGCTTTGGTTATAAGAGTGCCACCAGACTCCCCACCGAGATCAACCCCTGTCACTTCCGATTTAATAAGCGGAGTTGCTTCAACCGTCCCATCGGCCGCTGCCTTTGCCTCAAGGACGATCTTGTAGTTGCCGACCGGTGCCTTCACACCGCTTTTTGTTAAACCGTCCCAGGTTAAATAGTGATTGCCCGCAGTCAGTTCGGTACCCTTAAGAGATGCGACCGTGACACCGTTGAGTTGCAGGGACAAGGTTACAGCCGATGCCGGGCCATCAAGTTTGTAGCCAAGTTCGATGGGATCCCCGGTAAAATCAAAGCTGCTTGCCGTATAGGAAACATCCTTACCAATAGTGCTGAGGGTCGAGAGACGGTCGGAATTGGCATTTGAGGTCACCATGTTGTTCATGCTCTCGTTGAGAGTGAAAAGCTGTTCAAGAGAGCTGAACTGGGCCAATTGAGCCGTGAATTCCGTCGGGTCGTCGGGATTTAATGGATCCTGATTTTGCAGCTGTGCGACAAGCAAGGTAAGAAAATCCTGCTTGCCCATTACCGCGTCGTCTTTGTTTTTAGCAGTAGTTGCCCCTGCGGAGGCGGTTGCTGCTTGGTTTATGGATTCTATATAATTGCTCATTGGATATCCTCTTGAGACGTTTGTTTTTTGCGATGTCTTCGCCAGGTTTCCTGTATTGAGGGCCGGTTAGATTTTTACATTGACGCCGCTTATCTCTGCCGGCTGTTGATACATACCGGCGACATCAAGACTAAAGAGGGCTTCGGCATTTCCAGTATTTTTTGCGGCAGGCGGGGTGTAGTCATTGCGGCTGAAGAGCTGCTGGTCGAAGAGATTGAAATCATCGGCGGATTCGGACTTTGCCGTAACCGTGATATCATCAATAATAAACCCCTGGTTTTCCAGAACAGTTCTTAGCCTGGCCATATTCCTTTCGATAATTTCCTGGGTATAGTGGCTGTTTGCGATAACATTTGCGCTAATTGTGCCATCTTTTACAGTGAGATCGATTTTTAATTCACCGAGCTCTGCCGGATGCAACTGTATGTTGACGCGGGTATCAAGATCCCGTCTCGAAATTTGAAACCGTTCGGCGATCTGGCGGATAACTTCTTCTTGATGAACAAGGGTTCCAGATGGCAAAGTCACCGGCCTTGTCGTCTCGGCGGCAGGGAGTTTTTGTCCTTCCTGTATAGAGGCCAAAGGCTGGGCGAAGGTGCTGGATTGATCCGTTGAAACCGCGGGCGCAATACCGCTTTCCCCAGTTACAGCGGTATTGGCCATGGGCGTATTACTTTGCCGGTTGTCTTCTGGAGCTGCTTCCTTCTCTTGTCCTTCTTGGAGAATCATTTTTCCTTCATAATATTGTTGCCGGATAGTGTGCCGAACCGAGTTGAGATTCTGATTGGCCTTATCGGCGGCTGGCACTTCGGTGTTGTTCGGTAAAATGATTGAATTGCTTTCAGGCTCAACCTCAGAAAAGCTAGTGGTTGCAGCAGCCGTCAAGGTTTGGGCTTCATCGGGGGCATTGACTGTTGATACGGGCAATTGATAGCCACCTGCTCCGGGCATAACCTTCAAGGTGCTGCCATTGATGGTGATCGATAATTTGCCATATTCGTCATTGCTTTCGATAATCTTCTGTAATTGTGTGAGAATCGCATCTCGTTCCGGCTTGACACCCTGGGATTTCGGAGCCTGAGGCAGCGGCAAGGGTTCGGCGTCGGCCTCGCCCAACTGCTCGGTCAGAGAGGTCAGGAGAGTGGCTGTTTGAGTATCACCCTCTGTAGTTGGCGATTTGATCAGGGAAACCGGGGTGGAGCCTATCTGCTGGTCATTTTTTGATCGATTGTCTGCCTGCAGGGCATTAACGATAAAAAGAAAAAGTGGTGAATTGCCAGAGCCCTGTTGGCTTGCGGCCGGGTTGGCAAGGGTGTTGAGGGAATCTCCCAGAGCGGCTAGGTCAAGCTCCTGATTGAAGCCAGTCTCCTCTTTTACGTCGGTGCCGGAGTTTTCTAAAACTGGTTCTTCAGAAGAAGGATTGAGTGCGGTCGAGTTGTTTATTTCATTGTTTCTATTGTCTTTTGGTGGATCAGGCCTGTTTGCCGACTGGGATGACTTGTCCTGATTCCTTGGTTGATCTTGCCGGTTTGATATGGCCTTGTCGAGATGGGGTGAAAAACTGTCAGTTTCTCGGCCGGCAGGTGAAGAGGCGGATTGAGGAACCTGCGGGCTTGGCGTTTGGATAATAGCTATATCGGGCATAGTGTCACTCAATTTGCAAGGTTGAAAAGGTTGTACTCAGCTCGGAGGCCTTTTGTTTGGCGACCTGATCCATGATCTTGGCGGCTGCCTTCGGCTTCATGCCGGCAAGGAGGTCAGCGGCTAACTTCTGGTCCAAACCGGATACGGCAAGTGCTGCCTTTGCTGGTGTCATTTTTTCGTAAATGCCGGCCAGATTCTCAATGCGTTTCTTTTCTTCAGCAGATTTTGCAGTAAGCAGGGCTTCTATTTTCTTTTGCAGTTCTTTCATTTCTGCCAGCTTACCATCTATGTCGGCAAGTTTCTTATCGACACCCTCCTCAAGGGTCTTTAGCTCCTTTTTGTGCAAGTCCATATCTTCGCGTTCTTTCCGGATATTGGCCCGTTCTTGAGAAATAGTGTTGTCGATCCGGCGCTCTTCGACCGAGCTGTAATTGTCTTTCTCAGAATTTTCTGGATTCTCGGCGCCGCCAGCTGGCAAGGGGAGAATGAGAGAAACAAATAACAAAAGGATGCTGGTAACGGTTTTCATAGGTTTTTGCCGATTCATTGGATGGGATTAATTTTGCTCGGATTCGTGACGGAGTATTGCAATCTCGTCGAGCATGGCGGTTTCCTTCTTGTCGAGATGCGCCGCCCAGGCCTTGTCCTGGCGCTCTTTCAATCGCTCCATGATTTGTCTTTCCCTGGCCCGGTTGATGAGATTTTGGTGCTCCCGCTTGAGGATCTCGGCCTTTTCTGCAAGATTTTTGGCAATAGCCTGAATATTTGCCTTGACCTGGAGGATTCTTTCCTCGTAGCGGATCAACTCGGTAATATTTACTCCTTCGGACTGCAGATGTTCGCTCCGGCCAGCGAGCTCTGTAAGAATGCAGTTTTCCTCGGCAAGCTTTTGCTCAATTAGCTGGTGCACCTTTCTCGCCTCGAAAAACCGATTTTGGGCAATGTCTTCCAGGCGTTTTCGATAGGCAAGGACATTATTCAGGGAGAATGGCTTCATCGACTGGTATATCCCTTAACGGCTTGCGTGGTAACTCGGACGGGATGCTGTTTTTTATGACACTCTAAGCTTTATCGGATTGCCGGCGATTTTTCTTAGCCGGTTCTTCGTCTTTGCGTTCGCTGAGGACCATACCCAGTTGCTCAACCGAGTGTTGTAACGTGTCGGTTTCGGTGAAGTTTTGCCGTAGGAAGGTGTTTATCGCATCGATCTTGCTGACGGCGTAATCAATTTTTGCATTTGAGCCTTTAACGTAGGCACCGATATTAATAAGGTCCTCAGCTTCGGCGTAGCGGGCAAGGACCTCACGGGCCCTGCCGGCAAGTTCCTGATGTCGGGGCGAGACTATATCGCGCATAACCCGGCTGGCGGAATTGAGGATATCAATGGCCGGGAAATGGTTTCTTGCGGCAATGGCGCGGGACAAGACGATGTGGCCATCGAGGATGGATCGTACCGAGTCGGCGACTGGTTCGGTCATGTCATCACCATCAACAAGGACGGTATAAAGGCCTGTTATTGAGCCTTTATCGCGGAATCTTCCAGCCCTTTCAAGGAGTTTTGGCAGGGTGGCGAAGACCGAAGGCGTGTAGCCCTTGGTTGTTGGCGGTTCACCAATGGCTAAGCCTATTTCGCGCATGGCCATAGCAAAACGGGTCACCGAATCCATCATCAGCAAGACATTTTTGCCCTGATTGCAGAAGTATTCGGCAATTGCCGTGGCCACAAAGGCGCCGCGCATTCGAAGCAGCGGTGATTGGTCGGAAGTGACGACAACGATAACCGACCTGGCCAGGCCTTCCTTTCCCAGGTCTCGCTCGATGAATTCACGGACCTCCCTGCCACGCTCGCCAATTAGGGCTATTACGTTGACATCGGCCTTGGCAAATTTCGACATCATACCGAGGAGGACACTCTTACCAATACCGGAGCCGGCCATAATGCCCATTCTTTGACCCATCCCGCAGGTAATAAGGCCGTTGATGGCACGAATGCCAAGGTCGAGAGAATCGGTGATATTCTGTCTTTCCATGGCACTGGGAGGAAGAGAGTAGAGGGCCTTTTCTTCGGTAACGACAGGTTTGGGGAGGCCGTCCTGAGGAACCTCCATGGCATCGACAACCCGGCCGAGAAGGCTATTGCCGACGCCTATAGTGGCGCTGTCCCGGACAATACGAATAAGACTGCCTGGGCCAAGGCCACGAATTTCGCCAAGGGGCATGAGGAGCGCTTTATTATCTTTAAAGCCGACTATCTCTGCATAAATCCCCCCCCTTTCGTCCATCTGGGTGATTTCACAAAGGGAGCCGATGCTCGCATGGGGGCAATAGCCTTCGATGACCAGGCCAACGATTCTTGTCACCTTACCCCAAACCTTTATGAGGTTGAGATCTCTGATGTGTTGGGCGTTCAGTTCCATGATTATTGCAGTGCTTTGTTGGAGCTAACTGTGCCTTTTTACTTCCTCTCGGATCTGTTCCAGTTGGCTGGAGATCGTTGCATCGATGGTGCAATTGTCAGATTCAATTCGCGCCCCACCTCGTTCTATCGAGTTGTCTTTTCTGACCACGATGTTGTTCAGTCCGCTCAAACCGGCGACGAGCTCGGGCGATTTAGCAACAATCGTATCATAATCATCCGGGTGAACATGGATGGTGAACTCATCCGACTTCACTGCTCGCCTTAAGGCTTCTTCGATGGTAGCAATCAGGGATTGGTCCTGTTCGCGCAACGAAATGCGTAAAATTTTTTCGGCTATGGCCATGGAAAGATCAAGCAATTCCTGGCTGCTATTCTTCATTATCGTGGCACGCAGTGTATCCAGTTGCTGGCAGGTGTTGAGCAGGGATCGTGTTGCGGCACCGTAATCCTGCTCAGCTTTATCCCACACTGCTTTTGCGCCATTCCGATATGCCTCGGTAATTTTTCCCTCAGCTACGGTCAGGGGGATATATTGACTAAGATCGATTTGTGGTTCAGCGGCGGGAGGAAGCGATGTGTCGATCTCCGGGGCAACTTTCTCGGCTGGGGGCTCCGGAATATCATTCAATTTGAACTGTTTTTCGGGTTGGGCGAGAGGTCGAGTCTGGGTCTCTTGGTACTGGAAGGGCCTGGCACTTTTTCGTGGGTCTGGGGACCAACCGGAAGGGGTAATACTCTCACCCTGTTTAACAATTTTTTCAGCTTGAAAATCAGGAGCATTTTTAAAATACCTAGACAAGCTCATCGCCGCCTCCGCCTCCTAGGACCAGTTTGCCTTCTTCTTCAAGCTTCATGGCGATTTTGACTATTGACTGCTGCATGAGTTCGACCTCGGAAAGCCGGACCGGTCCCATGGCCTCAAGGTCGTCTTTAATCATGTCGGCGGCACGGGAGGACATGTTGGCGTAAATCTTCTCCCGCATCTGTTCTGAGGCGGTTTTAAGGGCAAGAGTCAGGGCGTCGTTATTGACCTCACGCAGAATCATCTGCAGTGACCGGCCATCAAGGGCAATGAGATGTTCGAAGGTAAACATCTTCTTCCTGATTTCCTCTGCCATCTCCGGATCGCTTTGTTCCATCTCATCGAGGATCTCGGTTTCCAGATTGTTTTTCATATGGTTGAGAATACCAACCACAGCCTCTAAGCCACCGACCTTCTTGTGAGTTTTTCCGGAGACCAGACCTATCTCCCGGTGCAGGGCGTCCTCTATCCTGGTGATTACCTCAGGTGAGACCTTTTCAATTTTGGAAATGCGGTAGACAACGTCGGCCCGCATCGTTTCCGGCAAGTTGGTCAGTATTTCCGCCGCGTGTTCGATGTGCTGGGTAGAGAGTACCAAGGCGATTGTTTGCGGATGTTCGTGTTCAAGAAGGCCTGCGACCATGCGTGGTGCCATCAGGGCAATGGTCTCAAGAGATTTTGTCTCAGTGCCGGAAACAAACTGATCAAGAAGGAAATTTGCTCGCTGTTCGCCGGGGGTTGCGGCAATGGCTTTCTTGGCGAAGTCTTCACCTTTGACAAAGAGTCCGGCGTAACGCTTCTGAGAGTCACGGAAGGCAGCAAAAACTTTCTCTTTCACATCGACCGGAATGTGCTCTATAGAGGCCATAGTCCTGGTCACCTGGCGGATTTCATCGTCGGACAATTCCTCAAAAATCTTGGAGGTTGCTTCGGCACCAAGACAAATAAGGAAGACTGCAACCCGATTAAGCCCGGTAAGCGTTTCGATGCCCATAGCCTATCAACCTTCCTGGATCCAATTTTTAAGAATAAAGGCAGTTGGAACCTGGTTGTGGTTTACTTCCCGGCGCAACGCGGTAATTGCTTCATCCACCGGGAGAGGTGGTTCAAGAGGTTCTTCTTCAGTCTTTTGCTGTTGTTCCAGTTCAAGTTGTTCAACTGTTTTATAATGCTGTTTTACTTCACCTTTCATGGTTTTAACAACAGGTCGTATCAGGAGAAAATAGAGGATCAGCATCCCCAATGCTATCAAGAGATATTTAGCAAGGGGAAGATACTGATACAATAGATTAGCCGAAACCTGTTCTCCTTCATGTTGAGGTTTTACAGGATCAATAAAGGGCATGGATAAAACATTAATCATGTCGCCACGGTCAGCTACCAGACCGATTGCCGATCCAACCATATTTTCAATGGATTTCATTTCCTCAGGGCTTCTTGGGGTTGTCGTGGTACTGCCACCGCCTTCATTTTGCTGAACCTTGTCGGCTACGAGCACGGAAACGGAGAGTTTTTTGATGGTTCCAACGGGAACGACAGTCTTGCTAATGGTTTTGCTTATCTCAAAATTGGTGGTCCGGGAATTTTTAGTAGAAGGTGGCGCTGAAGCGCTTTGTTGAAACTCATTGCCCTGCAGATTTGATTGGACGCCAGGAACGCCTCCGCTATTGTCAACGCCGGTGGATTCTTGGTTGACTTGCTCGCTTCTGATTACCGGGTCGTCGGCGTCAAAAAGCTCCTGGGTCTTTTCCACTTTGGAGAAATCGAGGGCTGCAGATACTCGAACCATTGCCTTATCTCTGCCCATAGTTTTGTCCAAGAGGTCCTGGGCACGCATCTCCAGGTTGTGCTCTACCTCGCGCTGGAAGGCTAGGGTGTCGAGGGAAACCAGATTGTCCTCGGTTTTCTGTTTTTGTCCCTCAAGGACGACTCCATTGGCATCGATTACCTTGACATTATCAGGCTCCAGGTCACTTACCGAGCCGGCAACCAGATGGATAATTCCCTGAACCTGCTGTTTGTCAAGGGTTTTCCCTTGCCGGAGTGTCACGATTACCGATGCGGTGGCATTTTTTTGCTGACTTTTGAGCAGGCGTTTTTCCGGCAGGGCAAGATGGACACGGGTCGATTCAACAGGGGCAAGAGAGGAAATCGTTCTCGCCAATTCACCCTGCAGGGCCCTGGTATAGTTTACCTTTTGTACGTAATCGGACAGGGCAAAGCTCTGCTTGTCAAAGACCTCGAAACCGATGCCGCCACCGCTGGGCAGGCCATTTGCCGCTAACTCAAGACGGGTCTGGTAGAGTTGATTTGCGGAAACCCAGATGTCCTTGCCATCATTTCTCAGGCTGTATTCGATTTTTTGGTTTTTCAGCCAATTGACTACCGTACCGGCATCATTCATTGAGAGATTGGCATAGAGAAGTTGCTGGTCTGCTGTTCTTGCCTGAAGAATGAGGACAACAGAGAGGGCAAGAGCGATAAGCAGGACTGCACCGGTGGCAATTTTCCTGGACAGCGGCCACTCCTGAATGAGAGTGGTAAGGTTTTTTCGCTCAGGTTTGACAATTTCCGGCGAAGGCACGCCTGCTGTTTCCGGAACCTGGATACTTTTTGTTTCTACTGCCATTATTGTATCCTTTTAGGGTCATCTTCCCTCAAGAGGGGAGTTATCGTAGGTGTTGATTGTGTAAAATTAAGCACAATTATATCTGCATGCGCATAATTTCTTCATAGGCTGTTAGCGCCTTATTGCGCATTTGTACCAGCATCCGCAAAGAGATATCAGCCTCTTCCACGGCAATCATTACCTCGTGCAGATGCTTGGCATCACCGCTTTGCAGGCTCTTGGTTGCCAGGTCTCCGGCCGCCTGGGTCTCGTCGACTTTGTTGATGAGATTTTTTAATATGTCACCAAAACCATCTGCTGCTTGGCCAACGGCGCTGTCATTTCCCGGTTTTGTTAAGTGTGGCGCTATTCCAGTGGTGGTATGTATCGTATTCATCGCTTCTATCTCCCTATTTCCAGGGCTTTAAGGGCCATTCTTTTGGCGCTTTTGATGGCAGTGGCATTGGCTTGGTATGATCTGGTTGCAGACATCATATCGACCATCTCTTCCATGACGTTGACGTTGGGCATCGCCACATATCCCTCGGTATTCGCATCGGGATGAGAAGGATTGTAAACCTTTCTTGGTTCGGACTTGTCTTCGATTATTTTAGTGACCTTAACACCCTGTACGGAGTTGCGAAGGTGGCCATCTAGTTGCTCTTGAAAATTGAGAGGGGTGCTTTGGAAATATACGGATTTCTTTTTGTATGGGCCTCCCTCAGGAGTTGAAGTGGTCTCAACATTAGCCAGATTCGAACTGATTGTGTCAAGTCTTTGGCTTTGAGCCCGCATGGCGGAACTGCTGATTTTAAAAGTGTTGAGAATATCCATAAAGACTCCTCTTTATTAAAGCTTGCAAGCAATGCTGTTTTTATACCGCAAGGACAGGTTTTCGTTTGAGCAGACAAGCTGCTCAACTCAGCTTTATTGTCCGGTAAGTACCATATTCAGTTGAGTGATTTTCTTTTTCAGTAACTGAGCGGCAGTTTCATAGAGCAGTTCGTTCTCAGACAAATCCGTCATTTCCTGATTGACACTGACACTGTTTTTATCGCCGATTCCGGTTTTATCCTCTATGGTTACGATCTTACCGGTGACCGAGTGGAAATTGGAGGGGCCGAGCGGAATATGGGCGCTGTGCGAGGTGGTGAGCTTTACGCCGCCCCCACGCAGGGCCATTGCCAGATCTTCTTCGAAATTAAAGCGCTGCGCAGAGTATCCAGGAGTTTCAGCATTAGCGATATTCGAGGATATTACCTGAGCTTTTTGAGCGCGTAGATCGAGCACCTTACTGAGAAGCTGCATATTTGAATCAAATGGCTTTAATGGATCCATTGCTTCTCCTTCAAGTATTAGTAGTCACGCAGCGGTGATTGCTACCGGTTGTTTTTCTGCCTTCTCGACAGAGTATCAAACTGCAATTCCCGTTCCGCATATTTTTTCCAATGAGCGTTTTTCCCTGTTTCGGCAATTTTCTTGAAGAGGCTTAGGGCCTTTTGTTCATTTCCTTTTTTTCGTTCCAGGCTGGCAAGGCGGAAAAGTGACTGTTCATAAAAGGTATTTTCTTCGGTAACATGTAGATATGCCGCCTCGGCATCCTCTAATGCGCCCTGCTGAAAAAGGCTCTCGGCGAGCATAAATTGTTGTTTTTGAGGAAGTGGTGTTTGGTTTGCGGCAAGTTTTTTCAAGATATCTAGGCTTTTCTCGAAATCATCAGTTCGAAAGTAGAGAATAGCCGCAATATCATAGAGTTCTTTGTCATCCGGTAGTGGGGAAGGTAGGAGACGAAGGGCTTCTTCTAACCGCTCATCAGCGATCAGGGATTGCAAGCGGAATAATAAAATTTCACGGTAATGCTCACCTTTGGGGTAGTTAAAAAAGTATTGTGACGAATAGTCTTCCACCAAGCTGTAACTGCCTTGATTGAAAGTTGCTTTAATCATCGGGAGATATAACCATTCTCGTTGATCAAGAGGCATGATCTCGATCAGGTAAAGGTAGAGTTTTTGTGCCTCATCAAAAAGACCTACATTGTGATACGCCTCGGCGATGTCAATCAGGAACTTACTGTTTATCCAGCTTTTTTGAAAAAGGTCCTTGTTCTTTTTAGCCAAGACGAGCGCTTTTATGTACTCCTTGCGATCGACATGCCTCTTAATCTCTCCGGGGAGAAGCTCAATGAGCAAGGCTTGCGCCGAAATTCTGACATCACCTGCCAAGAATTCGCGGAGAAACTGCTGGAGCAGTTCGATGCTTTGCGCGCTATCGCCAAGTTGTGAATGGACGAGTGCCATCTTGAAAAAGGCCTCTTCGCGGATGATGCGTAGAGGAGAATCTTCAGATATCGTTTTGTATTTCTCTAGAGCTTGTTTGGCAAAACCTTTGTTTTGGAGATACTGCAGGTCAGCTTTTTTCATCCCTGCGCGAAACCCAGCCTCGGTCCCGGAATAGGAACTTTCAATCAGTGAAAATTCATTAATGAGGTTGAATCTTTCTTCAAGCTTCATTTTTGCCATATTCTTTCTGTAAGAAATAATCCCGACAAGTGATTTGTCGGGAACTACCGAACTGAGCTGGTCGTAGCACTGCACTGCATCTTGATACATTTTTTGTTCGTAGAAAGAGCCGCAGTAACCGCTCAAGGAATATGGCAGAGTGGGGAGGATTTTCGAGGTGTTGAGCAGTTGGTAAGACGCAAACGCCTTAATCGGTTGTTTTGTTGCATTCCAGTAATCTGCTCGGCGTATCTGTACGAGCTCCTGGATAATATCCGGCAAGGCGATATCGTCGCGCTGCAGAAGTGTATTCAGATGGTTAAGCTTCTTCGAAGCTAAGGCCGCTTCGATCTGGCCGAGATACAGGTAGGGCGCCAGTGGGCTGTTTTTGCCAAGCGTCGTCTCAAGATTTTGATATTCATATTCGGCAATATTGGCATCCTGATATTTTGCCCGCAGGTGTATGAGTAGAAAGTTGGCGTAGGTACCTAGCAATTCTTCTTTGTATTGCTCCTTGAGAACATACAGTTGTCGATATGCTCCATCGAAATCACCCTTATGGAGCAGTGTTTCGCCCAAAGAAAGGGCCAAAAGTTTTTTGGTTTCATTATCTTGTGTTTGCTGGAGGAGTTCGAGAATTTTTTCGTCCAGACGTCCCGACGAACCTTTTTCAAATAATTGCATAGCATCGTCGGGAAGGACTTTAAGATTTGCTTTTTTTCCCGGGGGTAGAAACCGAATAATAGGAAAGGGTGGCGGGGTAAATTTTAGTGGGACGTCAATTGTTACCGGCGATTCGTAGTTGGAGAAGAATGACATCCAGTCCTTTTTGTATGGTGATTGAATCACCGGATTGGAGAAATCGGTGGAAATCTTTTCAACTTCGCTGATTCCCTTCAGCCTTTCGGACAGTTCCTTATATGTTTTGCTGTACTCATTACCAAGAAGGATAACGAGAACGATTTTATCATCAGCGCTTTTTTTCAAACTGAAGTGTTGCGGTTTGTACCTGAAAAAGAGAGAGACAATCAAATCATTTTTATCGGGGCGTGGCAAAATTTTGACTATTTCTTCGTCTGGAGGGAAAAGAGTAGGTGCTGGGGACAGTATTGTATTGGCAAAAACCAAATCGACCCGCCGATTATCACTGGTTGCCTTGAATTCGGGGAGTTTGTCGAAAGAAAAGTAGAGTTGAACCAAATCCTTGGAATCTGAACGTATTATCTTGGTGAGCTGGGATGCATGCACCTCAAGCTGAAAAGCACTGGCGACCAGCAGTATCGAGAGGAATAGGCGTTTCATGAAGGTGTTATTGCAATATATATACCAGTTGATTGTCTGTGGGTGGTTGGCGGTTTAGCAGAGTAGTTTTTACGCTGAATAGAGGTAAAGTGAAGGTCATGTGTGGGCAGTTGTGACAAAATAATGACTCTGTGCTGGTGCTGGTTAAGGCTACCGGAGGTTTGTGAATTTTTTTGTTTCTGCCTTCTTTTTTCATGAGTTAGTTTGATTTTTTCGTTTGCTTCTTGATATGATTAGCCAATCACTAGTTTGGAAAGACTAAGGAAAATCTGCAATGAGGTGGTTGTCGCATAAAAAGAAAGGCGTTGCTTCACGGTATTTCTGGTGTAGCTGAAAGAGAACGCTGGCAATTATTACAGGAGAAAATAATGGGAAAGAACGTACTGCTGGTAGACGATTCAAGCACAATGAGAAAAATCATCGGCCGATCCCTCCGCCAGGCGGGGATCGAATTTGATAATATATATGAAGCAGCAGATGGCTTGGAAGCTTTAGAGGTCCTGGAAAGCAAAAAAGTCGACATCGTCCTCAGCGATATTAACATGCCCAACATGGATGGGATTTCTTTTCTTAAGGAAAAGGCCAACCGTCCAGGAATGAAGGATATCCCGGTTCTGATGATTTCTACCGAAACTGGTGATGATATCATCGGTGAAGCAAAGGCACTTGGCGCCCTTGGATCTATCAAGAAACCTTTTACGCCGGACAAGGTAAATGAAGTTCTTGGGCCACTTTTGTAAACAGGTGTGGTTTGACTACGGAGAATTGTCCCTTCAGCTTGATAACAAAGATACTTAATAACCAGGTCATACCTTCAGGATATCTCTTCTTGCGAGCTGGGGATCTTAGGATAATTGTGAGGAGGTAGGTACATTGCGCGACAGAATCATTGAAGCTGCTAAAGAGATTTTTTCCTCCATGCTGATGATGGAAATTTCAGCGGATATGGAGACTAATACC
The DNA here is from genome assembly GCA_030247675.1 of Desulforhopalus sp. Classification (NCBI taxonomy): domain Bacteria; kingdom Pseudomonadati; phylum Thermodesulfobacteriota; class Desulfobulbia; order Desulfobulbales; family Desulfocapsaceae; genus Desulforhopalus; species Desulforhopalus sp. The sequence continues at coordinate 316,641 of JAOTRX010000005.1, read as the reverse complement.
AAGCTTCATCCTTTAATTGACAGTATATCCGGGGTGATCGGCTTGGCGGGGACCCATAAAGGGGTATTGGCCATCCACATTCCACATAAGGTAGCGATTGCTATTACCAGCAGTTTTCTTGGAATGGATGTTGAGGAGATTAATTCCGATGTCGAAGATGCAGTCGGAGAATTGGCGAACATGCTAGGTGGTAATGTTAAGTCAATACTCTCCGAGAATGGCAGGGATATCAATCTGTCGCTTCCAACCACCATTTCCGGTAAGCATTATGACTATCAAACCAATAAGGATGCGGAGACTATCGTCATTCCGTTAACGTGTGAAACAGGTCAGTTCACAATAGAACTCCAGCTGGAAAAATAGTGTAACTATATTAAATAAATAGGAAGAAGGCAGCTCAATTGTTCGTGGGCTGCCTTTTTCCTTCGATGCCGGGGAATGCGCGATGGCAGATCAGTTTGATGTTGGTCAAGAAATAGTGAACAGCGCTCAGGATGTATTTTCGACCATGCTGATGGTCGATCTGGAGAATGAAAGCTTTTTATTCAACCAAAGGCAAGTCTTTCAATCCAATATTACCTCAATGATCGGCCTAGGAGGGGATATTCGCGGGGTGTTGGCGATTCATTTTCCGGACGTGGTAGCCAAAAGCATAACTAGCGGTTTTCTAGGTATGGAAGTAACGGAGTTGGATGACGATGTCAAAGATGCCATAGGGGAGATCGCTAACATGGTCGCCGGTAATCTTAAGGTTGCGTACAGTAAAGTATCCTTGAATATTGAGCTGGCCATCCCTACGTCAATAGTTGGTGAATCAATTAATGTCAATGTCTGCGGGGCCGCCAGGGCTGAGAGAATAATTGTTCCACTGAAGATGGCAGGTGAGATATTTTGGATAGAACTGATGTATATGCCCAACTAAGTCACTGCAAGGTGCTTTAAGGCTCTCGCTTCGTGATTGTCTTTCGAATTTTCCCCTATTAAGAGAGAAGATGTAGTTCTTTCTGAACTCAATAGCTAAAGCTGAGTTGAGCAGCTTACCTGCTCAGACGAAACTTATGCCTTTAAGGTAAAAAATAATCATTTACCTGTTAAGTTAGCAGGAATGCCTGCCGATACAGAGAAATACTTTCGGAATAGCATCCGGTAATTATTTCAAATTCTCCCCATTCAGTTTCCCGTATGGAACAACAAAAACGGTTTGATAAGATCCTCGATGCTGCCGAGGCAAGGATTCAGGACGAGGTCGGAACCCTGTTGGGTGCCGATTTCTCAATCGTTAGCGGTAACAAGGAGCTTGTGACAAAGGCGGAGGCCTTTTCCCGTCTAATGGGCAAGCAGATTTGCGCCCATATTGAAATATCCGGCGAAATTAATGGCAAAGGGTGTTTGCTTATTGGCATCAAAGATGCGATTCGTCTGGGTGGCACGCTCATCATGCTGCCGGATTCTGAATTACAAGAAGTTATTGGGAGGGAAGAATATAGAGAGGAAGTCGAAGATTCCTACGGTGAAATCGCCAACATCATAGCCGGTTCGATCACCAAGGTTTTAGAGGAAATGTACCCTAAGGCCTGTCGCCTTATCCGTAAGGAGCAACAGACTCTTGCACCGGCGAAAGTGATTATTGAATCAGACAGCCCTGTGGCCGATGAGACCCTGTACCTGATGTCGAGTTCCATGCTCCTCGAAGGACGGCAGATGGGAGACCTGGTTATTCTTTTTCCGGCAAAACCCTTTGGTCTTGAAGTTGAGGTGACAGCTCCGCCTCAGCCTAAGGCACCGCCGGTTGAAAAAGAGAAAGCGGAGGCCGCAGCACCGGTTAGCCCAAGTGTTGGAAAGCCAATTGACACTTCGGCTGGACAAAGCAGTGCTGCTCCGGAAATAAAATCACCGCCAAAACCGAAGTTCGATAGAGAGCAACACAAGAAAAAAGTCGATCGTATTCTTGCGGAATGCGAGAAGAGACTCTCAGGAGAGGTAAGTACACTTCTCGGCGTTGACGTTACGCTCGATGAGTTGGATACCAAACTCATAAGCAAGGAAGAATTCTTCTCTGAGAAAGTCGTTGGCAAACAAGTAGTGACAAACATGGAGATGGTTGGCGATCTACAGGGAGCCAGCTATTTTACTGTAGGGCTTAAAGATGCGATTCATCTTGGCGGAGTGCTTATTATGCTTCCTCCGTCAGAACTTATTACCGTTGTTAATGAGGAAGAGTTCAATGATGATGCTCGGGATGCCTTTGGTGAAGTCGCAAATATAGTGTCGGGTGTATACACCGCGGTATTTGAAGAGCAGTACCCGAAAAAACTTCGTTTTATCAGAAAGGCTTTCGACCAGGTCTCGCCAAATAAGGTGGCCGTCGACTCGGAAGAGCCGATCCCGAATCAAGAGTATTATTGCCAGAGCATGCAGCTCCTCGTCTCCGGCAAACAGCTGGGCGAGGTACATATGCTTTTCCCGGCTCATCTCCTTCAACTGGAAATAATTGTCGAGGATGAGGTGCCTCCCGTCGCTGCCGAGGCCCCGGTTACCTCTGTCCAGCCCGATAATGCCATCCAAAATACGGGATCGAAAGAGAGTTCAAACAGCAAAGACAACCTACCACCAAGAAAGCCTGAGGGTGTCATTTCCCTGGCGAAAACCAATGCTGAAAAGCATAAAAAATTGGTTGATAAGCTTCTTGCCGCTTGTCGAGATAAGATGGTTGATGAGGTGAGCGCTCTTCTTGGCACGGACGTCCACCTCAATAATCAAGAAAACAAGGTGGTTGCCAAGGAGAATTTCTTCCTTGAAGAGGTATCCGGGAAACAGGTGATCGCCCACATGGACGTGGTTGGTGAGCTGGAGGGGAAGAGCTATCTAACAATTAATCTCCGTGATGCTATTCGCGTCGGGGGGGTGCTGATCATGCTTCCCGCCCAGGAACTTGAATCAGTTGTTAGCAGTGAAGTATTCGGTGAGGATACAAAGGATGCATATGGTGAGATCGCTAATATCATCGCTGGTGTGTACACCTCGGTTTTCGAAGAGCAGTACACGAAAAATATTCGCTTTGTAAAAACCGACCTTCAACAAGTGTCCCCGATGAAGGTGGAGATTGATTCGGACGACCCTTTTCCCAATGGTTATTTTTATCTGAGCAGTTCAGAGCTTTCGCTCGGAGAGAATGTTCTTGGCAAGGTGCAGATTCTATTTCCCTTAAGCCTGCTTGGGTTGACTGGTTTGTTGGAAGTGGAAGAGGCGCAAATTGAAGAGGATGCACAAACGCCCGCAGCTCAGGAATTCAGCCGAACTGAGAACAGAAGCGCTATCCCGGACATACTGTTGATTGGTGATGACGATGTGGAATCGGCGAAGATTTCGGCAATTCTCGGGGGAATGGACTTCGTCGTGAAAACCTTGTCATTTAAGGACAATGTGCATAATTACATACCGGGCGAGCTTAAGGCGATATATCTGGTCATGAAGGACGTTAATGAACAGGCCTTTGGCGCTGCGATAAAAATCAGCTCTTCCTGTTCGTTGCCGTTGATCGCTGCAGGGCCGGGCTGGACGAGGACCAAGGTCATCAAGGCAGTCAAATACGGTGTTCGGGATATCTTGCTGACTCCAGCCTCCAAGGACGATATCGCAGAAAATGTGGCAAATAATCTTTTACAGAAAGCAGCCTGATGCCACCGGACAGTTCAGAGTGAATCCTATTGTCTTCGCTGCAAAGCACATAAGTTCCGCATGAGCAGGCAAGCTGCTCAATTCAGCTTTTTTCCCACAAGCCTTCGATATCTTTCTTCTTGATTTTTTCCAGGAGTGTCGTTCGCTTTAAACTAAGGAGACGGGCGGCCTCTTTCTTGTTTCCTTCCGTGAGTTTCATCGCCTGGATGATCAACTGCGTCTCGAAATCGTTGATCAATTCATTAAAATCTATCGGGCCGTTTTGCAGAGAAAGAGAATGGGCGGGAGCGGGTATATCATCAGGTTGCTCCTGTTTTTTTAACGATACGGGTTTCTTTGCTTCGACTTTCTTTTCGGCGGGAATAATCACTTTGTGAAATTTTTCCGGGAGATCGCGGCGCTGAACAATTTTCCCGGAATAGAGTATGCTCATGTGTTGGATGAGGTTCTCTAACTCTCTGACATTGCCTCGCCATTCATAATAGGTTATTGCCGCCATCGCCTCCGGCGAAAAGTGAAATGGCTCGCGACCGCGTTGCCGGGCATATTTTTCCACAAAGGCATCAATAATAAGAGGAATGTCGGCGGCTCTCTCCTTCAGTGCCGGAATGTTGAGGGGGATGACGCTGATACGATAATATAAATCTTCTCGGAACTTTCCTTCATTGACCAACTTCTCCAGGTCACAATGGGTTGCAGCGAGGATTCTGGTGTTTACCGGGATTGATTTCAATGCGCCGACCGGTTCGAACTCTTTTTCCTGGATGACGCGCAGCAATTTTGCTTGAAGGGAAGCCTTCATATCGCCAATCTCATCGAGAAAGAGTGTCCCTTGGTCTGCGTATTGGATCCTGCCGATCTTGTTCGCTGCCGCCCCAGTAAAGGCGCCTTTGGTGTAGCCGAAGAGTTCGCTTTCCAGGAGATCGTCGGGGATGGCCGCGCAATTAACAGGCACAAAATTTTTGTTCCGGCGCCTGCTTTCGGCATGAATTGCCTTGGCAACCATTTCCTTCCCAGTACCTGATTCGCCGCGGATCAGGACGGTAGACACATCATCATCAGCAACTCGGGTTATCATATCAAAAAGTTGTTGCATGATATCGGTTGCCCCGATCATTCCATGAAAATTGCTGCTATTTGAGGCGTCAATAACGATTTTTTGTTCTTCCGAAAAGGTCAGGGTTTCATAGACACGTTTCAGGGCTATACGTGTCTCAACCGGATCAATAGGTTTGTGGATATAAAAAAACAGGTCCAGCGCCAGCAATTGCTTAATCAGATGAGGTTGACCTGCTGGAATTATAGGCAAAATTGCCATTTTGGGAAATTGGGTACGCAGCGTGGTGACAAGAGAAATTCCGTCTGAATGTACAGGGAAGCTGAGGTCTAGAATCAATATTTCAATTGGAGAATCAGCAAGAGACGCCTGTAGATCGTCTTCTGAGAAGACGTGTGAAAGGGTGCAGGGGGATGAGAATTGGAGTTTTTCCAAACAGGCCGTCAGTCCATCGATATCTCTGTCGGCGATGAGTATTTTTGGTATTACAGCCATGTGATGTCTTCAGCCAGCAGCTATCGGGTAGAGAGTTATCTGACACCCCACAATGGGGAGATGTGCCTTTCGCAGATCATTCTCTGGACCCTTATGATGAAAATAATTGGTAAGGAAATAATCGTCCATTTATAGAGACGATTGCATGAGGTCCGCGAGTTTGCTGGAGGTTCTTCTCATGTTAAGGCTTAAAAGTCTGGCGATTTTCCGTATTACTTTGATGCCAAGAGCTGGATATTTATCGGCAAGAAGGTCAAAACCGCGGTCGGTAAGAGTCACCATTGTCGCAGCCTGCTTGGCTATAACCGTTGCTGACCTGGGTGATTTGTCGATGAGTGCCATTTCGCCAATGGAGCTTCCTTTGGTTAATCGTGCTAGGGTGATGTTCTCCCCAGTTTCACTGCGTTTTTGAACTTCGAGGATGCCGTTGACAACAAATCCCATGAATGATCCCTGGTCGCCTTCAACAAAAAGATGCTCACCTCGCTGCAATTGAATATAGCTCATGTGCCTGGCTAGAACTGATAGCTCATCAACATTAAAACTCGTGAAGATAGGCAGGTTTTCAAGGAAGCTCCTGGTTTCCTCTTCACTTTTCCGCATAGCTTTTAGGGGCATAGCAGTAGAATGATGGGTAGAGAGTTAATGCCAACCGGCAGCCGGGGCGTTTGTTGATATCCGGTATTTTATCATCTCGCAAAAATCTTCTATAGTGTTCAAAAACTGCCGAAACAACATTCCAAAGTTCTTAGAAACCAAGCATATCATAATAAAAGGACATAAAACAATAGTGTTTTCTGATTGGTAGGGCGTTCAGTGATAGATAGATCACGCAAACTTTTGCCTGATGTGGAAACTGACTATTCTTTTTGATCTGATTTGTCCGCAATTTTACCATTTTTTAGGAATGGCCCAATGTTTTTTAGAATAATTACTGTAATAACAGCAGTATTCTTGTGTTGCCCTTCTTTTGCTGACACAGGAGAATCCTTTTTGGGGACGGTAAAAAAAGTCATTGACGGCGATTCCTTACTTATTGCAGCAAAAGGTATAACCATCGAAGTTCGATTGTATGGGCTTGATGCCCCAGAACACAATCAACCCTTTGCCGATGCTGCGAAACAGTTTGTCAAGAATTGGGTTAATGGCGATAGAGTGACAGTTTTCCCCGAATATATTGATTCCTATAAGAGGACGGTCGCCGTGGTTGAAAAGGGTAAACAGGTTCTGAATAGAGATCTTGTCAAAGCCGGATTTGCATGGGTGTCACCTCGCTACTGCCATAAAGACTTCTGTCGGAAGTGGATGGAGATGGAAGAAAGGGCTCGGTATGACAGATGGGGGCTATGGCAGGATACCTCGCCGGTGGCACCGTGGATATGGAAAAGGGCAGATAGGCGCTATTGAGCTTAAATATGGTTGGAACCAATCAATAATTGTGTAAACAGATTTTCTGGTATGGCTGCAAACATTGGCGGTTTATCATGAAATATTGTAAAGTCCGCAGTTCTATAAGCCCATTGTGTGCGTGGCTTAGCGGGTTTGGCAGCAAATCTTAATGAAACTACATGGGAAAGAGATTCTCTATGAAAAGATATTGGCAAGTATATACTTTGATTATGGCATGTACCTTACCGCTTGTTTTGTCGACAGGCGGAACAGCGGTTGCTGCTGAAACTTCAGGGGCCAAGGAAAATTTAGAAAAACTTATTAAAACCAGAAGCTGCAAGGGGTGTGATCTTTCAGGACTGACTATGAATCGGCTTGACCTGTCCGGTGTCGACCTAGAGGGATCGGATCTCTCAACCGCGAAGCTCTCTTTGACCAATCTCGCTGGCGCAAATTTACAAAATGCCAACCTCCGCGGAGCCACCCTTGGCGGCACAGATTTGAGTGATGCCGATTTGCGCGGAGCTGACCTCCGGGGAACGTCTCTCGATAATGCCTATCATCAGGGGGCAAAATTTGACGGCAAGTTTATCTCTGCCAAATCTGGTGAAAAAGGAATTGACGGCGGAGCGGATAAGAAGATTTATATTGCCGATCCTGAAAAACCAAAACAAAGCCCGGTGAAAAGGGAGGCAAAAATTGTTCAGGATAGCGGGAGCGAGAAAGCAAGCTCAAAAATCGCAGCAGTTCAGGAAATTAAAGAAACTAACATAGCAGTTACAAAACCCGATGCTGCACCAAAAGGGACTGTGCAGCAGGGCTCCGGGGCTCTTGCCCAAGCTCCAGAGGCCAAGAAAGCGGCATTTTTCCAGAAGGCGGTTGTGGATGTTCCCCCCGACAAAGCCGACAAAACTGCAGCAACTGTACCTGCTCCCCAGGAACTGCCAGGCAAATCGGAAGCAAAAAAAAATGCTGCTGCGGAACCGACGGTCGCGGCGTCCCCAAAGAAATCTGATGACAATAGCAGTAGAAAAGCGGATGTCAAACCTGTAGCGGCGAAAACTGTCGATGACAAAGCGGTGAAGGATAAGTCGCAAGGGGCAGCTGTCAACCCGCCCAAATCAACTAAGGTGTCTGAAACCAAGGCCGCCAGCGACAAATCTGCAGTGAAAGGTGGGGCCCGCGAGACGAGCAAAGAGGTTTCCCCGGATAAAATTAAGGACGACAATTTGGCGAAACTGCTCGATAAGAATAGGTGTTTTGCTTGCGATCTCTCCGGTCTTGATCTCTCCGGAAAGGATCTTGCTGGAGCAGATCTGGAAAAATCCAACCTGAGCGGCTGTAATCTCGGGAAAGCCAATCTGAAAGAAGCGAATCTGAAAGGCGCTCAGCTTGTGAAAGCAGATCTGCGTGAAGCAAATCTTAAGAATGCCGATTTATATAAAGCCGATTTGACCGGTGCTGATTTTACCGGTGCAAAAGTGGCTGGGACAATGTTTGATGATGCGAAGAGATCCTCTGCTGTGGGTCTTGCGGAGGCGATTGAGGCCGCGGGCAAATAACTCTTTTACCAGCTGCAGGACGTATTGCCGCTAAAGTGTGCCGGAGCAGTTTAGGCATTTGAAAGAATATCGAGTGCTTTGGCGATTCTACTGTCTTCGGCAAGGTGGTCGTTGCGCAGGACGTTCTCAATCTCGTCAAGGGCTTGGCGCATTTTTGCTGCCTGCATTTCCAAATTTTGAATCGTTTGCGAGGCGGCACTTTCCGTCGTGTTAATAGCGATCTGCAGGTCTTGGGCGCCGCGCAGGATGGTTTGCATATTGGCAATCTTGTCCAGGCGCAGAAACAACTCGTCAAAGTTTATCGGCTTTTCCAGATAATCTGCGGCACCTTTCTTCATCGCAGCAACTGCGGTGTCTATTGAGGAGTGTGCGGTGATTAGCAGTACCTCGGTTTGACTGTTCGTTTCTTTTGCTATCTCAAGAACTTCTATGCCACCGATGCCGCCGGGCATCATAAGGTCGGTGAGAACCACATCAAAGGACTGCTTGCGGAGGAGTTTTTCAGCTTCATAGCCGTCTTTGGCCACTTGCACCACGTACCGTTCTTTCTTTAACCGTTGCTGGAGTAAGCGTCTGATAACGGGATCATCATCGACAACCAGAATGGAGAGATTTTTCATGGGAAGGCCTCTTTATTGCTTTTGGTAAAAAATTGATCGCAAGTGCCGCTTTGGTATAAACCTGGGGCAGACACCTGAAAGAGACTCCGTAGACCCTATTACAAGGTATCCATCATCGGCAAGACTGTCGGCGAGCTTATTGAAAAGTTTCTTGCGATCTTCGAGGGTGAAGTAGATTGCGACGTTTCGGCAAAAAATGATGTCAAATTTTCCGAGAGCGGTGAAAGAATGCATCAGGTTGAGTTTTCTAAAGTTTACCATCGCTCTGATTTCGTCTTTAATCTTCCAGGAGTCGCCGAAAAGAGTAAAAAACTTTTGCAGGTATCTTTTATCCAATCCGCGTTCAATTTCGAACCGGTTATATTTGCCATAACTCGCCTGGGCGATTGCTGCATCGGAAATGTCCGTGCCGAGAAGGGTGAAGGCATATCCCGGGGCGTCTTTGATCAGCTCTTTGATAACTATGGCGATGGAGTACAACTCCTGTCCCGTTGATGCCGCTGCACTCCAAATTCGCACCTGCGTTTTTAACGATGATTTTGACGATCGTTTATCGATAATTTCCGGGAGAATTTTATGCTGCATCAATTCAAATGGGCCTTTATCACGAAAAAACAGGGTCTCGTTGGTGGTGATGGCATCGATTATTGCCTTCTCAATAGCCTTTGTTGGGTCTTTCTTCGCCTTAGCCTGCAGTTCCTGGTATGATTTGCAGCCATTCGCTTCGGCAACGGAGCTTAATCGAGTTTCAAACAGATACGATTTGCTCTGGTCCAAAAATATCCCGGAAATCTCCTGAATATATTGGGCGACGAGCTTCAGTTCTGCGGGGTTGATCTTTATCATCGCAACTCAGAAATCGATTAAGAAAAACGAATGGATCATGGCTATTTCACACTCCGGACAATTTCATCAGCAATTTTGCTAAGAGGGGAAACAACATCAAGATAGCCAAGATCAGCCGGGGCCTTGGGCATGCCATAAACGATGCAGGAGGCTTCATCCTGGCCGATAATAAAAGCCGATTTGCTTTTTAATACCCCGAGGCCCTGAGTTCCGTCCGAACCCATCCCGGTCATGATTACTGCGGTGGCGCGACCGACATAATAATCGGCAACTGACCGAAAGAGATAGTCAACAGATGGTCTGCACGAGTTTTCCGGGGGGTCATCGGTGATTTTTATTCGGCGATTCATGCCATCGGTGCCGGCAACAAGCTTCATCTGTTTGCCGCCTGGGGCAATATACACAACATTGGGAAGAATGTTTTCACCATTTGTGGCTTCCTTGACGGTTAATGCACATTTCTTATCGAGGCTTGCAGCCAAGGATTTGGTAAATACCGGAGGCATGTGCTGTACAATAAGCACCGGCACCCCGAGGTCTCCGGGGAGCTTGGGAAGCATCTGACTGAGGGCGTTCGGTCCACCTGTGGAAATACCTATGGCGACAATCTCTGATTTCCCTCGTCGAATGCTGCTTGGAGCAGGTTTAGCCGTAAGGGGTTTAAAAACCTTCATTCCCCCAGCAGGCTGGCTGGTAACGGTCCCGCGCGTCAATGCTGGGCTAGCGGGAATCTTCCCTTTGTTGCTGATCAGCGATGCCGCACATCTTGATTTGGCAAAGGCCTTGAGGATGGGTTCGAGGGCCGCCTTGATTTCTTTCTTGCCCTCAATCTGGTTCTTACTCTGCGGCTTGAGAATAAAATCGAAGGCGCCCAGCTCCAGCGCTCGCATGGTCATATCGCTGCCCTCGGCCGTCAAGGTCGAGAGCATGATTGCACCAATGCCGGGATAGCTCTTTTGTAATGCTGCCAGCACCTCAATCCCGTTCATCTCCGGCATCTCAATATCGAGAGTCAGGATATCCGGTTTCAGGGTTTGAATCTTTGATAGGGCGATCTTTCCGTTATGGGCTACCCCGGCAAGTTCGACACCCGGAATTTCACTAATTATATCAGATACAGCCTTGCGGTAAACTATAGTATCATCAACAACAAGGACACGAAGATTTTTTGTACCAAGCATGCGACCTATTAATCCTCGAGGCTTAACACTTTATCGACATTCAAAATGCCAATGAGGTTGTTATCTGTTTTGTAAACTCCAGTGAAAAACTCGCCTTGGATGCCTCGCATGTTCGCAGGAGCTGCCTCTCTTCTTTCCATGTCGGCTGAGACCACATCACTGATCTTCCTCACCAGCAGCCCCACATGGGCGCCCGCGGAGTTGACAATGATATTTCTTGGATCCTGGGAGAGATCGGTGGAGCCGAGACCAAGTTTTAACCCAAGATCGATAATAGTGACGATCTGCCCCCTGAGGTTCAGTATGCCGACTACGTAATCGGGGGCCTGGGGCACCTTGGTCATTTGCATAAGCTTATTGATTTCCTGCACCTTCAGAATATCCATGCCGCACAATGCATCACCGACATAAAAGGTGGCAAGTTCCACGATTCTACGGTTGTCTGTTATTTTATTTTCTGACATATTTCTACCATGTTGTTGTTGCGAGTCGATCGGTTGCGTAACTTTAATTCCTTTTTAGAATCCCACAGAGGAGACAGTCCTTTTACGAAAGTCACTCTTAAATGAAGTGGCGCTCTACACTATTAAAAACGTCTCTTCATATAGTCGTGCACCGAAACCATCAGTCGTTCCTTATCGAGTTTGATGTGGTATTCATTGACGCCAACGGCCTGGCCTTTTGCCATGTCCTCAGCCGAGGCCAGGGTGGTCAGGGCAATTATCGGCAATTTCGAATATTTGTCGTCATGACGGATTTTTTGCGTAAGATCAAAGCCGTTCATATTCGGCATTTCAATATCGGTTATCAACATGGCGATTTCGTCACCATGCTCGTGAAGTTTATCCCAGGCCTCAACACCGTCCTCGGCCTCAATGACGTTGTAACCGACCTCGGTCATATATCCCTTCACCTGATTGCGAAAGAATTTCGAATCCTCAGCAATGAGAATGGTTGGTGGGGTAGTGTCTTCCTGGGCTATCTCTATCATCGCTTTTTCCCGTTCTTCAAACCATTGCGGGAAAAGGGTTTGGGCCATTTCAAAGACATTGACCAGCATGGTGGTATGCTGATCGATGATGATCGATCCCATTATTCCGGGCTGGCTTAGGGTTGTGTCGTCGATATCGGCGTTGATTTCAATGGCATCTATTGGTCCAATGGCCAGTAAGCCGACGGCTCGCTTGGCAATATTAAAGACGATTACCAAGAGATTTTCGCTGTCGGCCAAGGGATTAACCATGGCAAGGTCATCGACGCAAATTAGGCTCAGACTGCCCCCACGATATTTCATTACCCTTTTACCACCGAGATCTTCAACATCGGAACGCTTGATCTTTTCGATGCGTTCAACCTGATTGAGAGGTACGGCGAAATGCTCCGTCTCGGAACTCTTGAAAATAAGAAGAGATTGTCGGTCTTTTTTCGCCCGCATCGCGTCTTCAGCTGCCTTGGCAACCTCGGCCGCTCGGTCGGAACCATCGATCGAGGTGAGACGGGCCATCCTGGCAAGGTTACTGACGTCAAGAATAAGGGCGATACGGCCATCCCCCATGATGGTCGCTCCGGCGTACCCTTTGCATTGCTGCAGATGCCGGCCAAGCGGCTTGATAACAATCTCTTCCGAATCTTGAAGCCGGTCAACGATTAGCCCGTATTTCATGGAACCAGTTGATACTACGACAATATTCAAAGCGCTGGACACAGAGTTGCGGCGGTCGAGCACTGACCGGTTTGCTATCTCACCTTTTTGTGAAGACTTTCTGTCCTGATCGTTGGCGCTTCTGAAGAGGGGTGATTCCTTACCACGCCTATCGGCGGTCGCCTCGCGCCTGTCGGGTAGGACTTCGTCGGTGATTCTGTCGTAATAGGTGCGTTCAATCCCAATGACATCAGCTAAACGAATGAGCGGCAGCAGGGTACCGCGTAAACGAACGACCTCGGCGTCACCGACGCGTTCGACGCGGTTTTGCACCTGATTGGCAGGGATACGGAGCAGCTCCTCGAGATTCACTTGGGGTATGGCGTATCGTTCGCCACCGGTCTCAATGATTTGGCAGGGAATGATTGCCAGGGTCAATGGCAGTTTGATGGAGATAGTTGTGCCGACACCCTTTTCGGAGATAATGTCAACATTTCCACCAAGTTGATCGAGATTGGTTTTGACGACATCCATGCCGACGCCCCGGCCGGATACATCGGTAACCTCCTTTGCTGTCGAGAATCCCGGCAGGAAGATAAGATTGATCTTTTCCTTGTCGGACATGGCCTGCGCCTGTTCGACTGTCAACAAACCCTTGCTGACGGCGCTTGCCGCCAAGGCCTCTCCGTCGAGACCTTTACCGTCGTCGCTTATCTCTATGACCACCTGGCCGGCTTCGTGATACGCCTTAAGAATAACCAGACCAACCTCGGATTTGCCGAGCATTTTCCGGTCTGCGGGTTTTTCAATGCCGTGGTCGACCGAGTTGCGGACAAGATGGGTCAGCGGATCGTTAATTGCCTCAATAATTGTTTTGTCGAGCTCAACATCCTTGCCGACAATTTCCAGATCAATGGTCTTGTTCAGTTTTTTCGAGAGATCTCTGACAACCCGCGGGAATTTACTAAAAACATTACCGATAGGCTGCATGCGGGTCAACATGATCGCCTCCTGTAATTCGGAGGTGATCAGGTCAATGCGCTGGCCTACGGCCTCAGCATTACGCAGATCGTCAGAGCCAATGGTCTGCAACAATTGATTGCGGCTGAGTACCAGCTCTCCCGCGAGATTCATCAGGGAATCAAGGAGGCTTACATGGACTCTGAGCGTCGTCTCGGTCTTTGCCGGCGGTCCCGATGCTTTACTTCTGTCGCCAGGAGAGGCATTTGGGTTTGCAACTTGGCCTGTTGAAGGGGTGTCACCAAATGAAGCGGCATCGTCTTCTACGTATGTATCATCTTCAGAAAAGGAAGCAATCTCAGAATCCATTTCAGGCTCCGGCTCAAGTTCCAGCTCAGGCTCTGACTCCGGCACGGGTTCAGGTTTTGGTTTAGTTTTGGCTTCTGGTTTCGATTCCGGTTTTGGTTTTGCTGCTGCAGGCGGTTTTGTTTTCTCGGTTGGCGCCTCAACATCAGCTTCCGGAGGTGGTTCAACCTTCTCAGCCGCTGCTTTGGCCTTTATTTTTCCAGTCTTTGCAGGTGGCGCTTGGGTCGCCTGGGAGAAAGAACCGTCGGCGATAGCGTTAAGGGGCAAAAGGTGCGAAGAGATATCAACGTCGTTGCTGTTATGCACGTCTTCGATCATGCTTTGCAGTTGATCCGAAGCAATCAGCAGCACGTTGATGATCTCCGGCGTCGGAATCAGTTTTTTACTCCTGATCATGCCCAAAACATTTTCTGCAGCGTGTGAGAGTTCCTGGATGGTCGTAAGGCCCATGAACCCAGCCCCACCCTTGATCGAGTGAGCTGCCCGGAAGACTTTGTTAACAAGGTCTTCGTCGATATTTGCCCCGCCCTCTTCAATCGCTAATAAATCATTTTCGATGTCAGCTAAATGTTCGAGTGATTCCTCGATAAATCCCTGCAAAATCTCGTCGTCTTCGATGTCCATACAATACTCCCCGCATTTGATTGAATAGCCGATTGTAACTATCTAAGGTTATACATACGGGAAAAGGTATGTACAGGAGTATTTAAAAAAAAATTGGCGGTATACAGACAAGTCTTCACTTAGGTGTGGAGAAGTGACTGGAAATGGAGGTGAGTAAACAAATACCGGTATTGATGCCGACAAATTGTCAATTATTTTGGGGCGGTGAGTAAATATCTCCGAGGATTTACCGCCCCATTTTTCGGCATTTATTCAATTCATATTCTACAAAAGGCAGTCAATTTTAAATGATTGCTGAGGTGATCAGGAAGGAATAAGCCACCCGTGACCTGAATTTAGATGAGCAGTAAGGTAGAACGGGTGGTTATCAGTACGCCTCTAGGCGTTGGTTGGTTGGTTTTCGGCAATTTCGAGAAGGGTGACCACGTAGGTCAAGTGGTGTCCGGCAAGTGGATGATTATAATCAACAGTTATCTGTGAGCCTTTGACCTCAATAACCGTTGCCGGCACCTTTTGTTCCGTTCCGTCTTTGTTGACTTTGAGGAAGATTATCATTCCCGGCTTGGGATTTAGGGTATCAACAATCTTTTGATTGTCAACGGTCTGTAAGAGCTCTTTGAGTCTTTGGCCATAACCTTCCTCGGGTGGGATACGGATCTTGCGGGTCTCGCCTATCTGCATTTCCATAATTCCCGCTTCCAAAGTGGGTGGAAGGTCGGAATTACCAAGTGTTACCCGAGAGGGTTTATCCTTTTCAGAAGTAATGAAGACCTCTCCATTGTCAAGGGTTCCGGTAAAGGCCAGTACTACGGTGTCGTTGGACTTAGGTTGGGGCATATTGTTACTCCTGGAGCGTCGTAAGAAGAGTGTTTGGGTGAAATACAAGCATCCATTGGTCTCTAAAAATGCGACACATACTATAGGAAATGATCTGTTTAATGCAAGTACAGAACGAGAAAAGCAAGAAAACAGCGGTAGCGACTTGACAAAGCAATCAGAGCTGTCTAGTTTAGTCCTCCTTTCCTGGCGATAAACCGTTAAAAAAAATTGGATAAGGGTGAAAGTTGAAATGGGATTTTCCAGCAGCTCATCGAATTTGCTTGGAATGGTGGAAGAGGCAACGAAAGGTTTAATTGTTTAAGACTCAATACAATGATAACACTTGATTTTAATAAATCGGCCGAGGGATTGCTTCCGGCTATAGTACAGGATTATAAAACCCTTGAAGTGCTTATGGTGGCGTATATCAATTCCGCTTCATGGGAAATGACCCTGAAAACCGGCAAGGCACACTACTGGAGCCGTTCGCGCAACAAGCTCTGGTTGAAGGGTGAGACCTCCGGCCATGTCCAGATTATCCATGATATTCTTGTCGATTGCGATAATGACACGGTGATTTTTCAGGTGGAACAGTTAGGTCATGCAGCCTGCCACACCGGCCACAGATCGTGTTTTTATCGGCGGGTCAACGGTGACACCTTGGTTGAGGTAGGGGGGAGAATCTTTGATCCTGCTGCTGTTTACGGAAAATAATCGAGAATTTAAAGCGTTAAGCTGCTTAGGGGCAAATCTGTTGTCGGAGAGGACGATGAGGGCCTCGTCCCGGCAAAGGCTGGCGTTGCCGTTAAACTGATATCACGAACACGGAGAAAATTGGTAATGAACTCACTGAAACTTGGCCTACCCAAAGGTAGTCTCGAAGTGGCGACTATTGAATTGTTTGAAAAGGCCGGGTGGCTGATTAAACCGGCTGCCAGAAATTACTTTCCGAAGATCGATGATCCGGAACTGGATTGCTCGATTTGCCGACCCCAGGAGATGTCCCGTTATGTAGAAGGGGGCATGCTCGACGCCGGAATTACCGGCAAAGATTGGACAATGGAGAATAATTCCGATACGGTCTTGGTGTGCGATCTGGTTTACTCCAAGGTCAGCCGGCGACCAACCCGCTGGGTAATTGCCGTTGCCGGAGATTCCGATATCAAGACGATTGAAGATTTGCAGGGCAAAAAGATATCTACTGAGCTGGTGAATGTCACCAAACGCTTCTTTCAAGAAAGGAATATTGATGTCGATATCGAGTTTTCCTGGGGGGCGACCGAGGCAAAGGTGGTATCGGGATTGGCCGACGCCATCGTTGAGGTTACCGAGACGGAAAGCACTATCCGTGCCCACGGTTTACGGATTATCCATGAACTGATGCAGTCAAACACCCAGTTCA